>CALBPV010000001.1 GCA_937899265.1 uncultured Bacteroidales bacterium
ACATCACGGAATATGCCGAGCAGATCGGCCTTGGAAGCCGGAAGTACAATATGGTCAACATCGATGAATCCAATAAGGAAATGAAAACACTGGTAGCTTATTTTTCTGCAACCGGCACCACCGAAGCCGTTGCGAAGGACCTTTCTGAGGTGACCGGCGCCACCCTGCATGAAATCAAGCCGGAAGTCAAATACACCGCCGCCGACCTGGACTGGACGGTCAAGACCTCCCGCAGCACCGTAGAAATGGCCGACCGCAGCTCCCGTCCCGCCATCGTGAAGGACCTGGAGGATGCGGGCAGCTACGACGTCATCTACATCGGCTTCCCGGTGTGGTGGTACACCGCCCCCACCATCATCAACACTTTCATTGAGACCTATGGTTTCAAGGGCAAGACGGTGGTCTTCTTTGCGACCTCAGGCGGAAGCTCGATTGACCGGGCCAATGCCGAGTTCAAAGAGGCTTATCCCGAGATCAACTGGAAAGCCGGAAAGACCCTGAACTACGAGTCCAAGGCAGAAATCAAGGTCTGGGCGGAAGGTTTTTGATAGGCTTTCATCCCGACCGCGCCCGCACCGCCAGCTATTGGTATGGCGACCTTCAGTATCTGAAAGCTACACATTGATAAGAATGAAGAAGTTACTGACAATAATGCTCGCCCTCTGTGCCGTCATCGTGGCACTGGCCTGTAGCAGCAACGACCCGGAGGTGGACGGCACGACAGGTGCTACTGAAGTGAACGGTGGCGAGGGTGAAGGAACAGCCAAGGGGAAGATGCTCGTCATCTACTTTTCACGTGCAGGAGAGAACTGGCAGGTGGGCGTAGTGGAGCGTGGCAACACGGCCATCATGGTGGACTACATTCAAGATCTGGCTGATGTGGATGTCTTTGAGATTGTGCCCGAAGCAGCCTATCCGCCAGGCTACGAGGACACAAAGACGGTGGCCACGGCAGAGTTCAACAACAATGCCCGCCCAGCCATCAAGACCGACATCACCAACATTGCCGACTATGAGACTATCTTCATCGGTGGTCCTATCTGGTGGGCACGTCCTCCGATGATTTTCCGCACGTTCTTTGAGGCGCACCCGGAGTTGAATGACAAGACATTGATACCCTTCGGTACACACGGAGGAAGTGGTGTCAGCAGTTACACTTCACTCCTAAAAGAATATTTCCCCAATGCCACCATCCTCGAATCGCTGGGCATCAGCGGAGCAAGCATACGAGACTCATCCTCTAAGGGCACCGTTGAGAACTGGCTGAAACGTCTGGGTGTGGACAAACAGTCGACAGCCATCAGCAATGTTCGGACGAGGGCAGCAACAAACGGGGTTTCACACTCTATTAGCGGCATCCGCTCCGGCAATCAGCAAGGTATTCAGATAAGAGACGGACAGAAACACATCAACCGAAGATAACGAAATATAAAGGCGTATAGGTCAATATAAAACAAATATGATATGAATACAATTAAGTTATGGAACGGCGTTGAGATGCCGCAGATTGGTTACGGAGTGTATCAGGTTTCGCCTGATGAGTGTGAACGATGCGTGAGCGATGCCTTGGAGGTGGGCTATCGGATGATAGACACGGCACAGGCTTACGGCAATGAGGAGGGCGTGGGTCGTGCCTGGAAGAAGAGCGGCATCCGGCGCGAGGACATCTTCCTGGTGACGAAAGTATGGATTTCGAACTACGGCTACGAACGGGCAAAGGCTTCGATTGACGAGAGCCTGAAGAAACTCCAGACAGAGTACATCGACCTGATGCTGCTGCACCAGCCGTTCTGCGACCGCTACGGTGCCTACCGCGCCCTGACGGAGGCGTACAGGGAGGGAAAGTTGAGGGCCATCGGTGTCAGCAACTTCTACCCCGACCACCTCATCGACCTGGCCTCGAACGTGGAGGTGAAGCCGATGGTGAACCAGGTGGAGACGCACGTGTTCGACCAGCAGGTGGAGGCCAAGAAGTACATGGACGAACTGGACTGCCGCATCATGTCGTGGGGACCGCTGGCCGAGGGTCGCAACGGCTTCTTCCAGAACGCACTATTAGGCGAGATTGGCGAGAAATATGGCAAGACCATTCCGCAGGTAGCCCTGCGCTGGCTGTTGCAGCGTGGTGTCATCATCATCCCGAAGTCAACCCACAAGGAGCGCATGGCGCAGAACCTCGACATCCTCGACTTCGAACTGAGTGCCGATGATATGGCACGTATTCAGACCCTCGACACAGGCAAGAGCCTCTTCTTCGACCATCACGACGGGGAGACCACGAAGATGTTCATGGGATGGAGGTAATCCTAGTTTAAAGTTTAGAGTTTAAAGTTTAAAGTTTAGAGTGAAAGTACTATTGATAAACGGAAGCCCGCACGCTCATGGCTGTACCTTCACGGCTTTGAGCGTGGTGGCTGACGAACTACAGAAGGCTGGCGTGGCAACGGAGATTGTTCACGTAGGCCATAAGGACATCCGAGGCTGCATCGGATGCTACAAGTGTCGTGAGTTAGGACGCTGTGTCTTTGATAAGGACATGGTGAATGAGGTGGCACGGAAGTTCGAGGAGGCCGACGGACTGATCATCGGTTCTCCTGTCTATTATGCTGGGCCTAACGGGACGCTCGTCTCGTTCCTCGACAGGCTGTTTTTCTCAGCCTCTTTCGAGAAGCGTTTCAAGGTTGGAGCCGCTGTTGTCTCGGCCCGACGGATGGGTACGACGGCGACACTCGACACGCTGAACAAGTATTTCCTGCATGGCGAGATGCCCGTGGCAGCCAGCCGCTATTGGAATGCCGTGCATGGTAACACATCAGAAGACGTAATGAAAGATGAAGAAGGACTGCAGACAATGCGTGTGTTGGGTCGCAACATGTCTTTTCTTATCCGTGCCATCCGTGCTGAGCATGAGCGTAACGGCTTACCAGAGCAGGAACCTAAGCGTATCGCCACAAACTTTATCAGATAAACAGATGGACGATAAACAGCAGATAGAAACCCTCTACCGAGAGAAGTACAAGTTTCCAAACATGAAGGCCGTTGGCTGTTCACTGCCGCCACTGCGTCAACTTTCTGAAATATGACCAAAATCAATTGAATCCCAAAGACAAGTCGAACCAAATAAAACAAAAGTACAGATGAGACCCATTATGGCAGCACTCGCCCTGATGTTCAGTATCGGGGTTAGTGCGCAAGATAAAATAGAAACGAATATGATACAGGAAGTAGATTTTAACGTATGGCCAAAAGGCGAACTGAACACCGCCTACGCCCAGTATTTCATTGGTAACAGTTATCTGGCTCCGCTCGATGCTGAACACGGCGGACCCGTGAACGTGACCTTTGAGCCGCGCTGCCGCAACAACTGGCACATCCACCACCGTTCGGTGCAGGTGCTCGTGTGTGTCGCCGGTCGCGGGTGGTATGTGGAAGAAGGGAAGGAGCCCGTGGAACTGCGCCCCGGCGTAGTGGTGGCCATCCCTGCCGAGGCGAAGCACTGGCACGGTGCAGCCAAGGATTCATGGATGCAGCACCTGACCTATATGACAAAGGTGGAGGAAGGGGCATCCAACGAGTGGCTGGAACCTGTCACGGATGAGGAGTACGACAAACTCCCCGGCTCCACAGCCCCGCAGATTACGCCATCGGCCGAGGCATACCACGAAAGGATGTTCCCTAATTATGAGTCCGATTACAAGCGTACCGACCCAGAATTCATTGAGCGCTTCGACAACTTCGCCTTCGACGAAGTCATCAAACAGACATCCGACAAACTCGATGACCGCACGCGCTTCATCTGCTACCTTGCCACGCTGCTGGGTTGTCAGGGCATCGACGAATATCGTGCCCTGCTGCCCGCCGCACTCAACATGGGTGTGTCGCCCGTGGAAGTGAAGGAAATCGTCTATCAGGCCACAGCCTATCTCGGCATCGGACGTGTGTTCCCCTTCCTGAAGGCCACCAACGAGATATTTGAGCAGCGCGGCATCGCCCTGCCCCTGCCCCCGCAGGCACAGACCACACAGGCGAACCGCCGTGAGGCTGGCACACAGGCACAGGTGGACTGCTTCGGCGAAGGGATGCGCGACTTCTGGCAGTCAGGCCCCGAGGACAGTCGCCACATCAACAAGTGGCTGGCCGACAACTGCTTCGGCGACTACTATACCCGCACAGGACTGGATATCAAATTTCGCGAGCTGATTACTTTCTGCTTCCTCGCTGCCCAGGGCGGTTGTGAGCCGCAGCTGAAAGGCCACATCGCAGGCAACTATCACGTGGGCAACGACAAGGACTTCCTCATCGCTGTCATCTCCTCGAATCTCCCCTTCATCGGCTATCCCCGCACGCTGAATGCCCTCAACTGCATCCGCGAAGTGGAGGCCGCAAAGAAATAAGCAACAACCCCTATCAAATACAATACAACTATGCAGAATTTTGACTACATGACCCCGACCCGGCTTATCTTTGGTCGCGAGTCGATTGTGAAACTGCCAGAGGTGATGCGTCCTCTCGGCAAGCGTGTGCTGCTGACCTACGGAGGCGGCAGCATCAAGAAGATCGGTCTCTACGACCGCGTGAAGGAACTGATGCAGGGCTTTGAGATGGTGGAACTCCCGGGCATACAGCCCAACCCGAAGTACAACCCCAGCGTGCTCGACGGCGTGCGTCTCTGCAAGGAGCATAATATCGACGTGATACTGGCTGTGGGCGGCGGTTCGGTGCTCGACTGTTCGAAAGCCATCGCCGCAGGGGCCAAGTACGACGGCGACCCCTGGGACCTGATTTCCTATAAGGTAAAGGCACAGGCTGCACTGCCCATCGTGGACATCATCACGCTGGCAGCTACGGGCTCGGAGTACGACTGCGGCGGCGTTATCTCGCGCACTGAGACCAACGACAAGATTGGCTACATGGATCCTCTGCTGTTCCCCGTCTGCTCCATCCTCGACCCCGTTTACACGTTCAGCGTATCGAAGAAGCAGACCGCTGCCGGCTGTGCCGATGCTATGAACCACACCATCGAACAGTACTTTGCAGCCGATACGACGCTGCTCAACGACGGCTTCTGCGAGTCGATGCTGAAGAGCCTGATGGTGAACGCCCGCCGGTGTCTGGAGAATCCCGAAGACTACACCGCCCGTGCCGAGATGATGCTCTGCTGTACATACGGCTGCAACGGCATACTTGCGCTCGGCAACAGCCCCAGCGGATGGCCCTGCCACGGCATTGAGCACGCGCTCTCGGCCTACTATGACATCACGCACGGCGAGGGCCTGGCCATCATCACCCCGCGCTGGATGAAGCATATCCTCAGCGAGAAGACCATCGACCGTTTCGTGAAGTACGGTATCAATGTCTTCGGTATCGATGCCAAACTGCCCAAACAGGAGATAGCGGAGAAAGCCATTGACGAGACCTACAAGTTCTTCGAGAGCATCAACATTCCCATGCATCTGCGGGAGGTGGGCATTGACGACAGCCGCATCGACGAGATGGCGCACCACATCGCCGTGGGTGAAGGTTTGGAGAAGGCTTACGCACCGCTGAACGAACAGGACATCAAGGACATCTTGACGGCAAGTCTGTAATTGAAACCAAGTATGAAAGCATTGAAGTACATTTTGGCATCGGCACTTTGTATGCTGGTGTCAACCGCTTGCAGCGGAAACACGAAAGGTGAAGCGAAGGTGAATAAACCGGCAGCATCACAATCGCAGGCCGAACCGGGCAAGGCTCTCGTGGTTTACTTTTCGCATGTGGGCGAGAACTACAGCGTAGGCAATATCGAAGTGGGCAACACGAAGATAGTGGCTGATTACATCAGCGAGGTGACCGGTGCCGACCAGTTTGAAATCAAGACATCGAAGTACGACGGCATGGCCTACAAGCCCCTGTGCGATCTGGCCAAAGAGGAACAGCAGAACGGCGAGCTGCCTCCATTTGAGGACAGCGTGGATGTGTCGAAATATAACACGGTCTTCATCGGCGGTCCCGTCTGGTGGGGCACCTGGCCACAGGTTATGTTTACCTTCTTCAAACAGTACGACCTGAATGGCAAGACCATCGTGCCCTTCACTACACATGAGGGTTCCGGTCTCGGCAGTTGTGTGAAGGATTTGAAGAAAGCCTATCCCAACGCCACCTTCCTCAACGGTTTTTCCATCTACGGCCATGATGTGCGTGACGGCAAGGACCGTGTGGAGAAATGGCTGAAGAAATTGGGCTACTGAACATAAAAAGGGTCAAGTCTCTCAAGCGAGACTTGACCTGGCCATATCGACGATTTGTTTCGCCTCGCGGTCGGCACTTTGGGCCTCGGCACCGTGAATGGGTGTGCCGCCCAGGATGTATGCCGTAGGACAGAGCTTCTTGATGAACCGTTCGCTCGAACCCATGCCGCTGCCCTCGTTGGTGCAGAAGGGAATGATGGTCTTGCCGGTGAAGTCGTACGACTCGAGAAACGTGTAGCACACCATCGGCATTGTGCCCCACCAGTTGGGATAGCCCAGAATGATGACATCGTAGTCATCGATCGATGTCAGCGGGTCTTTCACCTCGGGACGGGCTTGCTCACGCAACTCCTGCTTGGCCTCTTCGATACAGGTCATATACGACTTGGAATATTCGTAGGTCGTGTCAATGCGGAACATATCGGCATCGGGCAGCAGAGCCTTGATTTTAGCGGCCACCACCTCGGTGTTGCCCAAAGTCAGCTTCTTGACACTACCGTTCACATAGTTCTCTCCGCGACGAGAGTAGTACGCAATCAATACTTTTTTTGCCATAGTTATATCTCCTTAAGTTTATAATTCCGATGGCAAAGATACGACAAATTCTTGAAAGAAACAGTACCAAAAATACAGATTTTTTTATCAATGTTACAGAAAACGGACAAAAATCCGTGTTTTGGGTAATTCAATCTGTAAAATTTATATAGAAGCCAGATATTTTTGGCGTATGAGAATGTCCGCGAATGGTCTTAAATAGACAGACATTCAAAGTCAAGACAATAATGAGATGACACATTTCGACACAATACAGGAATTTAACGAGATGCTGGGTATAGAAACCCTCCATCCGATGGTGAGCGTGGTTAACTTGAGCGAAGCCAAGCCGATGAAGCATATACGTCACACGAACGGATTCTATTCGGTGATGCTCAAGGACGAGAAGTTCTGCGACATCATCTATGGACGTTCGCGCTATGACTACGACAAGGGCTCGGTGGTATGTACCGCTCCGGGACAAGTTGTGGGCATTGAACCGACGAATCCCGATTTAGGCAGCCATCCGGATGACCTCTTCCAGCCCGTGGGCTGGGGATTGTTCTTCGCCCCCGAAATCATTCACGGCACGGCGCTGGCCAGAAACCTGAAAGAATATACTTTCTTCGAGTATCAGGCCAACGAGGCGTTGCATCTGTCGGAGCGGGAGCGTGGGATATTCCTCCACTGTCTCCACGAAATACAGACCGAGCTGGAGCACAACAGCGACCGACTGACACGCCGCCTTGTGGTGTCGAATATTGAAATACTGCTCAATCACCTGTTGCGTTTCTACGAACGGCAGTTCATCACCCGAGAGATACCGAACAGCGACCTTTTGGTTCGCTTCGAGCAACTGCTGAAACGTTACTTTGAGGGAAATAATGCGATGAAGAACGGTCTGCCTACCGTGCGCCATTGTGCCTCGGAACTCTGTCTGTCGCCCAACTACTTCGGCGACCTTATCCGCAAGGAAACCGGCAAGACAGCACAGGAGCATATCAAGCTGCACACCCTCGATGCCATCAAGCGAGAGCTTTCCAACTCCGACAAGACCATCACCGACGTGGCCTACGAACTCGGCTTCCAGTACCCGCAGCACCTCAGCCGTTTCTTCAAGAAAGAAACCGGCATATCTCCGGCGGAGTACAGACAGAAAATCTCCTGACCCCGCTCCCTGAGACATGGAAAAGGAGTCCTCGCGTACAACGGGGACTCCTTATTATATAGGTATATAGAGGAAATCTTATTTGCTGAAGATAAAGTTGTCCACATCCAACCAGGCGGCATCGTTTTTGGAGCCGGGACGGCAGTTGAAGAGTCCGACCTTGGCTCCTATCCACTTGCCGGGTTGGGCGGAGAATTCGGAGCCGAGTTCGTGGAACTTCTTGCCGTCGAGACTGTAGTAGAAGTGGCAGAGGGTCTGGGGTACCACCTTGCCCTTAGGGCGATTGCCTTTCACCTTAACGCGGAGCCACAGTTCGGGCGTAGTGACACGTGCGGAGGGCTTGACCTGTCCGACACCGACGGAGGCATATTTGACGGTGTAGGGTTCCTCGCCCTTGACACCCTGGATATCGACTTCGGCTTCGACCTCTTCCTTTCCGCCGGAGAGGCACTTTTTGCACGTGACACGTTGGAGCCGGAAATTGCCGTCACCGAGATCGACAATTTTGAGGGCAGCATAGTCCAGACCCATCATGATGAGACCCGCATTCTCTCCACGCGGTTTGAACTCAGGATTGGGCGCAAAACGGACTTTGGCGGTAGCCGTGAAATCTTCGGCGGGCAGTTTCTGGAGAAGGAGGTTGGGGCAGTCGGCAAGATTGCGAGCGTCGGGCAGACACTCCACGCCATAGAGACGCAGTCGCGAATTCTTGGCATCGCAGAAATACCAGTAGTGGCTCGGGGGGCCTTGCCATTGCCACTGGAGGCCAAGTGCGGTGGAGTCGAACTCGTCACTCTCGAGGGGCTGGAAGTTGCCTGAGGAGGGGAGGTTGGGTTTACGATATTGGTTGACGGGAGTACCGATGCCGTCGCCGTCGGGGTCTTCGCCGATGACAGGCCAGTCGTTGACCCACTTCATGGGCTGGAGATGGACTACGCGTCCGTATGCATCTTTATCCTGAAAATGGAGGAACCAGTCCTCACCGTTCTGCGTCTCGACCCAAGCGCCCTGATGGGGACCGTTGATATGGTTGAGGTCGCCGCCCTGAGCCATGGATATGTACTCCTCGTATGGGCCGTAGGGGGAGCGGGAACGCAGGGTGACCTGCCATCCTGTGGGCACACCGCCAGCGGGGGACATGATGTAGTACCAGCCGTTGCGCTTGTAGAACTTGGTTCCCTCGATGGTGGGCTGGGTCTCGTGGCCGTCGAAGACGATGCGGGAGGGTCCGATGACCTTGGTGCCGTCGGGGGAGAGGGGAGCAACAAAGAGGACGGACTTAAGGCCGGCGCGGGAACCGGCACAACCGTGGGAAAGATAGGCTTTGCCGTCCTCGTCCCAAAGGGGGCAGCAGTCGATGAGACCCTTGCCCTCCTTGACCCACACGATGGGTTCCCACTGTCCGCGGGGATTGCGGGTGCGAGTCATAAAGAGGCCGTTGTCGGGGTCGCCGCAATAGATATAGAACCATCCGTCGTGGTATCGGATGGAAGGAGCCCACACGAAGTTGCCATGTTGGACGGCAGTCTTCCACGAGAGGTCGGGATAGAAGTCTGTGAGCGCAGCTCCCACAATCTCCCAATTGACGAGGTCGGTGGAATGGAGAATCTGGAGACCGGGGAAACAGGCGAAGGAGGAGGAGGTCATCCAATAGTCGCCCTCGACACGGCACACATCGGGGTCGGAGTAGTCGGCGTTGATGACGGGATTGCGGTAGGTGGTTGCAGAGACATTGGGGTTCCACGTTGCGGAGGGCACTTGGGCAACGGCAGCGCCTGCGAGGATGGCTGCGGTGGCAAGAAGGAGTATGTTCTTGAACATTTTCAGAGTACGATTTTTATTTTGGATATGTATTTTGGGGCAAAGATAGGATTTTTTTTGTTAAAATACAAGTTTTCGTTCCGAAAAATTTGGAAATTCGGACATTTTCCCCTATCTTTGCAGAAACAAACCCGAAATTCAAATGAAAAAGAGCATCCTAAGTTTTCCAATGGGGCTGATGGGACTGATTGGGCTGATAGCCTCCCTCCAGTCCTCCACGGCCTCTCCCCAGCCCTCCCCTGAAGGGATGGGAGGAGGACAGTCTAAGGTCAAAGGTCAAAGGTCAGAAGAGGACGAGACCAGTCAAGGGTCTAAGGTCAAAGGTCAAAGGTCAGCCGTGAACCGTGAACCATTAATCGTGAACCGTGAAGCGTCAACCGCTCAAACCCTTGAGCCTTCAAACCCTCAAGATTCCGGTGACGTAGGCGTCCCGCCCCAATTTCCCGGAGGCAAAGCCGCAATGGAGCAGTTCATCGCCGAGAATCTCGAATATCCAGAGTCTGCTGCAGGTGTTACGGGCAGGGTTATGTTGCAGTTCCAGGTACATGCCGACGGCTCTATCAGCAACATAGAATTGTTCGACAGTCCGAAGAACACGGACAACCCCGACCTCATAGCCGAGGCCAAGCGCGTGGTGGGTCTGTTCCCCAAATTCGAACCGGCGACCATCAATGGACAGCCTGCCGAGGCCAATTTCATCGTGCCTGTAGTCTTCAAGAAAGGCGGAGGCAAGGGAGGTGCATTCCGCAATGATGTGAATGCTGCCCGCAGTTATACCGACGAGAAGGGACGTTCCGTAGTGGAACCGGATTTTGCCGATCACGGTGCCATGGGACTTAGGAAATTCCTGTTCCGCTATCTTGTAGTGGATCCCCACGAGAAAAACTTCGACCAGATGGCCGGTGCGAAGATTGTGCTTGAGCTGACCATCGACAAGGAGGGTAACACCAAGAGCGTGGACATAGAAAGCTCGACATGCAAACTGCTCAACGACAAAGCGAAAACCATAGGCAAGAGCATGCCCAAATGGAAGCCCGGCACCATAGACGGACAGCCGGCCAAGATGAAGCGCAAGCTTACTCTCGTCTTCGAAGGCCTAAGAGAGAACAGCGGTCCGAGGGTGGTGAAGAAATAAGAGGGCCGAGGTGGATGTTATGAGCCCCTCAAAGGGGCTCCAATTAACGAAAGACATTGCATGGGTAGGGTTAAGAGTTGAGGGTTAAGAGTTGAGAGATTAAAAGACAAAGACAAGAGTTATCCCTAATACTATACAAAGAAACAGACAGAGAAAGAATGACGCGATACCTTTCCCACCTTTGTGTGCTGGCCACATTCCTTATTGGAGGAATGGGGCTTAGCAGTTGTTTGGAGTTTCACACCAAGACGTACCATGTGGGAGTCTCATTGGGAAGCGGCAGTCGTCATCACCGTCAGATGACAAAAGAAATGGAGAGGGAGGCCGACAACGACAACTGTATCGTACTGGATGCCAGAATTGCAGAGGGCGATGTCGAACGTCAGTTGGAAGACATACGTGATTTGGCTGACGGCGATTTGGACCTTTTGATAGTGTGTGCACTCGATCCTGTGACGATGACCCCCGAGATAGAGAAATTGTTCAACAAGGGCATTCCCGTACTTCTGGTTGACAATTTGCTGACCAACGACAGTTATACAGCCTTCATTGGTTCGGATTACTATGACATGGGACGCATGATGGGCGACTATCTCGAAAAACAAGTGAAGGCGAGAGGCAATGTGATTGTTTTGTCGGGAGGAACAAGCAAGCAGGCGGTGCAGGCCGGTTCGGCAGGTATTTTCAGCATCATCCGGGAAATGGAGCACCTCCACCCGGTGAAACAAATAGAAGCTGAAGACGCCCCAACCGTGACCCGAGAGATGGAGTCGGTGTTGAAGGGGGAGATTCACATTGATTATATTCTTTCGGAGAACTATGAATTGGCCTCGGGAGCCCTCGAAGCCATGAAAAAAACGGGGGCGGAGAAAATTCCCGTGTTGACAGGCGATGTGTTGGGCTACAACAGCGAGGCCGTGAAAGCGCTCAACGAAGGCAAACTGAGCGCTGTGGTGGAATCGGTCACCAACGGAGAAAGAGTGTTGCGACTGGCCCGCGAAATCCTGGAGGGCGGACATTTTCAAAGGTACAACAACCCGACGGTGAATGTGCTGGATGCCCGGAACACAGAATTGCTGAGCACGTTGAGCGCGGAGATGGAGGCAGAAAAGGCGCGTCGCGATGAGGTGAACGACGGTTACGACGAGTTGGTCACCTCGATACAGAAACACCGTAACATCAATATACTCATAGCGGTACTGATATTCATACTGATGCTCTCGGTATGGCTTCTGATTCGCTATCTCAACAAACGCAAGAAACATCTTGACGAACTTTCGACGGACAAGAAATACGTTGAGAAGGAACGTTCGGAACTCAAGTCGAGAACGCGACAGCAGTCGCTTACTCTCGAGCAGGGCAGACGGTTTGTGTCGTCTGTTTCGCACGACCTTCGCGCCCCACTCACCCTAATTATCGAACCGATGCGCAGACTTCAGGCCAGTGAGAAGCTCTCGCCCGAAGACCGTCAGCTGGTGGAGCTGATGGCCCCCAATGTGAGGATGCAGTACCGCCTCGTGCGTCAGTTGAGTGACATTATGAACTACAGGCGAGGTACCATGCGGTTGGAATTGGAGAAGTTCGATTTTGCCGAGACCATCGGCTATTGGCTGGACCAGTTTGCCGCACAAGCTGTTCCGAAACATCTGACGTTCACTTCGAAGTTTGAGGAAGGAGACTACACGATGGAAGGAGACAGCGAAAAAATCGTACGATTGGTTTACGACCTGCTGGGGTATTCGTTCAAGTTCACTCCGGTGAACGGGTCGGTGAGCTTCCATGCAGCCATCGAAGAAAAGGGTGACGGACGCAGGCTTGTCATCACCATTGCCGACACGGGTATAGGTATCCAGAAGGGAACGAAGCTCCATTTCTTTGAGTCGTACAAGTCGGACAACAATACCGCAGGGAGCTCAGCGATGGGACTGATGCTGGCCAAATACTTCACCGAATTGCATCACGGACGAATCACAGTTGCATCGAATCCGAAAGGGCGAGGCACGGTGGTGACAGTAAAACTTCCCATGCATCAGCCGAACACGGAAGGGACAGCGCGCGATGCGATGACTTTCTATCACGAAGAGGAAGAACAGTTGGCTCGGGAGATGATGAAAATCATGACGGATGTGACCTCGCAGGAAACGCCCACGATGCAGCATGATGTGATAGTGACAGTGGAGGAGGAATCCGACACGTCGAACGGTCTCGACGCCCAAGACAGCAAGCCGGAGATTCTTATTGTGGAGAACAGCCACTCGATGCGCAAATACCTGCATCTGATGCTTTCCGGCGAATACAATGTGACAGATGCCACCAACGGACAGGAAGCGTTGCAACTGACGATGCATCGCATGCCGGCTCTGGTGATTACCGAGTCGCTGATGCCGGTGATGGACGGCATAGAACTCTGCAAGCGGCTTAAATCCGATGCGCAGACCGCCCATATTCCCGTAATTATGGTGACGGCCTATTTTGACCAGGAACGTCTCGAGCAGGCTTACACGGCAGGTGTTGACAGCTTCATTCCGAAGCCTTTCCAGGGAGAAGTGCTGAAGGCAGCCATCCAGAGTATTCTGGACAATCGCGAGCGGATGCGAGTGCGTTACGGGAAAGACAATGAAGACAAGCACGAATTCACCGTGAAAGAGAAGACGTGGGTTGAAAAACTCTACCGTTATATCCGTGAACACCTGTCCGACCCCGGCTTCACCGTGGAGGAAATGGGTCGTGCAAGCGGATTGGGAAGGGTGCAGTTTTACCGCCGTTGCAAGCAGCTGACCGGATACTCTCCCAACGAACTGATACGCAATATGCGCCTCAAGCGCGCTTTCACTCTCCTCTCGACCACAGACATGACGATATCGGAAGTGGCCTATTCCGTCGGATTTGCGTCGCCCAGCTATTTCACTCGCTGCTATCGCGACCACTTCGGTCAGACCCCCAAGGAGCGCATCAAGGATACCAAGTAAACAAAGTTCAAGGGTTCAAAGTTCAAGGGTTCAAAGTTCAAGGGTTCAAAGGTGCGCGTGCAACGGACGGAGTCTGCACCCAAATGATTGAAATACGTGCTTTAAAGCATAAAAAGCGGGTTTTTGCTGTTAATATAAGTTAAAGAGCATTCGGAAATGAGCAACATTTAAAAATATTTCTCTACCTTTGCACTGCAAATAAGATGTTTGATATAGTTTGTTATTATTTTCCGATAGACTTTGGCTCGGCATCCGGCTCTTCTTTCATCATTGTTTGTATGTTTGTTTGTATGTTTGTTTGAATGTAGTTTCGTATTATTTCTTATATCGCCGAAACACGAAAACCGGATGTTATTCACTTCGCAGAGAAGTCAGTGAGTCAAGTCAAAAATATCCCCGGCCCTGTCGTAAGACACGGTCGGGGAAAAAAATGTTCCTTGCCGAAGAGTCGGCGGGGAGGGGCCGTTGCTCAATCCATGTGGAACATCTCCGGGAGCGGAATCGAGACGGGAGAGTTGTCGGGATTGGTCTTCATGATGTCGGCCATATAAGCCCACCATTCCTGACAGATTTTCGTACCGCCGAGGTCCTGGCTACCGCCTTCGCCCTCGAGTTCCTGATAGGCAAAGAGGATATTGGTTTCCTCGTCGAGATAGATGGAATAGTTACGTACGCCGCTCTCGGAGAGAAGCTTGCGCAATTCGGGAAAGAGGTTGGCGTGACGACGCTTGTACTCTTCTTTCTGCCCTGGATTCAGGAACATTTTGAATGCTTCGCGTTTCATAGAGAAAAGGAATAATAATGAGAATTGGAATCAGAATATTTCGCCGGAGACCACGCCCTCGGAGAAGATGGGGTCGTTGGTCTTCTGTTCGGTTTCATAGAGATGGACCGCCGAGTCGTTCATCTTGGGGTGCTGGGAGCGCAACAGCGAGATGACCTCTGCACCTGCCCAGATGACAGGCCCGTAGCCGTGGGCTGCGATGGGGGAGACAGGACGGTAGGCATAGAAGGCAGGATCGAAGCCCATGCCGGTGCCCACGCAGGTTCCTTCGACCTGTCCGAGGGTGTTGACCTGAGTGCTTACGGCGTTCCAGGCGAGCATTACGTTGGAACCGTAGGCCAACGGATTGACCCATCCTTTGCGGATGGCGTGGGCAATGCAGTAGCAGTAGATGGCAGTGCATGAGGTCTCGAGATAGGTGTCGGGACGGTCGAGGAGCTGATGCCAGAAACCCGTTTTGTCCTGCAACTGACAGAGGCCGTCGATGTGGGCGCGGAGCAAAGCCAGAATCTCGGGACGCGAAGGATGTTCTTCCGACATCATGTCGAGCACTTCGCAAAGCGTGAGGATGGCCCAGCCGTTGGCACGTCCCCAATGGTAGGCGGGATGGGGATTCATCTTCTCAACCCATCCGTGGCGGAAGAGTTTGTGTTCGGGAACCCACATCTTGTCGCGGAAAAGTTTCACCTGACGGACGGCCTCGTTGAGATAGTTGAAGTTGCCGGTGTAGCGTCCGTAATAGGCAAGGCAGGGAATGCCCATGTACATGTCGTCGAGCCAAACGGTGTTGTGGTGAGGCCGCTCTCGGGCAAAGGTGCCGTCGGGCAGACGGTACTGGACGTTCATCACATAGTTGATGTACCGGCGCACCATTGACATATAGGCGGTGTCGCGCTCCGATGTCATTTGGAGGCGAATGAGGGCTGTGGCCATCGCGCCGGCATCGTCGAGGGCCGAAGGAGCCAGCACACGTCGCATCTGTTCGTCGTAGCGGGGGTCTCGGGCCAGAATCGAATCCATGGTGCCTGCCAATTGGGCCAACAGCGAATAGCGGTCGCTCACATACTTGAGGTAAGCCTGGTCACCCGTAGCACGGCTGGCATCAATCATGGCAGCATAGGTTACGCCCCACTCATAGGAGGTGAGACGGAAGGTTCCCTGATGGAGTTTTCCGTTTTCGATGGTGGCCGGTGTCACTTCGTTGAGATAATTGAGCACACGGTCCATTACGGCCTTTACATCGCCCTCTCGGGGGATTCCGTAAGGAGTGTCGTACTCAGGCTGGAGAAGGTGGAGCATGACGTCGTTGCCCGACGAAGCACTGTTGTTGGCGGTGGTGCCCGGGTCGGATGCGCCCGGTGCTACGGCCACGGCGGTACCGTCGGGACGGTGAGGGCCGCAGGCTGTAAAGAGGAAGATGGTCAGCGAGGCTGCTGCCAGAGAAAGAGCGGTTTTCATTTTGTGAAGTTATTTCTGAAGGTTATTGATACGTCATGGTTGCCTTATTTTATAACGGTGCCGCGGAACTTCTTGCCCTTCTTGAGGTCGGCTCCGAAATAGAAGCCCGGTTGCGGAGGTTGGTTGTAGGCTACGTTCTGGGTAGTGAGACAGAGGCGGTAGGGCGGATCCTGGAGGAAGGTCCAGAAACGATATTGCGTGGGGAAGGGTGTCACGTAGAGGCGCAGGTGTTCCTGATCGAGTGTGGGGAGCAGTACTTCTTCGCGCCAGTCGCCCAGTATGTCGCCTTCGATGCAGGGATTGGATTTCGTGCCGTTGATTCGGTTGACACCTTCGAATCTCACGATTGTTTCAGCTTCTCCCTTTTCCCAGTTCCACTTGGTAATCGTGGTGCCGTCGTAGAGTTCGCGCAGCACATCCCCGTCCCACCATACAGCCATGTTGATTGAGAGGTTCTTGGGTTCTTTGCAGACGACCTGTCCGTAGGGCGAGCGAATACCGTCGGAGGCTATCGACCACATCTCGACACCCACTGATGTAGGGTCGATGTCGGCGGCCATGCCTCGGCCTACGTCGATGTTGGATGGAATCTGGAAGAACCGGCGCCCGGTGGTGGCATCGCGCAAGGTGGAGCCGTCGCGGCTGTTCTCGTGCACGTCCCAGACCTGCAGAGCCTCGGAGTTGGGGAAGAAGGCGGTTACATGGATGGCATCTCCGTGGCCTGTTTTGGCGCAGTGGAGTCCGGTTCCGTCATTGTTCACGGCCATGGAGCCGTAGATGATTTCGTCGCATCCGTCGCCATCGACATCGGCGACGCTGAGGTTATGGTTGCCCTGTCCGGCATATCCTTCCCATCCGTTGTCGGTGTCGAAGACCCAGCGCGATTTGAGATTCTGTCCGTCCCAATCCCAGGCAGCGAGCACGGTGCGGGTGTAGTAGCCGCGGCACATCACCACCGACGGAGTTTTTCCGTCGAGGTAAGCCACGCAGGCCAGGAAACGGTCCACACGGTTTCCGTATTCGTCTCCCCAGCCGGAGATATTTCCTCGGGCGGGGATGTAATCCACCGTTTGGAGCGCTTTGCCCGTCAGACCCTCGAACACGGTGAGGAATTCAGGACCTTCGAGAATATAACCCGAATTGTTGGCCCAGTCCACATCGGGATCTCCGATGACGGTACCCGTTCCGTCGGTCGTTCCATCGGCCGTCTTGCACACCAGCTCGGCCTTTCCGTCGCCGTCGAGGTCATAGACCATAAACTGTGTATAGTGGGCTCCTGCGCGGATGTTGGGACCGAGGTCGATGCGCCAAAGCTGCTGTCCCGAGAGTTTGTAGCAGTCGAGATAGACATTGCCCGTGTATCCGGCATGCGAGTTGTCGTGGGCATTGGAGGGATCCCATTTGAGGATAATTTCGTATTCTCCGTCACCGTCCACGTCTCCTATCGAAGCGTCACCGGCCGAATAGCTGTAGGTCTCGAAGAGGTTGAACCATCCGTCGTCGGGTCGGTTTATCGGGATGTCTATATATCCTGTTGGCGCATTGGCGGGGAGGATGTATTCGGCCGTATGGAGCCGTTTTTCGAGTTTCTTGACCGTAGCCGATTGGGCCACGAGTTTATAGGTTGTGGCTTCTGTGCCGTCCCATTCGTCCGTGAAGTAGGTCGATTCGTCGAGGCCGGCGGCTATCTTCTTGCCGTTGCGATAGAGATCGAAGGTGATGTCCTCGGGGTCTTCACGAAGGTAACGCCAAGTGACCGACACCTGGCTTTCGCTCTGTCGTATGGCCACAAGTCCACGGTTAAGCTTTTCCATTTGGAGCTGCTCGAAGTTGTAGCGGGGTTGGGCATCACCGCATGCAACCCATCCGAAAAGCAATCCGGCGGAGAGGACGATTGAATTGATGGTTCGGTTCATAATTTGTATCGTTTTGGAGGGTTATAATCACAAAAGGATAACTTTTTTCGGCAAATATCGTATTTTTTTTGAAATTAAAGCGTTTAAGTCGGAAAAAAATGATAAATTTGCACCATTATTAACAATTATGGCACCAAAATATGGGTAATGGAGGTGAAAAAATGAACCGTCGCGAGGCGATTGGACGTTTGTTGGGAGGGGCGGCAACAACACTCCTCGTGGCGGGCGGTCTCACGTCGTGTCGCCGGGAAGCCGCATCGTCGGCTCCTTCAGCTTCCGGTCTCAAGCCCGGCATGGGCAGCGGGTCGGGAGGCAGTCTCCATATTCCCTGTACGGCCTGCGGCGACTGTATGCCCTGCCCTTACGGCGTGGACATCATGGGTTGTTTTGACGTGTGGAACGATGCTGCCGACAATAACGACCTTCCCGAGCCCAAGCTGCAGGCATCGCCCCGCTTCAAGGGTTATGCACGTACGTTTCTGGCCGACTATCACAACCGCATTCCCCTGTCCGGCCGTGCCGACCGATGCATCAATTGCCACAAGTGTGAACCGCTGTGTCCGCAGCACATCCCCATCCCCGTGTTCCTCCGTCAGATGGAGTGGGTAGAACAGAATGCTAAGAAACATACGTAGAATACTCGCCCTTTTTGTGTGGTTCACCGCCACACTGACGCTGCTCGGTATCGTCCGCGCGGCATGGGTGGGGCGCGTCCAGTTGATTCCTGCCCTCTTGTCGCTCAATGCGGGTCTTTTGGTGTTGCTTGGACTTCTCACCCTTGTCTTCGGGCGGGTCTATTGTTCGGTACTTTGTCCGTTGGGTATTTTCCAGGACCTCATTGACTGGCTGTCGCGCAGGTTCCGTCGGAAAAGTAACCGGTATGGACATCCTCTCTCCGGACATCTTCTGCGGCCTTTATTCTTAATAATAGGAATATGGGGATTTGTCGAGAGCATTCATTGGATTCCGGCCCTTTTGGATCCATGGAGTTCATACGGACGCATGGTGACGCAGGGACTGTATCCTGTATGGCTGTGGACCAAGGGACTTTTGGTTTCTTTCAACGGAACGTTCGGCACTTGGTTCGAGCGCGAGGAGTTTGTGGTTCAGAGCACTCTGGCTTTGGCCATTGCCGCAGCGCTGACGGTTTTTCTGGTTCTCACGTCGTGGATTTGGGGACGTACATTTTGCAATACGGTTTGTCCCGTCGGATGGACACTCAGTTGGCTCTCCCGCCTCTCGCTGTTCCGCATTGCCGTTGACCGAAGCCGCTGCAACGGATGCGGGCGCTGTGAGGCTCGCTGCAAGTCGTCGTGCATAGATGCTGCCCACGGGAAGGTCGATGAGTCGCGTTGTGTTGTTTGTTTCGATTGTGCGGAGGCCTGCGATCGGGGAGCCGTTGGCTATCGTTTCCGTTATTCGCGTTGTTCGGCTCCTTCCGGAAGCGTCGTTTCTGCCGATGAGAGTCGCCGTCATTTTCTCTCTGTGGTGGCTACATTGCTGCCCCTTCCCCTGGTGGGCAAGGCGCAGGAAATCATCGAGGAAGGCTGGCTGGAAGACGGTACCTATTACCGGACCGAAAAACTCGATGCCGATAGCGAGAAGCGTGTCAAGATTTACGACCGGCAGGGGAGGCTCGTGACCGAACGCTACACCCCCATCATGCCGCCTTCGACCTACGCCAACTTCCGCTATCTCAAACTCTGCACGGCCTGTCAGCTATGCGTGGTTCATTGTCCGACCAAGATTCTGCGTCCGGCCACCACCGAATACGGCCCTGCGGGCATTCTCGTCCCCACGGTCAACTTCACTACCGGTTATTGCGACCCGGACTGCAACCGTTGTGCGGAGGTTTGTCCCACGGGAGCTATCCAGCATTTCTCGCTGGCCCGCAAACAGCGTGACAAGATGGGTGTGGCAGTCTTCAACTCCCGCACCTGTGTGGCTGTCACCGACGATGTCGAATGTGATGCCTGTGTGCGTCATTGTCCCCGTCAGGCCATTACGACAGTCGTGCGCGGCAACCGTAAAGTTCCCAAGGTTTCGGCCAATCGCTGCACAGGTTGCGGTGCCTGCGAGTTCTATTGTCCCGCCTTGCCCAAAGCCATCCATATCGAGGGACTTCTCTCGTAGCCTGTCCCCCCCTAAAATACAGCAAATATTGCATCTTTTCCCCATTGTAATTCTTCATCATTCCACCGTATGAGTATCATTATTTTATCAGCCCTGCTGCCCGTCATTGTTCTGCTGCGGTTCATCTACCACCAGGACAGCATGAAACCCGAGCCCACCAACGAGCTCGTCAAAGCCTTCTTCTACGGAGTAGGCTCCATCTTTGTTTCCTTGCTCATTTCCACCCCGATAGCCATCTGGTACGACCCGCCGGAGACCACCTTCTGGAACGGAGCCTATATTGCCTTTATGGAGGCTGCCGTGCCCGAGGAGACAGCCAAGCTCCTCATGCTATGGCTCTTCCTGCGTCGCTGTACGGCCTTTGACGAGCACCTTGACGGCATCGTCTATGCCTGTTGTGTGGGCATGGGATTTGCGGCTTGCGAGAATCTGACATACGTCTTCGGCAATCTCCCCACATGGAGCACGGTTGCCTTGGTACGTGCCTTCCTTTCCGTTCCGGCCCATTTCTTCTTTGCCGTTGCCATGGGTTACTACTACAGCCTCCAGCATTGGGATGCCCGCCGGCGCAAGGATAGCGAGATGCCTACCCACGTTTGGCGCTATCGAGTGCTGATGCTTCTTGTCCCCGTGATGCTCCACGGCATCTACGACACCCTTTGTTTCGCGAGGAACATCCGCGAGTCTGCCCTCGAGTCGGGCATTCTCCTCTGCGTTCTGTTGGTTTTCTGCTGGTTGATGTGGAAAGGTTCAAAACGGCGCATCGCCGAGCATTTCGCCACCGACAAGGTTTATTTCGACTTGGGCGAAGACCACGAGACCGGCGAACAAACGCCCGAGGAAGTTTAAACCTTTTTTCGGTATTCGCGTCATAGGGGTACTTATGACACTTAGAATCCTTTCTCTGCTCTGTCTGTTGTGCTCGTTCGTCGAGATGCATGCAGCCTTCTCCGTCATGGGACGTGTGTCCTCGGCCACCGACGATACCCCGTTGTCGGGGGCTACTGTGCGGCTGCTTCATCTGCCCGACTCCACCTTTATTGTGGGCGGTTATTCCGATGCCAACGGCCTCTTCGTATTGCCCGTCACGCGACTGGAACACAAGTCCGGCAGCACCGAGCGTCTCTGTGTCTATGTGACCTACATGGGTTTCCAACAGGGGGTAAAAGTTTTCACGGTCCGTTCCACGTCCAAGAATGTGTCCCTGCCCGATATCTATCTTCAGGAGTCGCTCAATGCCATTGCCGAGACGGTCGTTTCGGCCACGCCTCCGCCCATGCTCATCCGCGAGGATACCATTGAGTACTATGCCGACAGCTACAAGACGCAGCCCGATGCTACGGTAGAGGATTTGATGAAACGTCTGCCCGGGGTCGAGGTCGCCGAGGACGGCACCATCACAGCCCAGGGCGAAACCGTGCAGCAGGTCTATGTCGATGGAAAGGAATTCTTCGGACGCAACATCCAAGCCACCACCAAGAACCTCACTGCCGACATGCTTGAGTCGGTTCAGGTGGTCGATATGAAGACCGAAGAGTCGCGTCTCACAGGTATTGACGACGGAGAACGGCGCAAGGTCATCAATCTCAAACTCAAACCCAAGATGCGTCGCGGTTGGTTCGGCAATGTGGCCGGTGCCCTCGGCGACGGCAACGACATCGATATGCGTTGGGAGACGAGGGGAATGGCCGGCTATTTCCGTGGTAACATGCAGAATGCCCTTGTCGCCTCGGGCGGCAATACCAACAATGCCGGATTCGGCGACATGGGCGACAATGTGATGGGCTCGTCCTCCATGCGCGGGCGCAGAAACAGCGGACGGCGCGGTGACGGACTCAACACCTCATGGTCCACAGGTCTCAACATCAACTACGACGAAGGGAACCGCATGCGCGACCAGAACACTCCCTTCTCTGTGGGCGGCGATGTGCTCTACGGCGGCAGCTCCCAAGACGAATACTCGCGCAATCACACCATCAACTATCTCAAGACCGGAAATACGGCCTCCGATTCCTACAACACCGGCAGCAACAACAGTCAGAATGTCCAGCTCAATGTCAAGTGGGAAAAGTCGTGGGGGGAGAAGGGAGCCCACCGTCTCCAAATCAATCCCACGCTACAGTTCAACCGCACCAAGACCGATGAATGGACCTCTTCGTTGCGCTACAGGGCAGGCGACGAGATGACGGCGGCTCTCGACACCTTCCACACCGCCTTCCTTTCCCAGTCGGAACGCTCCACCCATTTCGACCAGCAAGGTCTCCGCTATGGTCTCTCGTCCACCTACAGTTACCAGATGCAGACTTCTCGCGGTCGTCGCCGTTCGTCCGTCACCCTCGATTTCCAAGGTTCGGTCAACGACGGCGATCAGTACACGCAGTCCTACACTTCGTACGATTCTGCCTACGTGGCCAACCTCTCTCTCAACAGCGACACGGTCATCAATCAGTGGCAGGAAGAGACCAATCGTCGCAACAGTCTCCGTGTCAGGCTCACCCACATGGAGCCCCTTGCCCCCAACCAGTTCCTCGAACTTTCCCTTTCAGGCAATTTGGCCGACAGTCATGCCGAACATCTCTATCATTTCCGCAACGGGACAGCCTGGTCCGATTCCGTCAACGGAGTCTCGTCGGCTGCCTACAACTCCGACACACGCACCGTACAGAGTTCTCTCACGGGAACCGTAGCCTATCGTTTTGTCAATACCAAACGGAATCTCAACATCGGCATCGACATCATCCCCCAGAGACAGCGGTACGAGGATGCCTTCGACCATGACCGGGACTACACGCGTCGCTATGTGAATTATGCGCCACGTCTGGAGTACCGTTACTATTGGGACCGTCGCACTTATCTGCGCGTCACTGTCAACGGCAAGACCCAGCAGCCATCGGCCTCCCAGTTGCTGACCCGCAAGAACCAAAGCTCCGCCACCCACGTCTCGCTCGGCAACAGCGACCTCGACCCGTCCTACAACATGGACTTGCGCGTCAACTACCGTTCCTTCAATGCCGAGACCTATCGCACCCACGAAGCTACCATCCAGGCACGCGGGTCGTGGAACAATCTTTCGTCCAAGCGGTGGTACAGTGCCGACCTCCGTACCGACACCACGATGACCGTCAACATTGCCGGTCTCGGTTCGTGGAGTGTCTCGGGCTCCTATCGCGGTTCCTATCCATTCTACGACAATCTGTGGTATGTGACCACCTACACGCAGGTTTCCTATTCTCTCTCCAAAGGGTATGCCTCGCTCCAAAGCGCCGACTCCCAAATCAACAAAACAGAGTCCACCTCGGCCTCCGAGCAGGCCGGCATAGCCTATCGCGGGGAGAAACTCAATGTCGAGCTTCATGCCAATTATGCCATCCAGTATGCCACGGCTTCTGTGGTTTCCAATTCCAGCCTCGGAACCACCCATCGTTTCGGAGGCCGCATGAATGTCTCTTGGCAACTCCCTTCCCAGTTCCGTCTCTCCACAGATATCAACTATACCGCACGTCGCGGCTATTCCGCAGGTGTCACCCGCAACCAGACCATTTGGAACGCCCAGCTGTCGCGCACATTCTTGCGCCGTCAGAACCTCTCGGCCTTTGTCAAGGTCTTCGATATCCTGGGGCAGAAGTCCTCAGTTTCGCGTTCCATTTCGGCCACCTCGATGGTTGACCGGGAAACGACCACGTTGGGTCGTTATTTCCTGGCAGGCTGTTCGGTGAAGTTCAACCAGATGGGAGGCCGTCGCGGTGGACGCGGGGGAGGACGCGGGGGAGAGCGCGGCGGCAACCGACGTAACCGCTCCGACGAACCCAACATGATGGGCGGTGCAGGCAGTATGGGCGGCCCCGGCGGCGAACGAGGCACGACTGTCGAGACCCGTACCGACGAGTCCAATGCGGCATCCGGGTCGGCAAGCGGCGGAGTAGGTTCCGGCGGTCCGCAAGATTAAATACCCATTCCTTTATTTTCTATGAACAGGCTGACATTTACACTCCTTTCACTTTTCATCCTTGTGCCCGGGCTCCGGGCTCAAGTGGCCGATTTTTTCCGTTATCAGCAAGCCACGGCACAGGAGAAACTTTACATCTCCACAGACCGCCCTTATTATCAGGCGGGCGACACTCTTTGGTTCCGCGGTACATTGGCCTCGGCCGACCGTCTGTCGTATGTTGTCAAATCCAACTATATCACCGTCGAACTCCTCAATGCGGCCGACCGCCTCGTGATGCGGCGCAAGGTGTTGCGTTCCGGACTTTGTTTTGACCATTGTCTGCCACTTCCCAACGAACTTCGTACGGGCGAATACACCCTTCGCGGCTACACGTCGTGGATGCAGAATTTTCCGGAGGACTTCCTCTTCTCGCGCAAGCTCACCGTCATCAATCCTTCCGAGCCTTCGGAAGCCGATGTCCGCATCAATCCCGAGTTCGGCATACAGTTCTTCCCCGAGGGCGGCACGCTTCTGGCAGGACAGTCTCAGCGGGTGGCCTTCAAGGCCGAGGGTAACAACGGTCTTCCGATGCCGGTTCGCGTGGTCGTCAAGGATGCAGCGGGACGCGAACTTCTCTCCGTGCGCTCTGCCCACGATGGCATGGGCTCTTTCCTCCTTCCTGCCGATGTCGCATCGCCCCGGGCTTTCGTGAGTGCCTTGCAGTATGCGGATTACGACATTCCGCTCCTCGACACGCTTTCGCAGCCTGTCGAAGGTGTCTTCCCCTTGCCGGAGCCTCAGTCGGAGGGTTATGCTCTACAGGTTCTTTCCCAAGACGAAACGGCGCTCTCCTGGCGTATTCTCTCTGCCCGTCCCGCTTCCGATTCGCTCACCCTTCTGCTCCACGCCGGAGCCCGGGTGGTGGCTTTGCAGCGTGTCATGCCGGGCGAAGGAACGCTTTCTCTGGCCCAGGCCCGCGAGGGCGTGAACCACCTTCTGCTGCTCGATGCTTCGGGACAGCTCGTTTCGCGTCGTCTCGTCTTCCGCCGCACAGCCTCCAAAGCTACGGGCGGCGACATCCGCATGACGTGGAATCCCCGGGAGGCGAAGGGCTACTGTGCCGTCAACCTCAGTCTGCAGGATGCTGCCGGACATCCCCTTCGCGGTGATTTCTCCATTTCCGTTACCGACTGCGGTTACGTCAATCCCTCCTATGAGCCTTTGCGCGACAATATCGTCTCCAACCTCCTGCTCACGAGCGACCTGAGGGGATATATCCACAATCCGGGATGGTACTTTCGGAATGCTTCGCCCGAGACCGATGCGGCTCTGGACCTCGTGATGCTCACCCACGGCTGGTGTCGTTTCCGCACCGACTCACTCGTCTTTGATGCCAATAGCGAGTTCACCTTCCCCTTGGAGGAGACAGAATATGTTTCCGGTCAAGTGACCCACCTGCCGGGCAGCCTCAAGAATCCCATGATTTCCATTGTCGATACGGTGAGCAACACCTTCGGTTCGGCTCGTCTCGACGATGACAACCGCTTCTTTGTCTCCGGTCTCAACTTCCCCGACCAGGCGCTGCTCAACCTGCGCATCACAGGCAAGCGTTCCATCAAACCCGAATTCACCTTTGACCCTGAGGTCTTCCCTGAGCCTGCCCATAGGGAGCCTTTCCGTAGGGACTTTGCGTCCTACGTCATGAATCAGGCCGAACGAGAGCTCTTCATCGGTCGCGACGGCATGCGCACCGTCATGCTCGACAACATCGTCGTCACCGACAAACGCAAGTCGCAGTCTCCCTTCTTCAAAGGGATTGCCACCGAACGCTATCGCGAGGCCGACTATCTGGCCAACAACTACGACCTCCATGAATACAACGACGCGCTCCAGCTCATCAACCAGGTCATCGAGAGCGAGTGGTCGCTGCGCCTCTCTCCCCTCAGCGAGACCTCCGACGAGGCCGGTTCCTGGAATCAGTCGGAAGAGTCGTCTGCGGCCAACGCTTTTGTCAACAATAACAGTTCAACGCGTTCGTGGGGCACATGGGGTACTTTCGTCATCAACGATGAGCACTACAGCAATGCTTTCTCGGCCATCGGTGTTCTGCGCCGTATCCGTTCCAAGGACATAGCCCGTATCGAAATCATAGACCATCAGGAGAACGCTATCGAACCCTTCACGGGCAAGGTGGCTCTCATTGTGATTCTCAAGGAAGGTGCTGTCATCCAGAGCGGCAATCTCGACGGGCGGTTTGCCACTTTCCGCCGCTTCGGCTATACGCCTGCCCAGGATTTCTACAATCCCATCTACGCCACTCCCGAGCAACGTTTCGAGCCGCTTTTCCCCGACCTACGCAAAACGCTCCGCTGGATTCCTTCTCTCCAGACCGACGCAGAGGGGCACACACAGTTCGACTTCTACAATTCCGACCACACAGGTCCGCGTCAGATTACGGTCTCCGGCCTCACGTTCGACGGACGTCCGGTCCATCTCACCCGTGTCATCGAGTAACCGGCAGAACCTCCGGCAGGAAGTTTTTTTTCATTGTCAGACTACCGGACTCAAGGGCTCTCCCTACAAAATTGCCAAAACCTTGCCTGGAATTTAGGCGAGGTTTTGGCATTTACGGAACCCTCCATCGGAATCCGATGGACCCAAAGTCAAGTGCCAAAAGCTTGCCTAGAATCTGGGCGACGTTTTGGCAGTTGCGGAAGCCTCCATCGTCGGACGATAGACCAAAAGTCAAGTGCCAAAAGCTTGCCTACATTCTGGGCGACGTTTTGGCAGTTGCGGAAACCGCCATCGATAATCGATAGACCCAAAGTCAAGTGCCAAAAGCTTGCCTACAATCTGGGCGACGTTTTGGCACTTTTGTATTGTCTGCTGTAAAATTATCTGCTGTAAATCGGGATGACCGCTATAAAACTCCTCTTGTTTTCAAGGGCAAATCAAGCTTTTATCCTTCGTAGAGTTTCAGGTAGGCATCCATCATCTGGCGGGCGAGCCGTCGGGCATCGAACATGCGGCGGCAGTATTCCTGTCCCCGTTGTATCATTGCGTTGCGGAGGTCTGTGTTGTTGAGCACATCTTGAATTGCCTGCGCGATTTCATCCGGATTGTCGGGATTGATGAGACAGGCATCGGGCCCGGCGGCTTCGGGCAGCGACGAGACATTGGACGTGATGACAGGAGCTCCCTGAAGTTCGGCTTCCACAACGGGGAGGCCGAATCCCTCGTAGTAGGAGGGATAGATGAAACATTGGCACACGGTATAAAGGGCCTGAAGTACCCGGTTGTCGCGGATGTTGGAAACAATGCGCACGGAGTCGCTGAGACCGTGCTGGGTGATGTAGGCTTCGCAGAGACTCTGATAGCTGCGGCCTTTTCCCACCACAAGGAGGAAGGGCCGTTTCTCGCGCGGTGTCAGTTCGAGGGCTTTGATAAGGGTCAGGAGGTTCTTGCGTCGGTTGATGCTGCCCACGTTGAGGATGAACCTGTCGGGCAGGTCGGCGACAGCATTGTGGACGAGGTCCCAGGCTTCCTGATAGGGGATGGGGGTATAGTATTCGGTAGCCACAGGCTGGTAGATGACATCCACCTTGCCGGGATCGACACCGTAGTAGTGGTGAAGGTCGTCTTTGGTGGATTGCGAGATGGCAATGATACGGTCGCTGTGGCGACAGGCATAGCTGAACTTCCAGTTATAGATGATGCGGTCCCACCAATGGTACATCTCGGGGAAGGTCTTGAAGCAGACATCGTGGATGGTGACCAAAGTGTAGATGCCTCTCACCTTGGTGGAGGTGGGTATCTCATGGCTGAGGCCGTGGAAGATCTCCACCCCGTGGGATTTGAGCTTGTGGCCCACCCACAGCGTGCGCCAAAGAGCGCCGCGCAGCAGTCCGTGGGGCGTTACCACCCGGAACCGTTTGTCGGCCAGAATGGCATCTGTCTCGGGACGATGCCGGATTTTGGGTGTGTAGAGTATGTACTCGTGTTCGGGGAAAGCGTCAGCCAACGACAATATCAGGCTGCGGCTGTAGTTGCCCAGACCGGTGAAGTTATTGAACACACGTTTGGCATCGAACCCTATTCTCATACTGAACTATTTGATGCGGTCAAATCCCTCGCCGAAGACACCGGTGCAGTTGGTCTGCGATACCATGGCGTTGGGGTCGATGGATTTGATGATGGTGAATATATACCGGCTCTCGTACTTGCGACAGAGCACCATGACAACCTCGACATCCTTCTTGGAATACCAGCCTTCACCCCTCAGTATGGTCACGCCGCGTCCGGCCTGCATATTGACAGCGTCGGCAATCTCGACATAGTGCTTGGAGATGATGAGGAACTGAACCGTCTGACGTGAACCGTTGATGACATAGTCGGTCACAATGCTGGCCACAAGGAGATAGACGATGCCGTAAACAATGGTCTCGGCCGAATGGAAGAGAAACCACGACGAAGAGATGATGACCAAATCGACCAATTGCATGGCGCGGCCGAACGACATATTGGTGTGCTTGGCCAGCAGAGCCACCACAATGTCGGTACCGCCGGTGGAGCCGTTGTGGCTGATGGCAATGCCCAGTCCGATGCCGGCAATGATGCCGCCGATGAGCAGGTGCATGAACCGGTCCTGACCGGGAGTGACCAGTGGGAAGGATTCAAAAACACTTTGGGCAATGCTGAGGAAGAACGACAGCGCGATGACACCCATGATGGTGCGTATCACAAACTGACGGCTCAGGGCCTTGAAGGCGGTGAGCAACAGCAGTCCGTTGATGACCAGCACAGCCGGACCCACGGGAATCTTGAAAGCATAGTAGAGCAACGCCGCAATACCGGCCACTCCGCCCGAAACAATCTTTTCGGGCAGAATGAAAGCCGAGAACCCCACTGCGTAGATGGCGCAGCCCAGAAACACGAAGAGTGTGTCCTTAATCTGGAGTTTGACGAGGCGGTTGTTTACGTTATCCTGGAATTTGCTCATCACAGCACGACGTTAACAATCTTGCGAGGCACGATGATAATCTTCCTGGGAGTCTTGCCCTGAATCCACTTCTTGGCATCGGGGTGAGCCAGCACGGCCTTTTCGATGTCGGCGTTCACGGCATCGGCGGGGAAGTCCATTGTGAGACGTACCTTGCCCTGAATTTGGATGGCGTAGCGGAAGGATGACTCGACAAGATACTTCTCGTCCCACCGGGGCCATTGGGCGTCACACACGGTGGTGGCATTGCCGAGGTTGTGCCACAACTCCTCGGCGATGTGGGGAGCAAAGGGTGCCAGCAAAACAACCACTTGGGAGAGCACCTCTCGCGAGACACATTTCTGCTGAGCCAGTTCGCCCACGGCAATCATGAAGGCCGGAATGGCTGTGTTGTAGGAGAAGTTTTCGATGTCCTGAGTGACTTTCTTAATCAGCTTGTGGAGGGTCTTGAGGCTGTCGGTCGAGGGTTCAACGTCGGCAGGAAGGAATTCTTCGCCCTTCCAGAAGAGAGCCCACAGTTTCTTGAGAAAACGGAAAGAACCGTCGATGCCGGCCGTATCCCAAGGCTTGGACTGCTCGATGGGGCCGAGGAACATTTCGTAGAGACGCAAGGTGTCGGCACCGTATCGGTCGCAGATGTCGTCGGGATTGACAACGTTGTATTTCGACTTGGACATCTTCTCGACGGCCCATCCGCAGACATATTTGCCGTCCTCGAGAATGAATTCGGCATCGGCGTATTCAGGACGCCATGCGCGGAAGGCTTCGGTGTCGAGCACATCGTTGTGGACGAGGCTGATGTCGCAGAGCAGGGGGGTGGTCTCGTACTGATTCTTGAGGTTGAGAGATACGAACTTGTTGGTGCCCTGTACGCGATAGACGTAGTTGCTGCGGCCCTGAATCATGCCCTGATTGATGAGCTTCTGGAAAGGCTCCTCTACACAGCTCCATCCGAAGTCGTGGAGGAATTTGTTCCAGAAACGGGAGTAGATGAGGTGTCCCGTGGCGTGTTCGGAGCCTCCCAGATAGAGATCGACATTCTTCCAGTAGTTGTCGGCTTCGGGCGAGACAAGAGCCTCATCGTTCTTGGGGTCCATATAGCGGAGGTAGTAGGCCGACGAGCCGGCGAAACCGGGCATTGTGCAGAGTTCCAGGGGGAAGACGGTTTTCCCGTCGATGAGTGCTTTATCGACCACTTGGCGATTCACTTCGTCCCAAGCCCACACCTGCGCATTGCCGAGTGGCGGTTCGCCCGTCTCGGTGGGCTTGAATTCCTTCACTTCCGGCAAGCGGAGGGGCAGACATTCCTCGGGCAGCATGTAGGGCATGCCGTCCATGTAGTAGGCCGGGAAGGGTTCGCCCCAGTAGCGCTGACGCGAGAAGATGGCATCGCGCAGGCGGTAGTTGACCTTGACGCGGCCTATGCCCTTGCGGGTTACATATTCTTTGGTGGCAGCAATGGCTTCCTTGACGGTCAGGCCGTTGAGCGAGAAAGCGGGGTCGGCAGCATGTCCCTCGCGGGGCGAGTTGACCATGATGCCCTCTTTGGCATCGAAACTTTCCTCGCTCACATCGGCACCCTCGATGAGGGGGATGACGGGCAGGTTGAAGTGACGGGCGAAAGCATAGTCTCGCGAGTCGTGGGCAGGAACGGCCATGATGGCACCTGTGCCGTAGCCGGCCAACACATAATCGGAAATCCAAATGGGCACCTCGTCACCCGTGAAAGGATTGACGGCATACGACCCGGAGAACACACCGGAAACCTTGTGGTCGGTCTTGCGTTCAAGTTCGGTCTTCTTCTTGGTGGCTTCGAGATAGGCATCGACGGCTGGCTTCTGTGTTGCCGTAGTGACTTGGGCCACATATTCGCTTTCGGGGGCAAGAACCATGAAGGTCACACCGAACATCGTGTCGGCACGGGTGGTGAAGATGGTGAATTTCACGTCGCTGTCCTTGACTGAGAAGACCACTTCGGTACCTTCGGAACGGCCAATCCAGTTGCGCTGGGTTTCTTTGAGCGAATCGGTCCACTGGATGGTGTCGAGACCGTCGAGGAGGCGCTGGGCATAGGCCGAGATACGGAGGTTCCATTGGCGCATCTTCTTCTGTTCGACGGGGAATCCGCCACGCTCGGAGAGGCCGTTGACCACCTCGTCATTGGCCAGCACCGTGCCCAAACCGGGACACCAGTTCACCACGCTCTCGCCGAGGTAGGCGATGCGGTAGTTCATGAGCACCTGCTGTTTCTCCTTCTCGCCCATGGCCTTCCATTCGGCAGCGCTGAAGGAGAGTTCTTCGGAGCAGGCGGCATTGACACCTGCAGTGCCGCCGGCGGCAAAACGGGCCTCAAGGTCGGCGACGGGACGGGCTTTGCCGAGGTCGTTGTCGAAGTAGCTGAGGAACATTTTGCGGAAGGCCCACTGCGTCCATTTGTAGTAGCCAGGGTCGCAGGTGCGCACTTCGCGGCTCCAGTCGAACGAGAAGCCGATGCGGTTGAGCTGCTCGCGATAGCGGTCGATGTTGCGGAAGGTCGTCACCTCGGGGTGCTGACCGGTCTGTATGGCATACTGTTCGGCGGGCAGGCCATAGGCATCATAGCCCATGGGATGGAGCACGTTGAATCCGTTGAGACGTTTGTAGCGGGCAAATATGTCGCTCGCAATGTAGCCCAGAGGGTGTCCCACGTGGAGTCCTGCTCCGGAGGGATAGGGGAACATGTCGAGCACATAGTACTTGGGTCTCTTTTCGTCAATGGCTACTCGATAGGTGCCTTGGGCCACCCACTCTGCCTGCCACTTCTTTTCGATGTCTCTGAAATTATATTCCATAGCTGTGTCAATATTTTTGTTGTCTGATTTTAAATAACGGGCGCAAATATAAGAAAAAAAATCCAAATTAGCTCTCCTTTGGCTCCGAAATCTGTCCTTTTCTCTCCTGGAGTCCCCGATTTTCGGCAAAATGATACTCACATAAACCAAAAAACAGCCCGTCAAGTCGCGAATAGATGCAGGCTTGACGGGCTTAGGCAGTGGAGGCTGAGCCCCGTTACCAAATCTTCACGCGCTGTTCGGGAGCAACGTAAAGGGTGTCGCCGGGCTGGATGTCGAAGGCTTCATACCAGGCATCGATGTGGGGAAGTGTACCGTTGACGCGGAGGTGCTGGGCGGAATGCACATCAATCTTGGCGTAGTAGTGGAGCAACTCGGGAGTGGTCACACCGGCCCAGACATTGGCATAGGAAAGGAAGAAACGCTGTTCGGGGGTGAAGCCCTCAATGACGGGTAGCGTCTTGCCGGCAGTGGCTTCCTGTAGGGCCTGGAAGGCGATGTTGACACCACCGTGGTCGGCGAGGTTCTCACCGAGACACTGGTGTCCGTTGGAGTGGAGTTCGCCGGGAATGACCCAAAGGGAGTCGAAGAAGACAGCAAGCTGTTCGGCAGGAATCTTGAAGCGTTCAACGTCCTCCTCGTTCCACCAGACGCGCATGTTGCCGTCCTTGTCGAACTGACGGCCCTGGTCATCGAAGCCGTGGGTCATCTCGTGACCGATAACGACACCGATGGCACCATAGTTCATGGCGTCGTCGGCACTCATGTCGAAGAAGGGAGGCTGGAGGATGCCGGCGGGGAAGCATATCTCGTTGGTCGTGGGATTATAGTAGGCATTGACGGTCTGAGGCGTCATGAGCCATTCGTCTTTGTTGACGGGTTTGTTGTAATGCTTCTCCTTGTCGAGGTTCCAATAGAAGTTGCCGATTTCATACATGTTGTCGGTGAGGTTCTTCTCGGGATCGACCACGAGCTTGGAGAGATCGTCCCACTTGTCGGGATAGCCGATTTTGACATAGAAGGTGGAGAGTTTCTCAAGAGCCACCTGCTTGGTGCTGTCGCTCATCCATTCCTGGGCCTCGATGCGTTTGCCGAGTACCTTCTGGAGATTGCGGACGAGGGCGAGCATACGTTCCTTGTTCTCGGCGGGGAAGTATTTCTCGACATACATCTGTCCCACGGCATCGCCGAGTACGTTATCTACCGTATTGACGGCACGTTTCCATCGGGGCTGCATTTCCTTGGCACCTGTGAGGGCTTGATTGAAATGGAAGTTCTCGTCGATGAAATCATCGCTGAGGGTTCCGGCGAGGCCTGCAATGGTGCGCTCTTCGTAGAACGTCTTGAGATCCTCGAGAGGAGCCGTCATCAAGAGCTGGCAACCCAGAGCAATGGGCTCAGGCTGACCGCAATCGACAGAATCGGTTTGGTCATAGCCGTAGTTCTTGAGATAGCTGTCCCAATCGAAGCCGTTGGTAGCGGCCGAGAGGGTATTGATGTCCATCTTGTGATAGTTGGCCTCGGGGTCGCGGAGCTGCACGCGGCTGTAGTGTACGGGAGCGAGTTTCGACTCGTACTTATAGACCGTCTCCATCTTGGCCTTGGCCGTAGCTTCGTCGAAGCCGGCCAACTTGTAGAGGTTGACGACGTGCTGTTTCCAGGCCTCGCGCACCTTGACAGTAGCCTCGTCGTTGTTGAGGTAGTAGTCACGGTTTCCGAGCGAAAGACCGCTCTGCGAGACTCCGACAATGTTGATGCCGGCATTCTTGGCATCGGCACCTACATCGAGGCGGAAGAAAAGTCCGTCGTGTTCGCTGGCCATATAGGAGAGGAGTTCCTCGCGCGTCCGGATAGCGTTGATTTTGTCGAGGTAGGGTTTGAGGGGAGCGGCACCGAGTTCATTGCGACGGGTGGAGTCCATGACCATGTTGTAGAGGTCGCCCACCTTCTGGGCTATTGTGCCCATTTCGTGCTTCTCGGCAGCAAGTCCCTGAATCAGCCCGGCGAGCTGGTTGGTGTTGTCGTCGGCAAGTTTGGTGAACGAGCCCCAACGGGGATAAGCCGCGGGCTGCGGATTGTGGTCAATCCAATGAGCCGTAGCATAACGGAAGAAATCGTCACCCGGGCGGGCCGTGGTGTCGAGATTTGTAAAGTCAATGCCTGCATTGAGTTCGGGCTCAGGTTTCTGGCCGCACGAAGCACAGAGGGCAACTGCGCAGATGGCGCAGGGAAGAAGTTTGTTTACCATTGTTTGATTTAATATTTTAGAGTCATTTTTCCAGTTTTATCCAATCTTATAAGCCGAGGGCTTTGGCCTCGTTCCAGAGACGGTCCATTTCGCCGAGAGTCATGTCGGGGAGGTCACGCCCCCGGGCTTTGGCCTGCTGTTCGACGTAGTTGAAGCGGCGGGTGAACTTTTGGTTGGTCTGTTCGAGCGCGGTGTCGGGGTTGATGTGATAGAGTCGTGCGGCATTGACGAGAGCAAAGAGGAGGTCGCCGAATTCGGCAGAGGCTTTTTCTTTGTCCATGTTCTCCACCTCGGCTTGAAATTCGCCGATTTCTTCTTTCACCTTGTCCCAGACCTGTTCGCGCTTCACCTGCCGGTCGTGTTCGTCCTTGCCCTTGTCGCCGGGCACGCCCCAGTCGAAGCCTACGTTGGCGGCTTTGTCCTGGATGCGATAGGCTTTGATGAGCGACGGCAGGGCGTGGGGAACGCCGCCGAGGGTTGTGTGGGAAGAGCCTTTCTCCTTGAGTTTGAGTTTCTCCCAGTTCTCGCAGACCTGTCCGGCATCGTTGGCGACAGCTTCGCCATAGACGTGCGGATGCCGGTAGATGAGTTTGTCGCAGAGCGAATTGCAAACGTCGGCGATGTCGAAGGCTCCTTTTTCTTCGCCTATCTTGGCATAGAAACAAACGTGGAGCAACACGTCACCGCACTCTTTCCGTATCTCGGCATTGTCCTCGCTGATGAGTGCTTCACAGAGTTCGTAAACCTCCTCGATGGTGTTGGGGCGAAGAGACTGGTTGGTCTGCTTGCGGTCCCAAGGACATTTTTCGCGAAGGGTGTCGAGAACGGTGAGCAGCCGTTCAAAGGCGGCTTTTTTTTCTTCTATTGTATGCATTGCCTTAGAAAATCTTTATATGCTTGAATGTCTTCGTTGTAGGCGCGCGATGGGGCAAGAGGTTGTCCGTCGGCGTTGACGATGATGTATTGCGGTTGGGAATTGGAACCGAATTTGTGGCGTTGGAGGTAGCTCCATTTGTCGCCCACCGTGCGCAGTTTTACCGTGTGACCGTTCTCTTCGACTTCCATCGTACGGGGCAGGTCGGTCTTGTCGTCCACCATGAGGGAGACGAGGATAAAATGGTCCTCAATGAGACGTTTCACCTCGGAATCGGTCCACACGGATGCCTCCATCTTGCGGCAGTTGACACATCCGTAGCCGGAGAAATCGATGAGGACGGGTTTGCCTGTCTGACGGGAAGCGGCCATGGCGAGGTCGTAGTCGCGGAAGTCGGGCTCGACGGTGTTGTCATAGAGCGAAAAGTCCTGGGTGGAAAGGGGAGGAGAAAAGGCTGCCACAGCCTTGCATGGAGCTCCCCAGAGGCCCGGTACCAGATAGACCGCAAACGACAACGACACAAGAGCCAACATCAATGCTGTGACCGAAATTTTGGAGTCATCGCCTTCATCGTGGGGCAACCGAATCTTGCCCAACAGGTAGAAGCCCATCAAAGCGAATATCACTATCCAAAGCGCCAGGAAGGTCTCGCGAGGCATGATGCCCCAGCCGTAGGCCAAATCGGCCACCGAGAGGAACTTGAGCGACAGAGCCAGTTCGAGGAATCCGAGAACCACTTTCACCTGATTGAGCCAATTGCCCGACTTGGGCATGCTTTGCAGCCACGAGGGGAAGAGTGCAAAGAGTGAGAAGGGCAGCGCGAGGGCAAGGGCAAAGCCTGTCATGCCGATGAGAGGATGGAGCCACGAACCGCTGGTGGCCGCTTCGACCAGCAGGGTGCCCACGATGGGCGCTGTGCAGGAGAACGAAACCAGACAGAGGGTGAAGGCCATGAAAGCGATGGACAGGAAGCCTGTGGTCTTGTCGGCTTTCTCATCGAGTTTGGTGGTCCACGAACCCGGCAACGTCAGTTCGAATGCACCAAAGAACGACAGAGCGAAAATCACCAGCAGGAGGAAGAAAATGATGTTGAAGAGGGCGTTGGTTGAAAGGTCGTTGAGCTTTTGGGCACCGAAAACGGAGGTGACTGCCACTCCCAGCAACACATATATTATAATAATGGAGAAGCCGTAGGTGAATGCGTCGGCAATAGCTTTGCGACGATCTTTGGTGCGCTTGAGAAAAAACGAAACCGTCATCGGAATCATAGGCCAGACACAGGGTGTGACCAACGCCACCAATCCGCCCAGGAAACCGGCGATGAAGATATACCACCAGGAGTGGGCACCCGAAGATGAGTCTCCTGTTGTGCCGCCTTCGGAAAGGGCGTTCAGCTCTGTGATGACGGGAGCCCAGAGAGCAGAGCGGGAGAGGTCTGAGGGGGCGGAGTTATCGGAGTTGTCGGAGTAATCTGATTTTTCGGAGGCCTTCGAGGTTACCGACTCTGCCCTTGCCGGAGTCCCTTTGCCGATGAAATTGAATTCTTCGGTCTTGGGAGGTGTGCAGCTCTCATCGTTGCATGCCATGAAACGGAGATAGCCGGTTATGTGGTATTCGGGGGCGGTGATGAGCAGTTTCTGCCGGAAGGTGACGGAGTTCTCGTAATAGGGAAGCTGCATTTCAAAAGCCTCCTCGTAGTGGAGAATGAGGTTTCCTTCGCTGGCTTCAAGGCCACCGATAGGCACTGCCCCTTCCAGAAGGTCGAAGCTGACGGTTGTGGAGGAAGGACCTCCGTCGGGCACATCGGTACCATAGACGTGCCAGCCCTTATCAACAGTAGCCCTGGCCGAGACGGTGACAATGGAATCGGACGTCAGGAGTTGAATGTCCCAATGAACCGGATTGGCCAGCTGAGCCGAGACTGTCAACACAGAGGCAAAGAACAGAGAAAGTATGGTAAAGTATCTTTTCATATCTGGGAAGGATTATCTCCATTTGGCTTCGATGGAGTGAATCATGACGGACGAAGCACCTAAAGAGCCGGTGTGGTGGAAGCCGATGCCGCCGAATTTGTTTTTTTCTACCGGCACATTGATATCGACGGCAGGACTGATGCCCGGAGCGCCGGACACCGCAGTTCCGGTGGTCTCGGCATGGGCACTGAGGGTGCCGCTGCTGTAGTGAAGGGAGACTACGCATGTGGAACGGAAACAGGAGGAAGGCACTTCTTCGGTGAGGGGAGTGGTTTTGCCGTCAGTATATTTCACAAACGAGAAAACCACGGCCCGGTCATAACGGGGTGAGCGTGCTATGCGAAGGGCATAGCCCGTCATCGACGTGAAATCCATCTTGATATAGATGTCGAGGAATTGACCTGTAGCACTTCCGAACCCCTGACCGGCGGTCTTGCAGGGGTCTATACGCAGCGTGACGCTTTGTCCGCGTGTTGTCTTCTGCAGGGGCGTGTAGCGGGCTCTTGCTCCTCGCGAAGCTTCCACCAATCCCTGTCCCCGGGCTCCGTCGGGAGCAGTGCCGTAATACCAGGCGTATCTTGGATCGGGAGTCCAATCGTAGGGAGCGCATTCTTCGGGTTTGACAGCATCCCATGTCCAGAAACCGGGCAGGAGCTGCGGCTGATATCGGAGCGGAAGGGTGGAAAAGTCTTCCACCATGTGGCTGTCGTTCAGCTGGAAAAGATTGACGTGACGCACATCCATTTCGCCGGTATGGGCTACACTGAAACTGTCGGAAGGATAGCTGTCGCGCATGCGGGGCACCACTTTGACAGCGATGCGCCACCCGATGTCGGCTCCGGTGATTCGGTATCGTTTGAGCTCCATAGAAGCATGTCCCTCCCGCACGGGAATGGTGTCGGAAAGGTCTGGGTTGCGGTAGCGGTACCAAGTGATGGAACTGTAGTCTTCGCCGCTGCTATCCAATTGGTAAGTGAGATGGAGGCTTGATTTGTTGTCGTCTTCCACCAAGGTGGGTGTCAGTTTCCAATCGGGGGCTTCGGAGAGTGCGGGTTTTATGGTAACGCGGGTCGAGGCCTTGAGTCCGGAGACGAGTGATGCTTCGAGCGTGGCCGTCTGCCGGTCGGGCAGCGTGTTGCGAGTGTTGATGCGGATGCTGTTGCCTTCTGGTTTGTCGAGTCCCAAAGCCACTGCGCCGCGCCACTGAAAACCTCCGTCAGCGGTTTGGGCAGCAATGGAAGGTTCGATATCATAGTCGCCCCACCGACGCAAGAGAGCCGTGGCGGTGGCAGTATCGCCCACAGCTTCGAGGGTTTTCTTTGTCGGCACAATCTTCATCCAGGTGGGCAAGCCCAACAGGGGGGTGCCGAGTCGCCGGCTTTCCGCCAAGACCTCGTCATGCAGGCAAAGCGGATCCCATCCGTCGTTGCCGGCCAGCAGATTGGGTACATTGTACAGGACGCTTCCGTCGGCGCGGGGAATACGATAGGCATACATCAGGGCACGACCTTCCAAATCGATGCGATTGGACGGTTCGCCGATGAGGAGTGGAGCTCCGTTGAGAGTCACATTGTGCTGGCAGCAAACGGTATTGGGAGCGGGAGACCAATCGACAGTGAGGGGAGAGGAAGACGCATCGTAGAGCGTGTGGAGACGTGTGTCGATGACCGTGATGGCTCCGCCGGCTTTGGTGAAATACTGCTTGCCGCGCGTGTGGATGTCGATGTCGCAGTCCAACAGTACGGCACCCCATGCGGGAGACGAGTACCAGGGACGTGAAGAAAAGAAAATGAAGTGACATTGCAAATAAACGGCAGAGCCCTGAAGGGCATCATCGGTCGATTCGAAATGACAATTGCGGTAGAGAGTACGCCGGGCTCCTGTCATGGGGCAGAGATTCAGTCGGGAGATAAAGCGGCAGTTGTCGCAGAACACGCGGTCGGCATCCACATGTACCAACTGGGCCTGCACGATGGCATCGGCTCTGCGCCGGCGGTTGAAGGCCGGATAGAGCGGGCACTCAAGATCAACGTTGCAATAGTTGCCGAAGGTGAGGTTGCGGGCCTGAATGTCATCGCCTGTGATACGCAGCATGGTGAAATTGCCCAAGGCACCCTGAGTCTGTCCGCGATTGGAGGCCAAGATGACATTGCGGGGGTCGTCGGTGAGACCTTCGATGTGGAGATGTTCGCACCGAATGGTCATTCCATAAGGCGTTCCGTGGTCGCTGTTTAGGGCTACGCGAACGGACGAATCGTCGGGGTCGTCCACCCAATAGACACCGGGTGCGATGAGCAGACGCATGGGACGGGCTTCTGTTCCGTCGAGAAGATGGGAGGCTGCTTCCTGAAAGGTAGTATAGGCATAAGGAATCGCGTCAACCTCCGAGGGGGTCAACGTCCAATCGAGCAGAATCGTGTGGTCATCCAGACGTGACAGAATACTGTCGGATGCCTGACGGGCCCCAATTTTTCCGCTTAGACTAAAGAGCAACAGCAGGAGGGCAAGGATTCCTCGTTTCATCAGCCAGTGCGGGTTTATACCGCATCGACAGGTGTATCCTCGGGCATCTCTTCCGAGTGGAAGGGCGTACCGTTCGGACGGCGGAGCATCTCGTACTGATCGACAAAGATTTCTGTCACGTAATGCTTCGAGCCTCCGTTCGGGTCATCGAAACTGCGCGTGCGGAGTTTGCCTTCGATATATATGAGACAACCTTTGGTCACCTGGCGTGCGACACGTTCGGCAATTCCCTGCCAGGCCACGATATTGTGCCACTCGGTTTTTTCCGGAATTTCAATACCGGCTTTTGTCTTGTAACCGCGCTCTGTCGTAGCCAAGGGGAAGGAAGCGCACACGGCACCGCTGGGCATACGCTTGACCTCGGGATCACGGCCCACATTTCCAATCAGGATAACTTTGTTTACAGGCATTTTAATTGAAAATTAAAAAAAACAGTCATAAAAGATGATGCAAAGGTACGACTTTTTTTTGAACTACGGTACAAAAAAGGGAGAAATTTTGCCATTTAGGTCAAAAATTGCTTTCGGAATTGCTTTTTCCGCCCAATTTGTCCACGAAATTTGTTCATATTCTCCCTTCGGACGGACATCGCACGAGAGGTTGACGATGAAACAGTCGATGTGGAGCAGACGGTGGGTCAATTGGTGGTGGAGGTCTTTCACGACGGGGACGATGCTATCCACTGCCGTTTGATTGTCTGGGGAGAGGAACGACCGAACGAGGTCTCTGATTTCAGACCCGGAAACAGGAGCGCCGGTCTCTGCACCTGCAAATTCCCACAACCCCTGCCAAATGTCACCTGCATCCCGTCGGCGTACCCAAAAGCGGTCCTTATATTTAAAAAGGAGATAACAGAGCCAGCGGTCGCGAATGCGGGTCTTGCCTTGTTTGACAGGACGGACAGATACGGTGGCGGCAGTTCTTGCCAGACATTTGTCGTGGAGTGGACATTCCCCGCACCGGGGAGTGGCAGGCGTACAAACCAAGGCTCCGAGTTCCATCATGGCTTGATTGTGGAGTCCGGGTTTCTTCCGATTGAGCATCTCTTCGGCCAATCGGAGGAAAAGTTTCTGTCCTCCGGTCGTGTCGATGGGGGTATCGATATCAAAGAGACGGGACAGCACACGATAGACGTTCCCGTCCACCACAGCTACGGCTTCATCGGACGAGAAACTGGCGATGGCTGCGGCAGTATATGGTCCCACACCTTTTAAAATTATGAGGTCTTCATATCGGGTGGGGAACCGTCCTGCCATCTGTTCTGTCACCTGTCGGGCAGCTTTGAGCAGATTTCTCGCGCGGCTGTAATACCCCAGACCTTGCCAGAGTTTGAGCACCTCTTCTTCGGAGGCAGCGGCGAGGTCGGTCACGGTGGGCCATCGCTCCACGAAACGCAGATAGTAATCCAACCCCTGAGCCACCCTCGTTTGCTGGAGAATGATTTCGGAGAGCCAGATGCGGTAGGCATCCTTTGTTTCGCGCCAGGGAAGAGAGCGCCGATTGGATTCATACCATTGAAGAAGCGTCATGTCTTGTATTTCGGGTGATTCTAAATCGCTAAATGATAGGGACAAAATTGAGCCAAAAGTGTGGTTGCAGGTTGCAATCTGCCCCAAAAACAGGGCAAAGATACGATTTTTTTTATTTTTTTCGTCAAAAAATTGGGAAAAATCAAAATAAAGCCTTATATTTGCACGCCAATTCGGGGAAAATGATGCCTTGGGCAGTCAATCTTCGAGGGAGCGAAATTCAAAATACAAACAAATTAATCATAAAGAAAACAAAAATGACTAAATCTGGAATCATTAAGATTGTCGCCAAAGCTACAGGTCTCGACAATAAGACAGTAGCCGACGTGATGGCAGAATTTATCAATGTTGCATCGGAGTCGCTCGAAAAAGGCGAAAATGTAGCCTTGCGCGGTTTCGGTACATTTGTTGTCAAGATGCGTGCTGCACGCGTAGCTCGTGACATCAACAACGACAAGACCATTCCCGTCGAAGCACACAAGGTAGTAGTGTTCCGCCCCTCTGAAGAGCTCGCAGCCGGAATCGCTTCAGAAAAATAAAAAAGAAATAAATATAAGTTTAACCCTTTAAAACGTTTCGAATATGCCTAACGGTAAGAAGCATAAGCGTCACAAGATGAGTACGCACAAGCGCAAAAAGCGTCTGCGTAAAAATCGTCACAAGCATTGATTAGAGGACGGCGCGCAACGCGCGTCGTCCCCACTTTTAAAATTCCACATCCTTCACACAGATGACAAGAGAAGTTGTTATCGATGCCCAATCGAAGGAAATCACCATCGGTCTGTTGGAAGACAAGCGCCTGGCCGAATACCAGCGCGAGTCGTCAGACCAGAGCTTCACGGTTGGAAACATCTATTTGGCCAAGGTCAAGAAAATTATGCCGGGCCTCAACGCTGCTTTCGTCGAAGTGGGTTACAGCAAGGAAGGATTCATTCACTATCAGGATCTCGGCCCGCAGTTCAAGACGTACCAAAAATACATCAAACAGCAGCTATCCGACCGCAAACATCTCATCCCCATCGAACGGGTGCAGCGGGTGCCGGACATGCCCAAAGATTTGACCGTAGGCGACGTTCTTTCAGTCGGCGAAGAGATTTTGGTTCAAGTTGCAAAAGAGCCCATATCGACCAAGGGACCCCGTCTCACATGCGACATCTCCATTCCCGGTCGTTTCATGGTGCTGATACCATTTCAGAATAAGGTATCCATCTCTCAGAAGATACGCTCAAGCTCGGAGAAAGTGCGCCTCCGTCAAATCTTGCAGGGTATCAAGCCTCAGAACTACGGCATCATCGTGCGTACCTCAGCCGAGGGCAAACAGGTCGAAGAGCTCCAAGCCGAGCTCACCTATCTGATACATCGGTGGGAAAGTGCAATGAGCCAGTTGCAGAAGGGCACAACGCCTGCACTCTGTTACGAAGAAACAAGTCGTGTGGTAGCACTTCTGAGAGACATTTTCAATCCGTCGTTTGAGAACATTTGGGTCAACGACTCAACTACGTTCACGCAGATTAAGGACTACGTCCGTCTGATAGCCCCTGAGAAGGCAGACATAGTGCGTCTCTACAACGGTGACCAACCTATTCTGGATCACTTTAACGTCACGCGACAGATTAAGTCGTCGCTCGGAAAAACCGTTTCGTGCAAGGCCGGCGCCTACATCATCATCGAACACACGGAAGCCCTCCACGTCATCGACGTCAACTCGGGGCACCGTTCCCGCCAAGCCGACGATCAGGAAGACAATGCCCTCCTCGTTGACCTCGCAGCAGCCGATGAGATAGCACGACAGATGCGACTCCGCGATATGGGTGGCATCGTGGTGATTGACTTCATCGATCTCAACAAAGCCGAGCACCGCGAGCAGCTCTACAAACACATGAAAGAGCTCATGCTCACCGATCGCGCCAAGCACAACATCCTGCCGCTCTCCAAGTTCTGCCTGATGCAGATTACGCGCCAGCGAGTACGTCCTGTGATGGATGTCCAGCGCGAAGAGAGTTGTCCTGTCTGTGGCGGCAAACATGTGGTCAAGCCTTCTATCCTTTTCCCCGAGAGAATGGAGGAAAAACTTGACATCCTTACACAGCAACTGAAAGTGAAGAATTTCCGCCTTCACATTCACCCCTTCATTGCAGCCTATTTGCACTCAGGGTTCATCTCCACCTATATGAAGTGGAAGTTCCGCTACGGTTTCGGTATGAAACTTATCGCAGACCAATCCATGGAACTCCTTCAGTACAAGGTCTTTGACCAGGACAATCAGGAGATAGACCTGTCGGAATCCAAAGATGCACATGTCTGAACGAATGAGTATCACCCTCAAAGATGCAGTGGGACGTAACCCGCTCATCCGTCTCAAAGCTCCTGTGGACCTCACGATTGGTCCACAGGAGCATATTGCTATCATGGGACCCAACGGAGCCGGAAAATCCAATCTGGTGGCCATGCTTACCGGCAAGAATCCGCTCTCCCAAGGTTCCGTCACATATCACTTCGGTTCCGATGTGCCGGCTACGGCCTACGGCAATGTGATTCAAGTCACTTTCGAAGACAATCTCGGTTCGGCCGAGAATCCTTATTATTTCCAGCAGAGGTTCAATTCTCAGGATCGCGACGAGTCGCCTTTTTTGCGTACGCTGTTGCCGACGGAGTGTCTCGATTCGCCCCTTCTCGACACTTTTATGATTCGCCCTCTGTTGGACAAGCGTATCGTGTTGCTGTCGTCGGGCGAGATGCGCAGGTACCATCTCTTCCGTTATCTCATCCGCAATCCGCGCGTACTCATCGTCGATAATCCCTACATCGGACTCGATGCGGAGATGCGCGAACAGTTGGAACTCTTTTTCCAACGGCTGGTGACCGAGGGCAATGTGACTCTTGTGCTGGTGCTGTCGATGCTCGACCGGGTGCCCGAATGTGTGACCCATGTGGTTCGCGTCGAAGACGGCCGCGTGCTGCCTAAGGTCACTCGCGGGGAATATCTCACCCTGTGGCGTGAGACCCACATCGGGAAGACCCTCCTTCCTGTCGGTCTTCGTTCAGCCGTTCTCAATCTGCCCGTCAAACCCGTAGCCACACTGACACGCGACGGAAAAGAGACAGATGAGATTATCTCCATTCGCAATCTAAGTCTTCACCTTTACGAGGGAAAGACTCTCTATAACGGCCTCGATTGGGTGGTGCGCCGAGGCGAACACTGGGCTCTGAAGGGAAACAACGGTGCCGGCAAATCGACCCTGCTGAGTCTCATCTGCGCCGACCATCCTGCTGCCTATGCCTGCGACATATCTCTCTTCGGACGACGTCGCGGAACGGGCGAAAGTATTTGGGAAATCAAACGATATATCGGCTTCGTTTCTCCCGAATTTCACAGAGCCTATCGCGAGAACCGTCCGGCCATAGACATCGTGGCCTCCGGCCTTCACGATACCGTGGGTCTCTATCGCCGTCCGCTGCCCAACGATGTGGAGACGTGCCGTTTCTGGATGGACGTTTTCGGCATCGCAGCCTTGGCCGACCGTCAGTTCCTCACCCTCTCCTCGGGAGAACAGCGACTCTGCCTCTTGGCACGGGCATTTGTCAAAGACCCTGCGCTCATCATCCTTGACGAACCTCTTCACGGTCTCGATACCTGTCGGCGCGATTTGGTGCGCGACATCATCAGGACTTTCTGCCAGCGTCCCGACAAAACGCTCATCATGGTGTCTCACTATGCCGATGAGTTCCCCGACATTATTGACAATTCTCTAACACTATAAACTTTTTCTATGTTATGAAACAGATGCTTTCCTTGCTGCTCCTGATGGGAGCCTATGCCACTCTTTCGTGCGCACAAAACCGAACTGAAAAAACCGACTATGATTTCTCGTTTGTCAACTCCAAGGACAAAGGCGGAGTCACCGCTGTTCATCCCTCCGATGTATTTGCCGAAAAGAAAGGATGGGGGTACGACTTCGGCACATCATGGGACCAGAAGAAAGGAACCGCTCCTTTCTATTTCTCGGTCAATGTGCCCGACGGCAACTACAAAGTGACCGTGACGTTCGGTTCCAAGCACAGAGCCGGAGCCACCGTATTGCGTGCCGAGAACCGTCGTCTCTTTGCCGAGAATACGGTGACCCGGAAAGGCAAAACCGAAACATGTACTTTTGTGATTAACAAGCGTTCGCCCGAATATGTGCTGAATGGAACTCCCGGCAAGGTGTCGCTCAAACCCCGCGAGAAAGATTACAAGGACTGGGACCAAAAGCTCACCTTCGAGTTCAACGGCGAAGCTCCCTGTGTCCAGTCTCTCAAAATTGAGCGTGACACGACAGCCGTCACGGTTTTCCTCTGCGGCAACTCCACCGTGGTCGATCAGGCCAATGACCCCTACGCTTCGTGGGGTCAGCTCATCACCCGCTGGCTGGGTGACGGCATCGCTATATCCAACCATGCCGAAAGCGGGCTTACGGCTCGTACCTTCATCGCAGGACACCGACTGGACAAAATCCTTTCGATGATAAAGCCCGGCGATTATGTGTTCTGTGAGTTCGGGCACAACGACGAGAAGGAAAAACGTCCCGGCGACGGTGCCTGGTACCACTATTCCTATCAGCTCAAAATTTTCGTTGACCAGGTTCGCAAAGCCGGCGGTAACATCATCTTCTGCACACCTACGGCTCGCCGCAATTTCAACGATGAAGGCAAAATCATCAATACCCACGGTGATTTCCCCGCATCGATGAAAGCTGTCGCCCAGCGCGAGAATGTCCCCCTCATCGACCTCACCGCCGAGGTGACCAAGATGTATGAGGCCATGGGTGTGGAGGCATCGAAGAAAACCCTTGTTCACTATCCCAAGGAGGCCTTCGCTTCAGAGAAGGACTTGGCCGACAATACGCACTTCAATCCCTTCGGTGCCTACGAGGTTTCGAAGATGATTGTCATGGGATGGAAGGAGCTCGGTCTCCCATTGGTCAAGTACGTCCGTACCGACTGGGAAGACTTCGATGCCTCTCAACCCGATGCCCCCGAAACTCTCAACTGGCCCTGGTCGGCTGATGTGAATACAACCAAGCCCGACGGCAATTGAATTAAATGAATTCACAAGACTTCTATGAAAAGATTTTTGTTGCTATTGGCTTCAGCCGTCACACTGACGATGCAAGCCCAAACGGTTCAAATGGTTTGGCCATTGGGTTCGACCGATGGTTTGGATGCATGCGTCAAGAATGGAGACGATGCATATACAGGTCTGGTAACTACCCGACTCTCTGTAGGTTCACAGCTCACGGTTTCAGGCGTGATGACGAGCAGCAGTGCCGATGAAGGATTCACAGCAATCACTTATGATGCACCATTCACCAAGTTCCAACCGGCCTCAAAGGTTACGGCAAAAAACGGGGCACATCAGGTGACCTATTCCCTTTCTGTCTCCGAAGGACACTCTTTCAAGCCTACCAAGCTGTCGTTCGATGCTGCCCACGTGGGGACAGACAAAGGCAACGTTGACGTATATTACAAGATAGGTAACGAGGCTGAAGTTCTGGTTGGGTCGGACGTAACGCCCGCTCGCAACAAAGTGCAGAACGGCAATGCCACGGCATATTCCAATCATGCATGGACCTATTCCGACCTTATCATTAACGGAGGCGACCTCACGGTCATTCTCTATGTCTATAACGTCGATACAAATAAGGAAATCGCGTTTCGCAATCTTTCGATTGAGGGCATCGTAGATGAGCCGGTCTATAATCTGAGTTACTATCTGAAGTCATGCACCTGCTCGGCCGGCGATTTGATGCCGTTTATCGGAGAACTCTCCACCGGCGGGGTGGCTTCATTTCCCGGACAGCTGAGCAGCGATCCTACCGATTTCCAAGTGGAAGCTATCGATGGATATACCGCCACAATTACGTATGCCAACCAAGCGGCTACCGTCAAAGTGTTCAAGGCCGAGACGGAGATTTATTCCGTGCGCGTGTTCTTCACCCTCGATGCCTCCGCCATCCATCATGGCACGGCCACGCCTCTCAATCGAGGTTTGCTCCCCATCAAGGTGAGTGGCGGTGTATTCGTCAGCTGGCGTTATCGTCAGGCTGACAACGGTAAATATACCTATCGTCTGCTGCGCAACGGCACAAAGGTCGTCGAACTGAAAGCCAAGACCAACTATACGGATACGAATGGGGGCACAGGTTCGCTCTATTCCCTCGAAGTTTTGGATGCTGAAGGAACTGTCGTAGAGCGACAGGACAACGTAAAGGTGTGGAGCGACCAGACCTTCCGCGTCTATCTCCAAACTCCCGTTTGTAAACGTTTGGCCTGCAGCTATACTCCCAACGACTGTTCGGCTTACGACATGGACGGCGATGGAGAGGTTGAGATTATTGTCAAGTGGGATCCAGACAATTCCAAGGACTCTGCAGGCTCGGGGCAAACGTCGGATGTGATAATCGACTGCTACAAGCTGGACGGAACGCTCCTCTGGCGCATTAATCTTGGACAGAACATTCGTGCCGGAGCCCATTATACCACTTTCCTGTGCTATGACTTCGACGGGGACGGCTTTGGCGAAATGATGGTCAAGACGGCACCCGGCACCATTGACGGCCTTGGCAATTACGTTATCAAGGACGGTGCCGATCCTTCGGTCTCTTATGTCAATGGCAGTGGCAAGATTACTTCGGGTCCCGAATGGGTGAGTGTCTTCGATGGAGTTACTGGCCAAGTGATGGGTACCGCCGACTACTATCCCAAATACGGCGACGAGGAATATGGTGACAGCAAGATGAACCGTTCCGACCGCTACAAGGCTTGTGTAGCTTTCTTGGACGGTTTGGACAAAAATCCGCTTGGAGTTTTCAATCGCGGTTACTACAACCAGTCCTATTTTGCTGCATATCGATGGGATGGCTCTGTATTGACAGAACACTGGCGTCAGGCTTATCGTACCAAGGGACAGGGCCTTTATGGCACGGGTGCTCACTCCGTCACCGTAGGCGATGTCGATGGTGATGGCAAGGACGAGGTCGTCGTGGGCTCAGGTTGTATGGACGATGACGGCTCATGCCTCTGGCGTTTGTCATACGGGCACGGCGATGCCACACACATGGGCGACTTCAACTGGGACAACCCCGGTATGGAGGTTTACATGGTCTATGAAGACGTTGCTCAGGATTGGACGCTCGCCGATGCCGCTACGGGCAAAATAATCGCCGGAGTATTGCCTCCCGACAATACAGATACCGGGCGAGGCATAGCAATGGACTGTGACGACCGGCACGAGGGAGCTGAGTTCTTCGACAGCCATTCGGCCAGTATGTATGACCAATATGGGCGTGTGATTTGTCCGTGGCATGAAGGTACGACGTCCGCGTCGTCGATTAACTTCCGCATCTATTGGAACGGAACACTCTACGACGACTATCACGACCGAGGTCACATCGACACTTGGGACAGCCGCGGCCAAAGCTGGGGACGCACAACGACACTCTCTAATTTAAATGGTGGCGCGTCTTCGATAAATTCGACCAAGTACAATCCGAATCTCCAGTGCGACCTCTTTGGCGACTGGCGCGAGGAAGTGGTCTATTGGGGCAGTGATGACAACGGACAGTATCTCAACATCATAGCAACGGTGATTCCCACGGATTGGCGTTTGCCCTATCTGCGCGACGACCATGTCTATGATATGGCCATCGCCTGGCAGAACTCCGGCTACAACCAGCCGCCCCACTTGAGCTACAGCCCTGTGCTCTACTGGTCTGTAGAGAAGGCGTCTGTTGCTGAACTGGACAACTGGGTACCCTATTATACGGACAAGAAACAGACCCTTCCCGAAGGCGTGGAGATGTGGTATGTGCGTTCCTACTCCACCGGTCTCGACGAGGATACAGTTCATCTTGAGAAGTTCGAGTCTGACATCATCCCCGCAGGCAAAGGATTCCTTCTCAAGACAGCATCCGACACAATCTTCCGAACCTTGCCCACCGAGGAAAATGTGACGGTGTCGATGTCCCCGGACCGTCTGTCGGGCACCGATCAGGCCGGCACTGTCAAGTCCGAACTTGAGGAGCTGACTTACTACAATTATGAATTTCGCAACGATGACGTTCACGGATTGGGCTTCTATCTGATAGGCACCGAGGGCGTAGCTATGGATGCCCACACGTCCTATCTCCATATCTATCGCAGCAAAGTCTTCACTCCGTCGCCCTACTATCTGTTGAGCGCCGGCACCTCTTCTGCCATTTCTACTGTTCGCCACGACAGCAATAAACCCAAGGAATGGTATGACCTGTCCGGTCGTCGTGTTCTGCAACCAACACGCGGTTTCTATATCTGTAACGGCGAAAGAATTTTCCTCAAATGATAATTATGAAACGTTCAACTTTTCTCCTTCTTTCCGTTCTGTCCGTCACACTTCCGGCATCGGCAGCTGACACATTACAGGTTCGTGAGTTCCGTCACGTGGGGCCGCAGGAAGTCCGGATGCCTGTTGAATTTGACAGCGTGGATGTGAAGGGGAAGGCCTTCGATACGAAATCACTGTTGGCGGCTTCGGCCAATAGACAGTTGTCTTCAGACCGTCCGATGGAGCAGGTTGATTCGTTGCCCGCAGGCAATGGCCGAGAGATTCATCTGTTGGGGTTCACACTCCAGGCATCGCGCTTCAGCAAAGGTGCTGTTCTGATTGAAGGACTCAAGCAATGGAAACTCTCCGTTGACGGCACCGAAACGTCCGACCTGAAACTTGTGCCGGGCAATCACGAATGTGTCATTCACGCCATGTCCGACACGGCGGTGCAGACCTTCTCGGTGAAGGTGGCTCTCGACAGTATGGCCCGGATTTCTCCGGCGTCAGACGGAGGGAAGCCTCGTCTGGATTACGAACGGCTGTGGGCCTCAGACCTCAGTTTCGGAGCCGACATATCGCCCGACGGAACCATGTATCGGACAGCCGACTATCATTATGAGAGCGACGGCTCTGGCTACTATACCCGCGAGGTGAAAGATCTTCGCACGGGCGAGACGCTGTGTGACGCTATGAACTGGCAGTGGATGCCCAAGAGCAACCTTCTCTATCGCGAACGCACGCGAAATAAGAACCGAGAGTTGGTGACCCGTGACCCCCGTACAGGACAAGAGACTGTTTTGGCAGAGCATCTTCCCAAGGGGCACATCACCCTTTCGCCCAACGAGGATTTCCTGATTTTCACCATCGAGGAAGAAGGACCTGCCGAGGATACAGGCGTGTTTGAAGTGCTTAATCCCGACGACCGGCAACCCGGCTGGCGCAACCGCAACCGATTGGCTCTCTACCGTCTGTCCGACGGCTTGTTGCAGCCGCTCACTCACGGTTATCGCAATATCACCCTCAACGACATCTCGACCGACGGTCGCACCCTACTGCTCTCACAGCAGGATTTCAATCTGCCCGTCCTTGACAGCGAGGTGACACACAGGGCCTCCACCGTTCAGTCGTTCTTCACGCTGGATCTTGAGACTTTCATTGTCGATACGTTGGTGGAACGCGACGGCTTTGTGGCTCAAGGCATCTTCTCGAGAGATGGACGGCAAGTCATTTTCAAAGGTTCTCCAGACAGCTTCGGCGGTATCGGTCGCAATGTGCCCAAGGGTATGATTGCCAACGCATTCGACTACCAACTGTACGTGCAGGATGTGGCTTCGCACAAGGTGACATCCGTCACTCGGGATTTCGACCCGTCGGTGGAAAATTTCGAATTGTCACTCTACGATGGCAAAGTCTATTTTACGGCACTCAACAAGGACTCGGTTTCGTTTTACAGACTCGACCCGTCCGACTTCAGCATTAGCGAAATCGCTCAGCCCGAGGAGGTGGTGAATAAATTCAGCCTCGCCCGCACATCCCCCGATTTCACACTGATAGGAGAGGGTGCGCTCAATCAGCGCAGGGTGTATGCAGGCACGTTACCTGCTGTCGGATCCCAGTCGCCGGCTTGCCGGATGCTCACAGATTTGAGTTCCGTGAATCTCGCCGGCCTCGACATGCCTTCCTGCGAAGAGTGGACGTTTCGCAACCGTCGCGGGATGACCATTACCACACGCTATTATCTGCCCCCGTCGTTCGATGCAACCCGTCAGTATCCCATGATTGTCTATTACTACGGCGGCTGCATGCCCACTTCGCGCAACTTCGGACAGAACTGGCCCTTCCCGCTATGGGCTTCGATGGATTATATCGTGCTGGTTGTCAATCCGCGCGGAGCTGCCGGTTTCGGACAGAAGTATTCGGCCTTTCATGTCAACACGGCCGGACGGGAGGTCGCCGACGATATCATTGAGGCTGTTCGTAAGTTTGCGGCTTCCCATTCGTGGGTCAACAGCAAGAAGATAGGCTGCATGGGTGCCAGCTACGGCGGATTTATGACACAGTATCTCCAGACGCAGACCGACCTCTTTGCTTGTGCCGTTTCCCATGCCGGCATCTCCGATCACACTTCCTATTGGGGCGAAGGCTATTGGGGATATTCCTACAGCGAAGTCTCGATGGCGGGCAGCTATCCCTGGAGCGACCGCAAACTCTATGTCAATCAGAGCCCGCTCTACAATGCCGACAAGATTCATACGCCGTTGCTCTTCACCCACGGTACCAAGGACACCAACGTGCCCATCGGCGAGAGTATCCAGCTTTTCACGGCACTCAAAATTCTCGGTCGTGAAACAGCATTCATCGCCTTCGAGGGCGAGAATCATCACATTAAAGACACCGAAAAGAACCACAAGTGGCAGCAGACCCAAATGGCCTGGTTCCAACGTTGGCTCCTCGACGATGACACGTGGTGGTACGAACTCTATCCCAAGAAGAATCTCTGAACCGGATGTTCCGATTTTGGCATCTTATCCGCAATCAGAAGGATGCCTGCAACAACTGAAAAAGCCCGTCAGACCTAAATTGCAAAAGGTCTGACGGGCGTTTAGTTGCTTAAAGGAAACTCCTCGGGTTCGGTTGTCAGTCTTCGGACTTGAGATCGAGTTTGAGCTGGAGTTCGTCGAGCTGGGCGGGGTCGATGGGAGAGGGAGAATCCATCATCATGTCGCGTCCTTGGTTATTCTTGGGGAAGGCGATGCAGTCGCGGATGCTGTCGAGTTCGGCAAACATCGAGACAACGCGGTCCAAACCGAATGCGAGTCCGGCGTGGGGAGGTGCGCCGTATTTGAAGGCATTGATGAGACAGCCGAACTGGGACATTGCTTTCTCGGGTGTGAAGCCGAGGAGTTCGAACATGCGTTCCTGGAGTTTGGAGTCGTGGATACGTACTGAACCGCCACCCAATTCGACACCGTTGATTACGCAGTCATAGGCCCAGGCGCGTACGGACCCCGGCTTTTCGTCAAGCAACGGAATGTCATCGGGGTTGGGCATTGTGAAGGGATGGTGCGTCGCATAGTAACGCTGTGTTTCTTCGTCCCACTCGAAGAGGGGGAAGTCAATGACCCAAAGTGGAGCGAAAACAGAGGGATTGCGCAGCCCCAATTGGTCGGCAACCTCGAGACGGAGAGCGCAGAGCTGCTTCTGTGTCTTGCGTTTCTCGCCGCAGAGAATGAGCATAAGGTCGCCGGGCTCGGCACCGAAGCGGTCGCACCAAAGGGAGATGGTTTCGGGGGTGTAGAACTTATCGACAGAACTCTTGACGGAGCCGTCGTCGTTCTTGCGAATCCAAATGAGCCCCTTGGCACCTACCTGAGAACGTTTGACAAAATCGGTGAGCTGGTCAATTTGTTTGCGGGTGTAGGAGGCACAGCCTTTTGCACAGATGCCGCCGACCCAATCGGCCGAGTCGAACACCCCGAATTGTCCGTCGGGAATGATGTTGACGGTATCGGCGGAATCGTCAAGTTCCTTTTCGAGGGCTTTGCTTTTCAGAGCCACGAATTTCATGCCGAAACGGAGATCCGGTTTGTCGGAACCGTAGCCGTTCATGGCATCGACCCATTTCATGCGGGGGAAAGCTTCGGTGAAGTCTTTTCCCTTGAGGGTGGAGAAGAGGTGTTTCATGAGACCCTCGAACATTCGGATAACGTCCTCCTGGTCAACGAACGACATCTCGCAGTCAATCTGCGTAAACTCGGGCTGACGGTCGGCACGAAGATCCTCATCGCGGAAACATTTTACAATCTGGAAATAGCGGTCCATGCCGGCCACCATGAGAAGCTGTTTGAATTGCTGGGGTGACTGGGGAAGGGCGTAGAACTGACCGGGATTCATGCGGGAAGGAACCACGAAGTCGCGGGCACCCTCGGGTGTTGATTTGATGAGGAACGGGGTCTCTATTTCGAGGAAATTTTGGGCATCGAGATAACGGCGGGTCTCAAAGGCCAGTTTGTGGCGCAGCTCGAGATTCTTGCGCACCGTGGGACGACGGAGATCCAGATAACGGTACTGCATGCGCAAATCGTCGCCGCCGTCGCTCTTGTCTTCAATAGTGAAAGGCGGTACCTCGGAGGAGGAAATGACGGACAGAGAAGAGGCAATGATTTCAATCTCGCCCGTGGGAATATTCTTGTTTTTGGATTCGCGTTCGCTGACGGTTCCGGTGACCTGAATCACAAATTCGCGTCCGAGGCGTGAAGCCTGTTCGTTGAGGGCGGCATCTTTCTCTTCGTTGAACACGATTTGGGTGATGCCGTAGCGGTCGCGCAAGTCGATGAAGGTGAGAGCCCCCATTTTGCGTACGCGCTGCACCCAGCCGGCAAGGGTTACCTGCTGGCCTGCGTTGGCGAGACGAAGCTCGCCGTTGGTTTTGGTACGATACATATTAGTTTTGTTTTTTCTATTGTTCGATTCAGAAAATCCAGCAGTTCGGAAATACATCTTGAAATGCTGTTTCAGCTTGCAAATATAGTGCTTTTTTATCAGATACAGGCATAAAATCGTATTTTTTTTGCAATTTCATTTGTATTTTGAGCGATTTTTGAGCGAAAAAGGGACTTATATTCCAAAAAGTTATTATATTTGCGCACTAAAACTCGTATTCTTAATATTATATAATATGGAAAAAACGATGAACGAGCTCTTCCAGAAGAGCGTAGTAGAACATTGGGATTTACCTGCGTTTGCCAATTATCACGGCGACAAGTACAAATTCTGTGACGTGGCTGCACTGGTGGCAAGATTCCATGAGACTTGGCGGATGTGCGGTTATGAGCCCGGCTTCAAGTTCGCCATGTGCGGTCGCAACTCGGCGGAATGGGGCATTGCCTACATCGCTGCCATGAGCTATGGAGCAGTAATAGTTCCCATGCTGACCGACTACACTTCTGAGACAATGCATCACCTCATCGAGCACTGCGATGCCAAAATCTTTGCAGTAGATGACCGCATTGCCAAGAAAGTCGATTTTGAACAGATGCCCGGTCTCGATGCCCTTCTTTCGATGGATGCCCGTCCCAAATTGTTGGGCTGCCGAAGCGAGAAATTCAAGAAGGCTTTCGACGCGGCCGATGACACTTACCGCAAGCTGTATCCTCAGGGTATCATGCCGCAGGATATAAATTACTATAAGCAGAAAGACCCCGACCAATTGGTTCTTATCAGTTATACATCGGGCACGACCTCCGATCCCAAGGGAGTGATGCTTCCCGAACGGTCGCTGTGGAGCAACATGGTGTTCATGCACGGTGCTGCCTACACGTTGCGTCCCGGTGACAAAATTGTGAGCTTCCTCCCCGTGGGACACCTCTTCGGCATGACGTTTGAGTTCCTCTATTCGTTCTGCTGCGGTGTGGAGGTTACCTTTATCACCAAACCTCTCTCTCCCCCGCTCATGATGGAAGCCCTGGGCGAGATACGTCCCCACCTCATCGTGATGGTGCCGTTGTTGCTCGAGAAACTGGTGCAGAAGTACTTCCTGCCCGACTACAACAAACCCAAGCTGCGCTCGATGCGTAACCTGCCCTTTGTACGCAACTATGTGAACCGCAAATTCCTCGAGGGAGCTATCAAAGCCTTCGGCGGTCGTTTCTATGAGGTCATAGTGGGCGGTGCTGCCCTCAATCCGGATGTGGAGAGCCTCCTCAAGGAGATACAGTTCCCCTTCACGGTGGGCTACGGCATGACGGAGTGCGCCCCCATCATCACATTCAGCGACTGGCATAATTTCGTGCGCTCGTCGTGCGGTATCGCAGCCGTGAACATGGAGTGCAAGGTGGATAGCAAAGACCCCGAGAAGATACCGGGCGAGCTGCTCTGCAAGGGTATGAACACCATGTTGGGCTATTATAAAAACGAGGAGGCCACGCGTGCCACTCTTGAGCCGGACGGATGGCTCCACACGGGAGACATGGCTGTGATAGATATGTTTGGCAATGTATTCCTGAAAGGCCGTGTAAAGAACATGTTGCTCGGTCCTTCGGGACAGAATATCTATCCCGAGGAAATCGAGATGCGCATCAACCACCTTCCCTACGTGCAGGAGAGTGTCTTGGTGCAGCGTGCCCACAGCAAACTGGTCGCTTTGGTCTATCCCGACCGCGAAGCTGCCAGCATCGACGGTTTCAAGGATGACGATGCCCTCCTGAAGGAGATTACTTCCCACCGCGATGAACTCAACAAACGGTTGCCGGCATACGCCCATGTTTCGAGTTTTGAACTTCAGGAAAAAGAGTTCGTCAAGACTCCCAAGAACTCCATCAAACGCTTTATGTACAAATAATGAGATTCCTGTCAATCTTTTTCGCGTTCATCTTCAGCTGGGTTGTCTCCGACGCTCAGCTGAAGACATTTATCGGCAATCCGGCAGAGATGGCTCGCCGTTTCGCCGAGAGCGAAATGACCCGTTTTCCCGAGGCTTGGCAGTTGGATCACGGCTCGCGACTCTTCTTCGGTTATGCCCAAGGCGTGGGCTGTTGCGCCATGCTTGAAATGTGGAAGGCCACAGGCGAGAGCAAGTACTACGACTATGTGCACCAATGGGCCGACAGTCTTATAGATGCCGAAGGCAACATTTGGAAGTACGACATGGCTTCCTATAACCTCGACTTCATCAACTCGGGCAAGACGCTCTTCGACATGTATCGTCAGACGCACGACAAGAAATACCGCACAGCCATGCAGACACTGCGTCGGCAGCTCCAGAACCAGCCTCGCACGTGTGACGGCGGCTTTTGGCACAAGTTGGTCTATCAGCATCAGATGTGGCTGGACGGTCTCTACATGGCCTCTCCCTTCTTGGCTCGCTACGGAGCTGAATTCAAGGATACAACAGCAACGGGCGAAGCCGTCCGTCAAGTGCAGCTATGTCACCTTCATACTTACGATGAAAAGACCGGACTTTATTTCCACGCCTGGGACGAAAGCCACCGTCAGCGTTGGGCCGATGAGAATGGTCACAGTCCCAACTTCTGGGGCCGAAGTATGGGCTGGTGGTTCATGGCGATGGTGGATATTCTCGACTGGATTCCCGAGGAGACAGAGGGGCGTGCCGACATAGTGACATACATACAGGGTCTGGCCGAAGTGCTTCCCCGCTATCAGCGAGACGGTCTGTGGTATCAGGTGCTGGACTGTCCCGAGCGTGACGGCAACTTCCCGGAGGCCAGTGTGACCACGCAATTCATGTATGCATACGCCAAAGCTGTGAAGAAAGGTTACATCGACAAGAAATATCTGGAGGTGGCCCGGTCAGCATACGTCGGTTTGCAACGTACACTTCTGGTCGAATTGCCTGAAACCACGGCTCAAGGAGAACCCGTCCTCAGCCTTACGCGCTGCTGTGCCGTGGGTGGCCTGGGCGGTCATCCCTATCGCGACGGGTCGTTCGACTATTATATCCACGAACGCATGCGCGACAACGATGCCAAAGCCACAGGCCCATTCATCATGGGCTGCCTGTGGCTGGCAGAGGATTAAGGATTTATTCAGAAACTCAATCGGGCACCGAAGGTGAAATTGCGTTCCAGACCCCAGAAGCCGCGGAAAGTGGCAAGGTCGTGGGCAGCACCGTCGGTGCCCCGTTCTATATAAACGGCATCGGTGATGTTGCGGCAGGTGATGAAGAGATTCAGCTCCATGTCGCGGGAGAAAGGTCCTGTCCAGCCGACGGTGCCGTTGAGGAGGTGATAGGTGGGGATGCGATAGGAATCGCTGCGATCGGAGGAATTGGTGCGTTTGGACGGTTCGAAGTCGGCATACATCCGGACGTTCATCTTCCATCCCAACCGTGCGTAGAATCCTCCGGGCATCTTGCAGTCTGCTTCTGCGCCGAGTTGTGTCTGTGGAGCATCGCCCACATGGAGTCCGTCGGCATAGACATTGATTTGTCCGAGGGCAACATTGGAATAGGAATCGTAAACGGTAGCTTCCACATCGTTCTGCCATTCCCAATTGGCGAAGTTGGCAAAGGCTGAGAGGCTGAACCGGGAATTGAAATGATGATAGGCGCTTAACTCGATGCCTTGATGGAGAGCATCCAAACCGGTAATCATATAGCGCACTTCCCCGGCATCGAGTTGTCTGTATTTATTGGAGGTGAGCGTTTTGTCCATCCATTTGGCCATATAAGCCGTGACTTGGACTCCCGTGTTCTCGGTAGCCCAGCGCCAGCCTATTTCTCCGAGGGCATTTTTCTCGTTACGCACGTTGGGCGTTATCTCGTTATTGCCCGACGCAAAATAGGCGCCGGCGTATGGCAGTCGGTCGTACCAGGCTCCGTTGATGTAGAGGCTGTGGTGCCAGTCTATCTTCCAGAGAAATCCGCCTTTGATGCTCCACCCGTGTCCGGAGGCCCAGTCGCTCAGGCAAGCATCTCCTATATAATTATAGGTATCCCAGCGCCGGTGGCGGCTCATCATCCACGAGATTCCGAGGTTGGCATTGAAGCGCTCGTCCTCGTAGGCTGCCGAAGCATAGAGTGTGCCGTGGTGGGTGTCGCGTCCGTTGCGGGTGCGTACATAGTCGCCCTCATGGAGAATCGGATTGCGGCCGGCCAGTCCGGCCAGACTTTTGACAGCATAATTCTCATACCAGAAATCGGCCCCGAGCAAATCCGTGATTTGTTCGCGTTCCCAAGTGCCGTAATACTGATAATTTCCACCGGTCGAGAGTGTCCAGCAAGGTGTGAGCTGAAAGTCTCCCTGCAGGATGAGACCTGCCTGAGTATGGCCTGCCTGATAATCGGTGATGATGTTCTGGGCAGCTATGCCGTCGGCGGGCGAAAGAGTGGAAGCTCCGCTCCATGATGTGTTGTCGGCCAGCATGGAAGCCCAGTCGATGTGTCCGTCCTTGAGATAGGAGGCAATGCTGTTGTCCTGACTCTCGTTCCATCGTCCTCCGCCGTCGGCAATGGCCACATAGACGGCATTGTTCATCTTGAATCGCCCCTTGTTCATGAGGTGCTGGAGCGTGAAGTACGGCTTGAAATAATTGTTTTGGCTGAGGCTGAATCCCTGTCCGTCGCGCACTCCCCAGTTCTTGTTGTAGGAACGTCCGTAACGGTCGATTTCCTCTTTGGAGAGTTTGGTGTTGCGTTGGTCGTGTCGTTCGGGTGCACCCAAAGCTGTGAAGAGAAGTGTGTGACCTGAATGGAAAATCTTTGAGACATTGACCATGTAGCTGAATGTCTTCACATCGCTGCACTCCGGCTGAGCGCTCCCGCCCACATAGCTCAACGTGAAGTTGACAGCCCACCCGTGGGGGAGATGTCCGCTGCTGTAGGAAAGGTAGCCTTTATTGATACCGTAATCGGAACCGTAGTAGCCCAATTCGGTGTGGGGTTTTTCGGTGGCGGAGGCTGTGACGATATTGATAGAGCCGCCCACGGCGTTGTCTGAGAGCATGGTGCGCGAAATGCCTTTCTGAATCTGTACCGCCCAAGTCGCATCGGACAGTCCCATCCAGTTGCTCCAGTACATTGATCCCGAGGTTACACCCGAGATGGGAATGCCGTTGAGAAGGACGGCAACATTTTCCTGTTTGAATCCGCGCATATTGACGGTGGCATCGCCGTAGTTGCCTGTCGAAGAGGTCGCATAGAGCGAGGGAACGTTCTCGAGAAGTTCGGGAAAGTTCTGGGCAGTGGCATTCTGTCGGAGACGTTCGGCCTTGACTGTGGTGGATTGGATATGATATTGATGCATACAAGGTAAATATAAAATATCATCATTTATAATATAATTACATTGGCAAATTGGCAAATATTATTAGATAAATCATTTAATTTCTTTAATTCTTTTTCATCAATTTTAATAGGCTCTGGTAAATATTGCTTAATATCATTATATTTATTTTTAATCTTTTCTTCTAAATTTATTCCTTCCTGGTCTGGTTCTGAAGGCTCATTTCTAAATATTTCAAAATATCTATTCCAATTTTCTCTTCTCATTTCATATTCTATATTTAGTCTTTGTCTTAGTCTTTGCTCCTGTCTTAACCTTTGATCTTGTTCTTGTCTTTGCCAGAACTCTTGTCTTAGTCTTTGTTGCAGTCTTTGTCTTTGTAATTGTCTTTCTTTTGCCTCATTTTCTATCCTTTCTAATATTTTTTGCTTCTTTTTCTTTTCCTTTTCTTCTTTTTCTATCCTTTCAATTTCTTCTTTTTCTTTTTCTATCATTTCTTTCTCCTTTTTTTCAATTTCTAATCTTTTCATCTTCATTTTCTCCTTTTCAATTTTTTCATTTTCTTTTCTCATTTTTTCTTGCTTTTCCCTTTTTTCTCTTTTTCTTTCTTCTCTTTCTTTTTCCTTTTTATTTTTCTTTTTTTGTTTTAATTCATTTGTATCATGCATCTATTTTAAATAATAAATATATGATTTTATAAGATTGAGTTTAAAATTATCTTATAAAT
>CALBPV010000002.1 GCA_937899265.1 uncultured Bacteroidales bacterium
TTTAGTGTGGCTGGTCACACGCGATTATGCAGGTGACCCGTAAGTTTGTTGACCATCACGAAGTCAATGTCGGCATCAGGCTCGCTGACCACGTCGGTCACACCCCACTCGAAGGCCTGCTTCAAATTGTCGTCCAGACCGTCGGCCAGATATGCCTTGCCTATCAGCAGCACTGTTGGTTCGAATTTGTCTGTACCTTCACCATACTCTGTCAGGGGGTCAGCTACCGAGTTGTCGCTGTTGTCTGAGCACGATGCCATTCCTAACGCGAATGGGACAAGCATAATAAGGTTTCTAAACAGTTTTCTCATCGCCTATAGAAATTTTTGTTGTTATTAAGGTTGGTTCTATTAATTCCACACGGTGTAGTTTGATATTGAGAGTGACACGAATACAGGTCAGTGTCACACAAAAACCACAGAAATTCTTGCAGCAACGTTAATTTATTCTTTACCTTATATGAGGAAATATCTATCCCGTATGAGGGAATGTCCTAACGAGGTCCGTACAGATCCGATGCCATGCACGGACCTCGTGATTAGAATCTAATTACAGTGCATAATAGCCTTTGGTCTTCTTATGACTAAAAACTCATGTGCGTTTCGCCGGCCCAGTCGGTATTCACCGTGACACCGGTCACCGAAGTAGATGACGAGCTGGAGCCGTTGAAGAAGGTGCCCGTGAGCCACGTGATATGGTTCTGCTGCATGGGTACGTCGAACTCGCGCACATAGAGTTCATTACCACTGGCATCAAGGGCCGTCACCTTCATGGCGATGTTGTCCGACTGCTCGTGCAGGAAGGTGTAGAGGTCGAACTGCGTCTGGCTACCGTCTGTCACATCGAACGTCACCGTCTGCTTACTATTCACGCTGCCCAAACCAGTGTATGCATTGAATGCGCCCGAACCGCCGGTATAGTAGAACTGCATCTTCTTCACGTCAGCAGGAATGTCATCGGTAATCACAAAGCGACAGAGTGCTATGATGCGTTCGAGCGTCACGTCAACCTCCCAGGATTCTTCAGGTTCGATGGTGATGTCGCCACTCGAAAGGAACGTGTCGGTATAGCCCTGAGCATTGGTGAACGATATCTTCAGAGGGTTCGTTGATGTGGGGTTGCCGTTGGCGCTGTGGCCCACAACCACCAGCTGGTAGTCGCCCTCGTCAAGTTGGAACGAAGCCGTGCCGAACCCCGCATTATCCGAAGTCTGGTTGACCATCTTCGCCCGCGAACCGTCCGTATTGTATATCAGGAAGTTCAGTCGGGTACACACTTCTGAGGCTGGCTGAGCGGCACGCGTCAGGCTGCCAAACGGTGTCTTCTCTATTTGGAACACCCGCACTCGCAGGTTGCCGTCAGGTTCTCCTGTCGTCTCATCGTCGGAGAAAATCGCCTTTTCACAGGACGTGAAGACCAGAGCGGTCAGCACGGACATCATCAGTGCTATGAAGGCACTGAACGAAAATATTTTTCGTGTCATAGTTGTGTCCTCCCTGCTTAGAAGTCCTTGTTGAACTCAGAATCCCACTCAGTCTCCAAAGTGAAAGCCCCTGCAGCATCACCGAAATGATACATCGCACCGGTGAGCTTTGTTGTTCGGTTACGCCTGAAAGGCACGTCGGTCACCACCTTGCTGAAAAGTACATTGCCTTCATCATCCAGTGTCTCGATGGTGACATCCATCGTCTCACCTTCTTCGGTGATGAAAAAGTTGATGGAGGAAAGCGTCGTCGCTCCTGCTGCCGTACTGGTTGTTGCCACATTGACAAAACCGGCATCCGATGTAGCAAAGCCAGTTATCGGGTTGAATCCCCTGCCGCCTTTCGACAACGAGATACGCACCTTCGTGGCCGCTTCCGTGCGATTGTCCGAAGACTGCACATTCAGTCGAGTAACAATGCGGTTGAGCGTGGCTGTCAGGTCAACAGGCGTTTCATCGTCAATCGTCACATCCTGCGTGTAGCAGAACGTCTCGCGCGACTTGTCCTCGCCAAACACGACATCCGTCATACTGTTGAACATCACAGGATAGTCACTGTTGTAGCCCAAGACAATCATCTTGTAGCTGCCCACCGGGAGGGTCAAACTGAAACTGCCCAACGTCGTATAGGTCGTGTTGTCGTTCTTCAGTTGCGTGAAGCAATAAACTTGCCTTGCTCCGTCGGAAGTGTAGAACGCCAGCGTCAGCGCCTTCACGTCGCTGTAAGATGCCGGAGCAGTTGCTGCACGCGTCGTTCCACGAGTCTCGCCGCTTCTTGTCGTTCCACTAGAAAACTCTTCTTGCGACACCGCGAACCCGCTCACACTCACCGTCACCGGTGCCAGCGCCTGCCCGTCAGAAGGATTAACACTTGAGTCCAAAGACTCGTCACTGCTGCACGAAGCAGCCAGCAGCATGAATGCTGCGAAGAAAAACTTAACGTTCTTCATAATGTTTAATTGTTTTGAATTTAATAAATAATAAACGGCAGACACTCTTCGTCTGCCTTTTTTATTTACATTACAAAGAACTTAAGTGTGATTACATACGCCACTCCACCTTCCCTCTTCGCAGAAATTTAGATTAGCGTCGTTTTGTGTTCGTTCAACTTCATACGTGATTTAGTTATCAATGCGATTTTTGCGGAACCGATTCTCCCCCAATGTTATACGTATCAACTGATTGAATCCGAGGGGGATTATTTGGCGGGAGTATCGAGGACCTCATATTTGGAGTGGTTGCTCTTGTACTCTGGCACAATCTCCTTCATCTTGCGGACGGTGTCCATATCATCGTAGTTGTGGGCGATGGCGATGAGGTCGCAAATCTCGCGGTCGGCCTCTGTATATTCGTACTCCCGCACCTCGGCAATCTTGATTTTCTCGTGGAAGGTGGGTTTGACGTGCTCCTGCTCGTTAAGCACTTCTTCGTAGAGTTTTTCTCCGTCGCGGAGACCTGTGAAAGTAATCTTGACGTTATCGGCTCCGGAAAGGAGTATCATGCGGCGGGCCAAATCGACAATCTTGACGGGGTTGCCCATGTCGAAGACGAATATCTCTCCGCCCTTGCCCATGACTCCTGCCTCCAAGACGAGTTTGCAGGCCTCGGAAATCAACATGAAGTAGCGGATGATGTCGGGATGGGTGACTGTGAGGGGGCCACCTTTTTTGAGCTGCTCCTTGAAGAGGGGGATAACCGAGCCGTTGGAGCCGAGCACATTGCCGAAACGGGTGGTGACGAACTGTGTCGAACCCTTGACCGAACCTTCTGTTATCGCTTTGTTGAGCGACTGGACGTAAATCTCACAGATGCGTTTGGAGCATCCCATGACGTTGGTGGGATTGACGGCCTTGTCGGTGGAAACCATCACGAACTTCTTGACCCCATACTTGACGCTGAGGTCGGCAATGACCTTGGTGCCATAGATGTTGTTGTAAACGGCCTCGGAGGGATTGTCCTCCATCATGGGGACATGTTTGTAGGCCGCTGCGTGGAAGACATAGTCGGGACGGAACGCTCCGAAGATGTGCTCCATGCGGTCGTGGTCGGTAATGCTGGTGACCACCGTCTCGGACGGAATGTAGGGGAAATCGCGTTTCATCATGAGACGGACATCATGCTGGGGTGTCTCGGCCTGGTCTATCAACATCATGGCAGCCGGATGGAATTTGGCCACCTGACGCACCATCTCGGAGCCGATGGAGCCGGCAGAGCCGGTGATGAGAACCTTGGTGCCCTTGAGCATCTTCTCGACCTCTTCGAGGCTGATTTTGATTTCATCGCGGGGCAGTAGGTCTTCGATGCTGACCTCCTTGAGACGGATTTGCGAGAAATCGTCGTCGGTGCCGGTCCATTCCCGGGCACTTTGAGCCATGTATATCTTCACCCCCTCGGAGATGAGCATGTCTTGGAACTCCTGTTCGGCACGGAAATTCTTCATGCGATAGGGCGAAACGATGAGACCCCGTATGTGGCGTTGGCGGATAACGGAGCGAAGGTCATCGTCCTTGGTATAAACCGGCTCCTGCAAAAGCGTGCTGCTGGCGAGTTTGCTGTCATGGGAGATGAAACCGCGCAAGAGATATTTGGCGGGCTTCTGACTGCGGAGGTTCTTGGCGATGCCTACACCGCCTGTCATGGCACCGTAGATAAGCACCGGGACGGCATTGGAATCGCGGGTGGAGATTTCGAACAAAGTCTTCACCAAGACACGCACGCCTCCCATCAGGAGGGTCGCCAGGATGTAGAGGGTGACCAAAACGCGCGGGGGCAGCCAAGTGAACCAGGCAGACAGACCCGATTCCTCCCAGAAAGGAAGAAGGATGTAGTGGAGGGCCAATGTCACGAGGAGGGCTGTGAGATTGGCAAATGCCACATGCTGAAGATCCGCGAACGAAGAATAACGGACAATACCCGTGTAAGTGCGGAAAATCCGGAATGTCACGACACTGACAACAATGGCTATCAGCAGGCTGTGGGTCAACGAGTAGAAATTGACCGTCATCTGATATCCGCCGTTGAACAGATAATAGGCGAACAACCCTGAAAACCAAATAATCAGAACATCAAGCAAGAGAATGCACCAATAGGGCAGTGCACTCTTGCGGAAATACCAATTAAAAAATTGTTTCAATTGCTTCATACTGAAAAATTTGTGAGATAAAAAATCTGCAGAAAACCTGCGGTTCATGAGAATGAGAGAAACGGAGAATGGCATTCTCCAAAATACAAAGAAGATAGAGCGAGAAAAGGGAGAATCTCTCCTCCGAAATACAAAGAAGATAGAGCGAAAGAGGGAGAATCTCTTCTCCGAAATACTCCGAAATACAAAGAAGACGGCGCGAGGGGCACTCAGACGGGCTGCACATCTTCTGCGAGGATCTCGCTGAAAACGTAGTTGGTCTGTCCCATTTCGACGCGGATGACGATGTAGGCCGTGTGGCCTTTCTTTGTGAACCAGCCACGGAAGCCGGCCATGGGGCCCCTTATTATCTGCACTTCCTGGTTGGGATGGAAATCCTCGACCGAGAAGATGACGGGAGTTGTGGACTCTTTCAAGACAAACTGCAGTTGCTGCATCTGGTCTTCCGGCACGAAAGCATAGGGGAGGATGCCGTTTGCGTTGGGTTTGGCGGCCCGGTTCTTTTGGAAACGCCAGACGGAAGAATAGGCGAGCAGGATGTCCATGAGCTTGCGTTCCTCGGTGCGGACAAAAATCCGTCCGGAGAGGAGAACCCGTTCGACCTCGCGACGATTGCGGCTCTTGTAAATGTGGGTTTCCTTCCGGGATGCGACATAAACCTCGTAACCGGCTTTCTGCAAACAGGCACGAATGGAAAGCTCTCTGGTTGGCTTGCATTCGGCAATGTACCATTTGGCGTTGCGTACGGCAACGCCAGAGCCCTTATGCAGAACATTGAGACCCATTTTATCTGTGTCAGAGGATTGAATCACATCAGACATATAAGAAACTGTATCAGACCTTTCTTTCTTGAAGTTTTTACCCCCCCCTATGACCATAGGGGAAATCACATCATGCAATCTTGAATTCAGAGCTTGACTCCTTTACAGATGAAAGGGTTGACATTTCGTGTGCAAATTTACAAAAAAACTTTAATAAAAGAGCTAATTTACCCCATTTTTCTATCAGAACGGGGGCGATTTTAACAGAAAAGGGGGTGTTTTTTGATGTTCAGATGACAAAAAATCATGATTTCCCGTGTTATTTATGGCCGTTTTGTATATTTTCCGTATCTTTGTTGCCGCAAAGGCCAACGAAGCCGGAAAAACCACAAGGAAGCCGGTGAAGCCGAATCGGCTCCATGCAGGCGAGGCCGAAAATACCGGCTGTCCAGAGAGGTGACATTCGAACTCTGGGGCAGCCGGGGCAAGGAAGAAACTCCCGTGAGGTTTGTAACCCGGTGGGCAACGCATGACAGCAGCATCGACCGGCAGGGAACACCTTTGGAGGAGGTGTTGAATCAATCGAGGAAATAATCGACGGTGGTAACGACGCGAATCTTCTTGATGTAGGGCGTGTTCTCGTTGAGTGCTTCGATGGAGAACTGTCCTTGGGAAGCGCGACGGATGGAGCCGAGGTCGCACTGCGCATCGGCTGCAAATTTTTGGGCCACGGCACGGGCATTGCGAGTAGCCTCTTCAATCATGGAGGGCTTAAGGTCGTTAAGTCCCGTGAATTCGTAGTTTACATTCCAGTCGTTGTTGCCGATATTGATTCCCTCACGCATGAGTTCCCCTTGCCGAGCCCGGAGTTCCAGAACCTTGTCGATATTGGAGGTGACGACGGTGACCGTGGCGGATACCTGATAGCGGAAAGGGGCGTTGCTGTTCCAAGAATCTGCTTGACGGTCCTCAAGACGTGGAGCGGCCACATAGATTTCGGACTCGGGAATGCCGTTTTTCTTGAGGAAAGAGAGGACGGAAGCCTGTTTGCGGTCGAGGTCACCCCAAACGGAAGATACATCGTTGCTGACGATGCTGAAAGTGAGAGCCCAGGTGACACGGTCGGCCTTCACTTCACGTTCGGAAAGTCCTTTTACCGTGACGAAACGGTCCTTGGACGCCATCTCGTGAATACCCTTGTAAACAGCGTTTCCTGCGAGGAAAATACCCAACGCGAGGACAAAAACATTGATAAAGCTTTTGAGATTCATAGAATTGAAGTTTAAAAATTACATAAGGCCGGCGGCCTTGTCATAGCGTATGCTCTGCAGCGACCAGTTGCATCGGGCTTGCACATTGCGGGCGTAAGCCTGTTGCCAAAGGGTCTGTGCTTCGAGGAGGTCGGACAGCGACTCGAGACCGACATCGTAGGAACGACGCGAAGAACGGAGATTCTCAGCGGCCTGTTCGAGTGCCGTTTCGGTCATCTGAGCCTCCAGCCGAGCCTCATCGAGATTGTTCCAAGCCTGACGGAGTTCGAGATTCATCTGTTCGTCGAGGTCGAGCTGGGAGAGGCGGGTACGGTCTGCCTCGAGTCGGGCTGCTTTGACTTTGTGATAACCTTCACCGAAATGGAAGAGGGGAACCTTTACGTTGACCAGCACCCCGAAATCTGCGCCATCGAGGAACTTACTGTTGTTCAGTTCGACGCCATTGACATAGCTATATCCGGCAGCAACTCCCACCTGGGGCAAGAAATCTGCACGGGCGAGTTTTACCTTCTGGACAGCGAGTTGCGTCTGATAATCCAAGATTCGATACTCGGGACGGGAAGAGATGTCGCCCATGGAAACTTCCTCATGAAGCGAAAGACTTTGGGGGTCAGCCAGAATCTTATCGGTGAGCGGCAACCCCAATTTCTGGGCCAGATTCATCTGCGCCAATTTGACGGCATTGTCGGCACGGCGCACTTGGAGTTCGGCCTCATTTTTCTTGACCTGAACCTTCAAGACCTCGTTTTTGGAAACCATGCCGTGGCGTTTGGCCGACTCGACATCGCGCAGGAGGCGGGACAAGAGGGTGTCATAGTCCAAAGCCACCTTGTTCATCTCCTGGGCCTGGACCAAGAGAGTATAAGCCTCGGTCACATCGACCAAAGTCTGGGAGACAGAAAGCTGCTCGTTGAGTTGGGACATGCGGTAGCCCAACTGTCCCATACGATAGCCTGCAGAGACTTTGCCGCCCATGTAGAGCGGCTGTTCGACCGTCAGTCCGACCTGAATGACGTTCCCGATTTTATAGTCGATGTCCGCGCCCGGGAAGTAGGCATACTCCTTGAACACAGGCGTGGAGCCGTTCATGACAGGATTTCCGGTTGCATCGGTCAGAACATTGGGCACCATTGTGCCTGTTGCAGCGCTATAGCTGAAGGTAGGCAAATAACCGCCCGCAATGGAGAAGGTGCCGTCGCAAGTGGCCCAAAAGTCGTTGGCCTGCACCTTGAAATTGGGGAAGAAATTGGCACGGAGAGACTTCATCGTGTGCTCATACTGCTGCGTCTGGAGACGTGCAGAGGCCAAAGACCGATTGTGCTCCAAGGCCAAGCTTCGCGCAGAATCGAGGGAGAGAGTCTGAGCCGAGGAGGCACCGGCGACCGACAAGAGCACGACGAGGAAAGACACCCGAAGTCGGGAGGGCAGAATATAAAAAGGACTTGTCATCTCTTTTTTACATTAAAGAATATAGCATAGAGAACCGGAATGATGACCAGCGTGATGATGGTTCCAACGAAGAGACCGCCCATGATGGTCACAGCCATGGAACCGAAGAAAGCATCGGGCACCAGCGGCACCATACCGAGAATTGTGGTCAAAGCGGCCATCATCACAGGGCGAAGACGGGAGAGAGAAGCATCGATGAGACACCGGTAGGGATCTTTGCCCGTGGATATTTGGAGACGAATCTCGTCCATGAGCACGATGCCGTTCTTGAGCATCATGCCAATGAGACCCAAGACACCCACGATAGCCACGAATCCGAACGTTTTGCCGGAAATCAAGACAGAGGGAATGACGCCTATCAGAATCATCGGGATGCAGCAGAAGAGAATCACGGGCGACTTGTAGTCCTTGAAAAGGAGAATGAGAATGGCGATGATGAGAATGATGGCCAAGGGGAAGTTGCGGAAGAGGTACTTCATGGATTGGGTCGAAGCCTCAGCCTCGCCGCCCCACGAGAAAGAATAGCCGTCGGGAAGCTGCAATTCGCGTTCAAGCGCTGCCTCGACCTCACGACGCGCCTCCTCGGTACCCATTTCGGCCACGGGGGAGCACTGGACACGCTGAGCACGTTTGCCATTGTAGCGTATCACGAGCGGATCTTCCCATTCGACGTGGACGCCGTCGGCCACTTGGCGTAGGGGCACCATGCGCATGACCTCCTCGAGGATTTCCTCCTTGGAGATAGCTCCTGTGGCATAGCCCATAATGGTCTCCTCGGTGAGGACACCGAAAATGTTGGGCAGCAAACCGAAGACAGTGGCGTCCTCAAGGCGGTCGATGGGATTACCGTCTGCATCGACACATTTAATGTATATGGGAACGTTGTGGATACCCTCATAGAAAGAACTGGCGGGAATACCGTCGGTAGCGGCCAGTATGGAGGTGGCCACCTCCCTGCGGGAAAGACCCACTTCGCGGGCATTCTGTTGGTTGTAATCGACGACCAACACCGGCTGACGCGGACCCCAATCGGTGGTGATGAGACGCACTGCTCCGGTGCGCAGCATGATGGCTCGGCAGGAATCGCTCAAGGCATGGAGCACGGCAGGATCCGAGCCCTCGAACTTGACCTCGATGGGGTATTTCTTGTACATGAGGTTGTATCGCTTCAGCTTCACGTACGCATCGGGGAACATGCGGGAGAGTTCCGTCTGGATTTCCTCCATATTGGACACGAGGGCATCGGGGGACTCGAAATCGATAATCAATTCGCCGTAAGACAGGGAAGGCGAAGCGATGGAACGCACGAGATTGTAGCGGGAAGGTGTTCCACCGGTAGAAGCGGTGATGTGGCGTATCTCGGGACGTTTGCGGAGCCACGACTGAATCGAATCCAAATCGGAGGCAATGCGCGTCCAGTTGGTTCCTTCCGGCATTTTGTACTCCAGATAAAGCTGGTCGTAGGTCATGTCGGGGAAGAATCCCTGAGGCAGGAAGCGATAGCAATAGCCTGCGAAAACCAGGGCACCCAGAAGCAGGGCGACCGTAGCCCACCGGAAACGGATAGCGAGAACGAGGAAACTGCGCAAGCCTCGGTAGATCTTTCCTGTATATGGTCCGGGGTCATCTTCACTGGGAGCGGTGACAGCCGAGGCATCCACGGCCTCGAAAGCGATGGTCTGCTGGGTATCGGCTTCCTCATCGTCAGCCTCCTTGCGACCGGCATGGCTGTCGCGGGGGCGTTCTTTGTCCTCACTCTTCTCCATGATGACATCGGGCAAAGTATGAAGACGTCGCTGGCGACGCAAGCGTCGCAGGCGATATTCGCGGGCCAGAAGGTCCTGCCAGTTGCGTTTCTTCCGATAGAATGCAACACCGGCCATGAGCGGCACATGCACCAAAGCCAGAATCCAAGAAAGGAGGAGCGAAATGGCAATGACGATAAAGAGGTCGCGCACGTATGTGCCCGTAGTATCGGGCGACATGAAAATGGGAAGGAAGGCCAGAATCGCAATCAACGTGGCCCCGAGCAGCGGCATGGCGGTCTGCCGTCCGATAGACGTAAGAGCCTCCAGACGGGGTTTTCCCTGGCTGCGGGCCACCAGAATACCGTCCACAATCACAATGGCGTTATCGACCAGCATGCCCATGGCCAGAATGAACGAACCGAGAGACACACGCTGCAAAGTTCCGTCTTGGGAATTGAGGACGAGAATCGAACCCGCAACGATGACCACCAAAGAAGCACCGATGATGAGACCGGACTTGAGACCCATGGTAAAGATGAGAACCACAACGACGAGGATGACAGACTCGAGCAAGTTAATCATGAACGTACCCAAGGCATCGCTGACGCGTTCGGGTTGGAAAAACACCTGATGGAACTCCACACCGACGGGCAAGCGGGACTGGCGACACTGTTCCATGACCGTCTCAACCTTGCTTCCGATTTTGGTTATGTCGGTGCCGGAAGTCGCGGAGATGGAAATACCGAGGGCACGCTGTCCGTCGTAGGACATCGAATTGCGGACGGGGTCCGCATATCCCATCGTTACATCGGCAATATCATGAAGACGTATCTGGTCATCCTCATGGCCTGCAATCAAAAGATTGGCAATATCTTCGGCTGTACGATATTTGTCGCCCACGGTGACACGTACGCGCAAGTCTTTGGCACGATAGTAACCGGAATAAGCGGTTGTGTTCTGTCCGCTGAGCGTGGTAAGCACCTCCATGGGGGTAACGCCCAGAGACGAAAGACGATCCTGATTGATGGTCACATCTATACACTCCGTGCGTTTGCCGTAGATGTCGATACGCGACACCCCGTCGATGGCAGACAATTCGCGTTTGAGGAGTTCGGCATAATCGGAGAGTTCACGGTCGGAGAGGCCGTCGCCCGTGAGTGCATAAAACATGCCGAACACATCGCCGAAATCATCCTTGACCGCAATGGTAGCGCCTTCCGGCAGATTGGCCGAGTTCACCTTGCGTCGGAGAATATCCCACGTCTGTTCGAGTTCGTTGCCTTTGACTATACTCTCGAGTTCGACCGTAAGAATGGCCATGTCGGCGAAACAATAGGACTCCACGTGATGGATGTTCTTCATCTGGCGAATGCTCTTCTCGAGGGGATCGACCATCTCGAGTTCGACCTGATAGGCAGAAGCGCCGGGATAGATGCCCACGACCAAAGCCTGGCGCACCCGAATCTCGGGGTCCTCCAGTTTAGGCATTATATAATAGGAATAGGCTCCGCCCAACAATAGCACCAGCACGAGGAATGAGACGAGGCGGTTGTTGTCGAAAGCCCATTTACCGAAATCCAGTTTCATAGCAAGCCTCCTACATTGGTTTCAGACGGAACGGGGAACGGCTGGGCGGGCTGACCGTCGGTGAGATTGGAAGCGCCGGAGAGCACCACCTGGTCCCCCGCATGAAGATTGCCCCGGATCTCGGCCATCCCCGAGCCATGGATAAACGTCATTTCGACAGGGGTACGCCACACATGTCCGTCGCGCCATACAAACACTGCGGGACCCTCCGAACCGGAAACGATGGCAGTGGCCGGCAACTGAATTTCCTGACTTCCCTCGGCGCGGTAGGAAATGATGACCATGGCAGTCATTCCCGGGGTAATCTCGGGATGATTGCCCTCGATGTCGAGGTGGACCTCATAGAGCTGGTTGACATTGGCATTGTGGGAGATACTGGTGAGCCGGAGGTCATAGAACTTGTCTTTGATGCTGGCGAAGGAAGCCTTCATGTTCTCGAAACTGTGACGACGGAGATACTCAGACACGGGGATGTGGATGACAATCTCCTTCTTTCCCGACGCGAATACGGAAACGATGGGCATACCTGCGCCCACCGTCTCGTGGGCATCGCGAAACACTTTCTGTACATAGCCGTCGAAAGGAGCCGTAATGACACAATCGTTCAATTGGTCGCGATGGTGTTGCAACTTTTGGGTAATCTGCTCCAAGCCATAACGGGCCTTGTCGTAGTTGTTTTGGGAAGTGCCCTCGTCTTCGTAAAGAGCAATGATACGTTCGGCCTGCGCCTTCACCTGGGCATATTCGGCCTCGGTGGCCTGAAGCTGTACACGATAGTCCCTGTCATCCAAGCGAGCCAAAACCTGTCCGCGGGAAACGTGTTGGCCTTCCTTCACGGGCACCGAAGCCAAGGTACCGCTGACACGGAAAGCCACACTGGAGGTTTCGACCGAATGGGTTTTGCCGGGATAGCTGGTCGATGGCAAGTTGTTGACCTTTTCAACGGTGGTGAGCCTAACCAAGGGGACGGCCACTTCGGCCTTCTCCTTACTGCCGCAAGCGGAGAGAAAGGCCCAAGCCAAAGTCAAGCATAAAAGAGCTCTAAAAGATTTCATAAACATACACCTTATTACATATATTACAACAGCTAATTCAGAATACTCGGGGATGAAGAGTTGTCGAAAACAGTGTGCAAAGATAGCTTTTTTTTCGGATAAAAGCGAAATTTTGTGCATAAAAACGCACTAAATATAAGTTTTTTTGCACTTTTGGGAAGAGTTTTAAAAGAATTTTGAGGATTCAGGAGCCATTATATCCGAATTTGGAGCTCCGTTTCATAGCGTCCCTTTCCTGTCGGACCGACCGAAAGGCTATAGTTGTCGGGATAGAGAAGCTCCAGACGGCGACGCAGGGTATTGAGTCCCAATCCGTGGCTTCCGGAATGGGAGGGCGGCGCGGAGGGGAGATTGTTGTCGGAACGAAAACGGAGGATGCCATCCCTCTCGGACAGCGAGAGGCGGATGGCTCCGGACTCGTTGAGATTTCCGCAATGTTTGAAACAATTTTCCACCAACGGCATAATCAACAGGGGCGCGATGCGAGCCTGCGGATTCTCGACCTCGGGAGTCCACTGCAGGGCATCATCGACCGGCATCCGCAAACGCTGGAGGGCCACCAGTTGGGACAGATGTTGCTGTTCTTCGTCCAGCGAGACACTTTCCTGACGGGAAGCATAAGTGAGATAACGCATGAGGTCGGAAAGATTGCCCACCGCCCGGGAGGCACGATCGCGATCCAGCCAAATGAGCGCATCGATATTGTTCAACGTATTGTAAAGGAAGTGCGGATTGAGTTGGGCCTTGAGGAGGCGGTTTTCGTTCTGGGCATTGAGCAGGCGTATCTCGTGGAAATTCTGTCCCAAAAGGATACTCCACAGGGCAGCCACCGTGAGAAGGGCGCAAAAGACATAGAAGAGGACTTCGAGCCAAGGCACCAGCTGCCGGACGGAGTCACTGAGGAGAGCCCACATCCACCGAAAAGTGACCACCAGAGCCACACCCATGACGATGACGGCCCAACACTTGAGCGAGAGCCAAAGCATCTGCCTTGTGGAGAGCAAGAGACCGGAACTCTTCATCATCCTCTCGGACAGCAGCAACCAAAGATGGACGATACCGATGGCCGTAACGAACAGCACCATCAACATCATGGGAATCAAAATAATCACCCACGACAAGTCAGCCTCAAACAATGCGTTGAGGAGCCAGGCGGAGAATATCGCACCGACAATGATGTAGAGCAGGGACGAAAGGAATCGCATCGGAGAGAAGGGCAGAGGGGAAGGGGGGGCTCAGAGGAGTTTGCGCTCAGCCCCGGGTTTGAGAGAGACAGACCAGGAACGTTTTCCTTGACGGAGCTGCAACCGGGCCTTGTCCGCACGGAGGGATTTGACCGACAGTGCGGTAATCAGACCGTCGCGCCAAGAGAAGGAGACCTCAAAACCGCCACGCACACGCACTCCCCGAAGGGAACCCGCAGCCTTCCATGCGCGGGGCAGTGCAGGCAACAGTTCCACTCCGTCAACGAGCGAGGACTGGACGAGCATTTCCATCACACCGGCCGTCCCCCCGAAATTGCCGTCAATTTGGAAGGGCGGATGGGCATCGAAAAAATTGGGATAGGTTCCCCCGCGATGGACACGGTCGGGACCTTGATAATCATCCGGGGTCACATAACTGAGCAGGCGATGATAGATTCTGTAGGCAGCCTCGCCGTCGCGCAGGCGGGCATAGAGATTCACACGCCAACCCGTGGACCAGCCCGTGGTATTGTCGCCCTTGATTTCCAGTGTTTTGGCACAAGCCTTGGCGAGTTCGGGCGTTTTGTCGGGTGTAATCTGATGGCCCGGGAAGAGTCCGAAGAGATGGCTCTGATGGCGATGGCAGGGATCCTGGTCTTCCCAGTCGTGATACCATTCCTGCAAGTTGCCCTTGACCCCGATTCTGTAGGGCAAGAGACGGTCGATGGTCTGTTGGAGCCGGTTCTGATAGGAACGGTCGAAATTCAAGACTTGGGCAGCAAGCAAAGCATCGGTAAGACATTCACGGATGATGGCAATGTCGGCAGTGGCGCCATAGAGCACAGAGCCCTCATATCCGTCGGCCAATTTGTATTTGTTCTCGGGAGAAGTGCCGGGAGCCGTGAGCAGGAAGCCGTCTTTTTCGACCAGCCATCCCATACAGAAATCTGCAGCCCCTTTCAAAACCGGGAAAGACTCCTCGAGAAAAGACCTGTCCATCGTGAAGGCATAATGTTCCCAAAGATGGGTGGCGAGCCATGCGCCGCCCATCGTCCAACAAGCCCAAGAGGGATCGCCCTGCTGCATTCCGACGGGACAGGTCATGGCCCAAATGTCGGTATTGTGACCGAGATTCCATCCTTCCTGCACGCCGTAATAGGCCCTGGCAGAAGCCTGGCCTGTAGCGGGCAATTGAGCAATGAAACCCGTCAGGGATTCGTCCGCCTCGGCCAAATTCCCGGTCAAAGCAGGCCAATAGTTCTCCTCCACATTGATGTTGGCTGTGTAGTTGGAAGACCACGGCGGGGTGATATATTCGTTCCAAAGACCTTGAAGATTGGCCGGCACATTGGGCGTACGGGACGATGCAATCAAGAGATACCTTCCGTACTGGAAATAGAGTTCCTCGAGATCGGGGTTTGCCTCGGCTCCTGGCTCCGAATAGAGACGGAGTTGCCGGTCGGTAGGTTTGGCGGCCAGTTCTGCATCGGTGGTTCCGAGATCGATGGAAAGACGGGAGAAAAGCTTCTGATAATCGTCCAAGTGACGGCTGAGCAGGAGGTCGAATCCTTTGGCCGCTGCCGAGTCGATGCGAGCGACAGCACTCTGCTGATACTCCCGCCCCACTCCCACCGGATTGCGGTGCGCTCCGTTGAAGGAAGAGACGTTGGTGATATAAAGCGTGAGTTCACGGGCATCTTTCACACGAAGCTCGTCGGTATAGGGGGCTTCAACGACACCGTCTGTAACCACACGAATCAAGGTGCGGAAATGAATGCCACGATTGGGGTCGGAGCTATGGGTTTTCTGTCCGCGATTGACATAAGACGGCATAGACGTATAGCTGCAATAGCCGTCGATGCAAAGTTCACCGCTGTGGCCCGTGGGACCGCGGTCATGGCGCAAAACGCGATAAAACTTGGAGCTTTCGCCCTTGGCATCGTCCATCACGCAGGCCTGTGTCTGGGTCTCGAGCATCGAATGGAAACGAATGGAACGGTTGACGGTCTCGCCGTTTTGCGACCTCCAGCGATAGACAATCACCGAGTCGGGAGCCGAGGCAAAGGCTTCCCTGCGGGTTTCTCCCTGTCCGGTCGAACAGTCAATTCTGACGGTGGCTGTTTCCAAATCCAGACAACGCATGTAGCCGGTGACCTCCCCTCCGGCAGAGAGATTCCTCATGGAGAGCGTCCCCAGGGGCTGGTAGTTTTGGGAATAGTGTCCCTGGACTTTGCGATTGAGTTCATTCGCCTCTTTGTATTTTTCGGCAAAAAGCAGTTGGCGGATTTCCCGAATATAAGTATGGGCATCGGGTGTAAATACCGCCGTGTCGGGTTCGCCGGTCCAAAGCGTAATGTCGTTGAGGGAGATGCGTTCCTCATCGTTGCCTCCATAAATAACGGCACCCAAGTTGCCGTTGCCTATCACGAGACTTTCTTCGAAATAGGTCGCGGGCTTGTCATAACGAAGGGACAATGCGGAGACGGGATTGGCCTGAAGGGACAAACCCGTTGTCAAGAAAAGTACAACAAACAGGATTCTCATATAAGTCATGTTATTTGGCAGTTGGGGCAGTTGGGGCAGTCGGGGCATCCGGGAGTTCGGTCTCATTGTCCTCCTTCAAATATTCACATTGGATACCAGCCCTGAGCAGGAGTTCGAGACCGTCTTTGATGCGATATTCTTCGCTATAGACGACGCGTCGAATACCGGCCTGGATGATAAGTTTACTGCACTCTATGCAGGGAGACGCCGTCACATAAAGTGTAGCTCCTTCGCTGCTGTTATGGGATTTGGCGATTTTGGTGATGGCATTTGCCTCGGCATGGAGCACGTAGGGTTTGGAAACGTTGTTATCGTCCTCACATCCGTTTTCGAACCCGTGAGGAGTTCCGTTGTAGCCATCGGAAATAATCATCTGATTCTTGACCAACAGACATCCCACCTGACGTCGTTTGCAGTAGGAATTTTCTGCCCATATACGCGCCATCCGAAGGTATCGGCGATCCAATTGTTCTTGTTTCGGCATATCAAGTCGTTGTCAAAATTATTATTTGACAGAACCAGGCAGGATGTCCGGGAAAGCGGCACCCCGCGATGTTACTGTCTATTTCTTCAGTTCTTCAAGACCTCTCAAATAGGTGGCATCCCCTTGGTTGTAGGCCTGATAGTAATAATCCTGTTTGAGTTGGCGGAGGATATGCGCCGTGACGAGCCTCTCGAGGAAAGGTCCGCTCTTGGCCAGTTCGGCTGACGAAGGCTGCACTCCGGCTTTGGCTGCAAACCGGAGGAAATCCTTCCATGCGCCTTTCTCTTTTACGTAGGCATAGGCCGATGCAAAATCTTCGTACAGGGAGAGTTCGTTCTGGTGCTCCACCTTCCATCGGAAAGCAAAGGTGAAATAGAGGTTCTTGGAGATACACTGATCGTAGAATTTGGAGACATGGCTGGTATCACTCGGCACAAATACATCGGGCATAATGCCGCCACCGCCATAGACGGTACGGCCACCGACGGTCGTATATTTGAGAGAATCGGCCAAATGGATGCTGTCGGCGCTGTAGAACTCTCCATTCTCAAAGCGATGGACGATATCCATGCTGTAATCCTGCCCGTCGCCCATGGTGTAGGGTTTCTGGATGCAACGACCCGAGGGCGTATAGTAGCGAGCCATCGTGAGTCGGAGAGCAGAACCGTCGTTGAGTTCAAACTGTTGCTGAACCAATCCTTTTCCGAAACTGCGACGTCCCACGATAGTACCCCTGTCGTTGTCCTGAATGGCTCCTGCAAAAATTTCGGATGCCGAAGCAGACCATTCGTCGATGAGCACCACGAGTTTGTCCTCCTGCAAATTGCCTTGTCCGTTGGCATCCACATCCCGACGGGGAGAACTGTTGCCCTCGGTATAGACAATCTTTGCATTTTTGGGAAGAAATTCATTGACCATCTGGCAGCACACTTCCATGTATCCGCCTCCGTTGCCCCTGAAATCGAGCAAGTAGCGTTTGGCTCCCTGTGACTTGAGGCGAATCAAAGCCGTGAAAAATTCGTTGTAGGTATTGGCTCCGAAATTATCAATCTTGATATAGCCGGTCTCATCATCCTGCATATACTGGGCCACAACACTGTAGAGCGGGATATCGTCACGCACCACGCTGAAGTGGAAAATCTCGGAAGCATGAGGGCGCATCACACTGAGTTTCACCTCCGAACCCTTCTTGCCGCGCAGTGTTTTGAGTACCTGATTGTTGTTCACCCCGATAAACGAAGAATCATCGACGGCGACAATACGGTCTCCGGGCTGAATCCCCACCTGTTCGGAAGGGCCGCCTGCGATGACCTGAACCACCATAACGGTATCCTCCTGGATATTGAATTGAATACCCACGCCGGAGAAAGAGCCTTCCAATTCTTCATTGATGCTCTGCAAATCCTTGGCTGGAATGTACATGGAATGGGGGTCCAACTGCTCCACAATGGTAGGAATCGCCTCCTCGACCAACTGATTGAGATTGAGAGTATCGACATAATGTTCGCGCAGAAGGTCGAAGAGATAAATCAGCTTGGACGAAGCAACCGACGAAGAAATGCCGCCCCGGACGGCTGAGAACTCTTTCGTGCCGGGTTCGTAACCTGCAGAAGCTACCGAACGGATTTCGCCCAGCCGGACACCGAACCAGATGAAGAAAGCGATGCAAAAAGCCACAATGAGTGGCATCCACGATTTATTGTTCATAAGTCTTGATTGAACCGTTTACAGGATGGAACGTGGCGGAGCCCGCCCGTTTACCCGTGAAATAAGAATTGGGCAACTGCACCTCGCGTCCGAACTGTCCCATTTGGAAAACCCCTTCTACAAGGGACTTGCCGTTGAGACAAACAGCGACACGGGCTTTGCCGGGAAGCAGGTAAACGACCCCTTTTTCCCGTTTCCCCTCCACCACGGGCGTTGAGCGATTGTCTTCCAGCAAATCTACAGTTATATAATAAGGTGTTCCGCTCAAATCGTCGTCATCGACCAATCCGAAGCGTTTGGAAAAACGGAAAAGGGTCTCGCCCTTGCTGTTGGCTTCGCGAGGCCGATAAGAGAAGGTCCGTTGGACCGTTCTGACGGAAGACTCCCCGGTAAAGAGGGCAGTATAGGCTTCTTCCTGTTGCTGGAGTTGTCCGAGCACAAGTTGCAGACCCTGTCCATCGGCAGGACGGTTGTCCGCCTCCCCGGTAAGCAAAGCCATACGGCTCTCACGAATGCGGAAAATCTGGGCGGCGGCAGCCTCGGCCTGTCGTGCCACAGAGCCGGCCCTGAGCATCTCCTCGGTCATAATGGGGGCGGATGTCAGAGGCTTCTCCTCAAACTGGACAGCCGGTGCGGCCGGGGTCTCCAAGGGCTCCGGCTCCCGGTTGATGCTCAGCAGGATATTGTCGGGCGAAAGCCAGACGGCGGGCTGTTCTTTGGAGGGCACAATCGTGAACGTGCGTGCCGTGTCGGCCACGCCGGAGACGGATAGTTCAATTTTGTCGATATTCCACACCGTCTGATTCTCGGTGGGGACATCTTTGAGCGCCAACAGTTTTTCTGCATAGGCTGCATAACGGCCGGCTTGGGTGGTAGTACATGTAGCCGTCACCTCCACCTCCACAACGGCAGCGGGCAGGCGATAGACGATGCCCTCGGCCAAAGTGGGATTGGGTACGATTTTCCGTACTTCCTGTGCGTTGGCGGCCAAGGCGAAGAGACTGGCTGCCCAAAGTATGATATTTTTCATTTTTGAGGAAATGAATGGGTAAATAATGTTCTGTTCTGAATACTGCGGCCCAAGGTCACGGAATCGGTGTATTCCAATTCATCGCCCACAGAGACACCGCGGGCCAGAGTTGTAATCTTGAGCCGGCTGAATTCTGCCAGTTTGCGGAAAATATAAAAATCGGTAGTGTCGCCCTCGATGGTGGTGGAGAGAGCCAGAATCACTTCATCCACCTCACCTCCACGAACGCGCTCCACCAGACTTTCAATCTCGAGTTGGGAAGGCCCGATGCCGTCCATTGGAGAAATCAGACCGCCCAAGACGTGATAGACGCCGGAGAACTGATGGGTGGATTCAATCATCATGACATCCTTGACGTTCTCGACCACACAGACCGTGCGGTGGTCCCGACGGGGATTGCTGCAGATGGAGCAAGTCCCGTTATCGGAGATATTGTGGCACACCTTGCAATAGCAGACCTCGCGCCGCAGTCGTATGATGCTTTCGCCCAAAGCCTCGGCCCGGGCGGGGTCCTGTCGCAAAAGGTGCAGCACCAGTCGCAGCGCAGTCTTATGTCCCACTCCCGGGAGTTTACCGAATTCGTCAACTGCAGTCTGAAGCAATTGAGAGGGATATGCGTCTATCATTCTTCTATTCTTTCGGCGTTTGTCCGATTTTATGAATCAATAGCGTCGGGCATCCTTGAACGCGCGGTCCATGAGACGGCGGTCTTCTTTCTCCTTGATGGAGTCGCGTTTGTCGAACTCTTTCTTGCCCCGACAAAGGGCAATCTCCATTTTTGCATAACCCTTGTCGTTGATAAAAAGTCTGAGAGGGACAATGGTCATACCCGCCTCCTTGCTGTCCTGAGCCAGCGCGCGAAGCTCCTTTCGGTTGAGCAGGAGTTTGCGGTCCCTATGGGCATTGTGATTGTTGTATGTGCCGTAGAAATATTCGGCAATATATACATTTTTGGCCCACAACTCACCCTTGTCGAAGATACAGAAGGAGTCGGTCAAACCGGCCTTTCCTGCACGAAGCGACTTGATTTCGGTACCGGTGAGCACAATGCCCGCCGTCCAAGTGTCAAGTATTTCGTAGTCAAAAGAAGCCCGCTTATTGCGAATATTGACTGCTGTCTTAGTTTGTTTGTTCTTTTCTGACATTCTTATTCCTTAATTTCCAAAGAGGCCCATGACGGTTGCTATCAGCCACTGAGACAGGAAGAGAACGGTTGAGGTAACAATCGTGAAAGAAATCCTTCTCCGTGCCGGAATCCCCAAATAAGGCAGAGCAGCGCACCATACTATATAAAAAAGGTATATATAGACCAAGTTGAACAGACTGGCGCGAAAAATCTCTGTCAGGAGATAAGCCAGCATCTGAACACTCATCGTATAATAGATGAAAACCAACAGCCGCTCTTTGGTATGTTCTACGCCCCAAATCAACGGAATCACCCACGACAGGGCAAATTGAGCCATATAGGGACCCAGGAAGAAAGATGCGAGGAAGGTCACAACGCTACGCATTGCCGTTGCAGCCCACATGGATTCTCTGGCATAGAATCCGACAACCAGAAAGACCAATATGCCCACGAATCCCATCAAATAGAGATAGTATTCCGAGAACACGTGATTCTCGCGGGATTCAGGCTGTTGGTCATCGGACGCCAACATCTTCCAGCGTTCCTGAGGCGTAACCACAAGGGCCACCAAATACTTCAAGACAAGCTTAATATGATTCATCTGTTTCAATCCTCGAGCTTATGAACCACAAGGCCGGAACGGAGTTTCGGTTCGAACCATGTTGTCTTGGGCGGCATGATATTGCCGGAGTCGGCGATGGCGATGAGTTGGGCCATTGAGACGGGATAGAGCGCCAATGCCACACGCATTTCACCGTTATCGACACGTTCCTTGAGATTGCCCAACCCTCGCAGACCGCCCACGAAATCAATACGTTTGTCACGTCGCAAATCTTTGATGCCGAGGATTCTGTCGAGAATGAGGTTGGACGAAATTGTGACATCCAAAACACCGATGGGGTCATCATCGTCGTATGTACCCGGCTTGGCCGTGAGGGAATACCAGGAACCGCTCAAATAGAGTGCGAAATTGTGGAGCCGGGTCGGATGATAAATCTCGGCACCTTTCTTTTCGACCTCGAAGTTCTCGGCCAGGGCAGAGAGGAACTGTTCATCGGTCAGACCGTTGAGATCCTTGACAACACGGTTGTAGTCCATAATCTTGAGCTGGGATGCCGGAAAACAAACGGCCAGGAAGTAATTGTATTCCTCGTCGCCCGTATGGTGCGGGTCGTTTTTGGCCTTCTCCTCACCCACTCTCGCGGCAGCGGCCGTGCGGTGGTGTCCGTCAGCTATATAGAGGGCGGGCAGGGCGTCAAACCCTGCGGTGACAGCCTGAATGTCGGCCTCGTCATCAATGAGCCAGAACTCATGGCCGAAGCCTTCAGCGGAAGTAAACTTGCACGCGGAAGGTTTCTTGGCCGTCTTGGCGATTATGGACATCAACGTTTCGTTGTCCTCAAAAGCGAAAAAGACGGGTTCCATGTTGGCATTGAGACAACGCACATGCTTCATGCGGTCTTCCTCTTTGTCGGCACGGGTCAGTTCGTGTTTCTTGATTACGCCTGAAAGGTAATCTTCGACCGAAGCAGCCACCACCAGTCCATACTGGGTACGGCCCTCCATCGTCTGGGCATAGAGATAATACACGGGTTTGGCATCCTGCCGGAGCCAGCCCTCCCGCTGGAATTTGGCGAATTGCTCTACCGCCTTGTCATAGACTTTGGGGTCGTGTTCGTCTGCAATGGGGTCGAAATTGATTTCAGGTTTGATGATATGATAGAGCGATTTCTCGTTGCCGAGACATTCGTCGTATGCTTCCTGAGAAGAGAGCACGTCGTATGGACGTGAAGATACTGTGGGAGCGAGTTCTGCTGTAGGACGCAATCCCTTGAAAGGTCTAACTTTTGCCATTTTTATTTAAGATATTTTCTAATCATTTCGTTGACTTTACGCAATGTCAGCGGGTTGGTTAACAAATATTGTGCGCCCAGGTCTCTCACCTTCCTGTGGAGAATCCTGTGGGCATAATCTGCAGTTACGACAATCGGGGTGTCGGCGGACTCTTTCCTCATCATTGCAACCGAATCCAGAGGAGCGACATTCCCCTTGAGGTTATAGTCGATAAAGACCATGTCGGGACGATGCTCCCGGAAGAGACTTTCGACCTCATCGCTGGTCTTTGCCGTGATGGCCCTGAAAAGATGCTGGTCGCGGAAGATGGAGGCATCCCCGAGAATCCCAATCAGAACCAGCGGCAATCCTTGCGCAGACATTTCTCCCCGGGGATATGTTTCCACAGAACCGCCGGGCAGCTCGTCAAACACATCGAGTTTGGTGGATTGTTCGCCCGTAGCCTTGTAGATGTCTGTGGGCAAAGTTATCGTGTAGTAAATCTTGCCGTCGTCATCTTTGGTCACGTCGATTTTGCCCCACAAACGCTGCAACATCATACGGCTGACGCTGAGTCCGAGTCCGCTTTCCGTCTTCACGCTCTGCAAATGTTCCGTTGTGGCATCTCCGTTGATGCAAGTAATTGTGAGCGTAAAGTAATCGCCGTTTATCTTGTAACTCATGGTCAGATAACCGTCTTTGGCGTTATGTGCCTGAGAGTAGATGAGGTTCTCAATGACCGAATCGAACAATTTCTCGTTAATGACGATTTGTGCGTTGTCGTATTGGTTGGCGAAATAAAGTTTGGGCACAGCCGGCAGACGCAGAGAATAGAGCTGTTGCAACTCGGCCAAATGTTCCCAAAGCTGTATCGTGCGGAAACTTTGGTTCTTGTCGATGGGGTCCCCGAGGAAACTGCGCACCTTGTCATTGAGTCTGAGAATGGTCGAAACCTTTTCTTTCATTTCCGAGAGCATTGTCAGACGCTCGTCTCTGGAAAGGATGCTGTCTCCCGAGATGATACTTTCGGAATTGGAGGCAAGCGTTTCAAGGATGGTCACCACTTCCTGCATCGTCGAAGCGCAGAATTCCGTCTTCTGCCGCTCGCTCTCCGCCTGATAGTTTTTGATTTGCAGCAGGCGCTCCTGGGTTCGAAACCGGCGGTCGGCATTGATGGCCACTCCGCGCAGATAGACCGGACGCCCCTTGACCCTTCGCAATGTCTTGCCTCTGAACACGAACCATTCGTAATGGTCACTGAGGCGCAACCGCAAATCGACCTCGAACATTTCATTGGTCACATAAATGGGAGAGTTTTTGGAGACAAAAATTTTGGCGATGTCATCGGGATGAACGCGTTCCAACACGGTTACCAGACGGAAAATCTTCTTCTTGTCGTCAATCCACAAGCCATTGAGAGAAGGCACGCCGAAACGCACGTACTTCTCGGGCAAGTACCATTCCCAGACGTACATGTCGCATTCGTTCAGGAACGCTTCATATTCATTGACAATCGGTGTCTTTTTTGACATTGGCTTGGATAAATTAGCGTGGGCCGGAAGGCCTCCTACAAGTGACATCGAAACGCGGAGTCCCATTGAGAACCCCGCGTTCGAGCTGTTCAAGGGCGGTCAACCAATCAGTTGACACGGAATTTGTCGATACCGTTCTTGAGGAAACCGACGCTCTGGTGAGCAGCAGCCACACCTGCGTTGGCATTGGCCTCGGCCGTCTGGGCTCCGCTCTTCTTGGGGGTGAAGAAGACGCGGTCGCCGAACTTGGCTGCAAACTCGTCAGCTGCATTGGGTTTCACATCGGCAATATAACGCAAGTCTTCACGCTCCTCAAGCAATTTCTCCAGACCTGCCTCGTCGATTACTTCCTTGCGAGCCGTATTGATGAGCACACCGTTCTTGGGCAGGTTCTTCACGAGGTCGTAGTTGATGGAGCCGATGGTCTCCTTCGTTGCGGGGCAGTGGAGCGACACATACTGACAGGTTTTGTAGAGCTCTTCGAGAGAATCCACGGCCTTGGCTCCGGCAGCCTCAATCTGTTCCTTGGTGAGGAAAGGATCGTAGGCATACACTTCCATACCGAATCCTTTGGCGACACGAGCCACATTGCGGGCCACGTTGCCGAAGGCCTGAAGGCCCAATTTCTTGCCCAGAAGTTCCGAGCCGGCCTTTCCGCTGAAGTGGTTGCGAATCACGAAGAGCACCATGCCGAAGACAAGTTCTGCCACGGCATTGGCATTCTGACCGGGAGTATTCATCACGACCACCTTGTGGGCCGTGGCAGCTTCGAGGTCGATGTTGTCATATCCGGCACCTGCACGAACGACAATCTTGAGGTTCTTGGCGGCATCCATCACCTCGGCATCGATGATATCGCTGCGTACGATGATACCGTCCACATCCTTGACAGCTTCGAGGAGCTGTTGTTTTTCCGTATATTTCTCGAGAGCCGCAAATTGCACTCCGCCTTCCTCGACAATCTGTTTGATTTGGGCTACGGCGGCAGCAGAAAAAGGCTTCTCGGTTGCTACTAAAATTTTCATTTCTTTTGCGATTAATGTTTCTTTTCGAATTCCTGCATGCAAGCGACGAGGGCCTTGACACCTTCGAGGGGCATTGCGTTGTAGAGTGATGCACGGAAACCGCCCACGGAACGATGTCCCTTGACACCCACCATGCCGTTATCCTTGGCAAAGGCGGCGAACTCTTCTTCCAGCTCCTTGTATTCCGGAGCCATCACGAAGCAGACGTTCATGCGGGAACGGTCTTCGGGAACGGCTGTTCCGACGAAAAGTTTGTTGCGGTCAATCTCGTCATAGAGCATCGAGCTGCGTTCTATGGCACGCTGTTCGAGCACCTTCAGTCCGCCCAACTCCTTGTACCATTTCAAGGTCTGGAGTACGGTGAAGACGGGGAGACAGGGAGGTGTATTGAACATCGAACCCTTCTTCACATGTGTTTCGTAATTGAGCATCGTGGGAATTGGACGGGGAGCCTGACCCAGCACATCCTTCTTCACGATAATTACAGTGACACCTGCAGGACCTGCGTTCTTCTGAGCGCCGGCATAAATCAGGTCATACTTGCTTATATCAACGGGATGGCTCATGAAGTCGGACGACATGTCGCAGACCAAACGAAGCGGAACGTCGGGCGTTTCAAGCGTCTCGGTACCGTAAATCGTATTGTTCGATGTGTAGTGGAAATAGTCGCTGTCGGCGCTGGCCTTCCATCCCTTGGGGATATAGGTGTAGTTTTTGTCTGCAGACGAAGCAACGACCTCGACCTCGCCGAAAAGCTTGGCTTCCTTGATGGCCTTGTTTGCCCATGTGCCTGTGTCGATGTAACTTGCTTTCTTTTTGAGCAAGTTATAAGGCACCATGCAGAACTGCAGAGAAGCACCGCCGCCGAGGAATACTACATCGTAACCTTCCGGCACGTCATAAAGTTCCTTGACCAAAGCCTGGGCTTCGTCCATTACAGCCTGAAATTCTTTACTGCGGTGAGAGATCTCGAGGAGACTCAGGCCTGTGCCTGCAAATTCTTTGACAGCCTTGGCGGTCTCTTCAATCGCATACGGACTCAAAATAGAAGGTCCTGCGTAAAAATTGTACTTCTTCATTCCGATGTTAATTTATTAGTGAAGTTGTTGATTTCAATACACTGCTTACATGAATCCCGTCTTGGGAATTCTTTAAAAGAAAGCACATGCAAAGAAAATGATTTTTTTTGACTTGACCAAATCAAAAGCAGGAAAGTTTTCGAGTTTCGTCAAATATTAACCTTTTATTCGCCATTTCTTTCATTTTGACACCACTACTTTGCATTTTTCTTGCATAAATTTCAGAATCTTCCCTTCCACTTTTCACGGAGATAAGCGGCAAGTTTTGCCTCCTGTGCATTCTCTTGGGGGAAGTAGAGACGGAGGTCTTTCAGCGCATCGGGCAGATATTGCTGGAGCACGAAATGGCCGGGATAGTCGTGGGCGTATTTGTAACCCTTCCCGTAATCCATTTTTTTCATCAGCGAAGTGGGTGCATTCCGCAGGTGCAGCGGCACCGGTGCGTTGCCGGTTTCCCGGACCTTGGCCAAAGCTGACTCTATGGCCATATAGGCGCTGTTGCTTTTGGGCGACGAGGCGAGATAGACACAGGCTTCGGCCAGCGGAATCCTTCCTTCGGGCCACCCCAGTTTATTGACGGCATCGAAGGCGGCGTTGGCCAGCAGCAGGGCGTTGGGATTGGCCAGCCCCACGTCCTCGGAGGCGGAGATGACGAGTCTTCGGGCGATGAAGAGCGGATCCTCCCCGCCCTCAATCATCCGTGCCATGTAATAGACGGCGGCATCCGGGTCTGAGCCACGGATACTTTTTATCATGGCGGATATCAGGTCATAGTGCATCTCTCCGTCCTTGTCGTAGGCCATGGGATTTTCCTGAAGTTTGAGCGTCACCAGCTCATCGGTAATGACGATGGGTGTGCCATCGTCTGTCACATCGGCATACTCTCCGCACAGCAAATCCAGAATATTCAGGAATTTGCGGGCATCGCCGCCGGCATATCTCAGCAAAGCTTGGGTTTCCTTGACTTCCACCTTGCGGTTTTTGACCACTTCGTCCTCTTTCAGCACCCTGTCCATCAGTTCCGTCAAATCGGCGTCTTCGAGCGGATTCAAGGTATAGACCTGGCAGCGGGAGAGAAGCGGACGAATCAGCTCAAACGAAGGATTCTCCGTCGTAGCACCGATGAGGGTCACGATGCCCTGTTCCACGGCCTCCAAGAGGCTGTCCTGCTGACTTTTGGAGAACCGGTGAATTTCATCGATGAAAAGAATCGGACTCCTCGGGTCGAAGAATTGGTCCTTCTTGGCCCGTTCAATCACCTCGCGCACGTCCTTCACTCCGCTCGAAACGGCGCTGAGCGTATAGAAGGGCAAATCCAAGGTATTGGCTATGATTTTGGCCAGCGTAGTTTTGCCTACGCCGGGAGGACCCCACAGGATAAAACTGACGAGATGTCCCGACTCCACCATTTTGCGAAGCACTGCATTCTCGCCTACGAGATGTTTCTGTCCGATATATCCGTCCAATTTCTTCGGACGCATTCTTTCTGCCAAAGGTGCTGCCATATTCTGATTATCGGTTCTGTATTGTTGTCTGATACTGTCAAGCCGGAGGTCTGAATCCCGGCCTATAACTTTGCATTGAAGGTAAATGCTGCGCCGTCCCATTTGCCGTCATCCAATCCGAAAGCCACTCCGAACCGGATTTTCCCGGTCATGTCAATTCCATACGACATCTCGGTATGAAGAGGAGCTCCATCGACTTTGACGGCATGCGCTTGCACGAAGTCCGTAAATCCGTATTTTGCCAACCACCGGCTCAGCCCCTGCATGCCCATGTTCCATTCTCCGTGCGCCTCTGTCCAGCAGAGGTCGGTTGACAGCTCGTAATTGTCCAACAGCGCAAATTGGGTGAGATCGCCCGTCGTTCTGCTGCTCAAGGCATAGCCTGTCCTGTCTTTTCTTTCGCCCCAGGAGAAGGCCTGCACATCGAAGTGCCGGAAATCCATCAAATCCACGTCTTTGTGGACAAGAAATCCACCCACGGAGCCGTAAAGCTTCAATTCGTGAAGGTTATCCTCCCACCGCAGGGTATGAGACGCACTCAAGTCGAGGCTCAGGAACCCGCGATTGACCTCATCGTCGTTCGGATGATTCCACCCGGTTTCCAACTGCAGCGAAAAGACCGGCAGAGTGCTGCGGGCTTCCACATCCATGTCGTTGAGCACATGAATCTTGCGTCCCGGAATGTAATCCAATTGCAATCCGGCTTTCCACAGATTCCACCTCGGTTGACGCGCCGTTGCCGGATTGAGGTTTCTCGCATCGACGATATAGTTGGCGGGCACATTCCACTTGCCTTCGGCCTTGCTGAGGCCATGCACGCGATGGTTTTCCATCAGTTCGCGTTGTTCCCATGACAAATGTCCGGAGAGTTGGGTCACGCCTGTCAGGGCTATCGAGCCTTTGACTTCTGCCCCGACACGTTCATACAGTTTTACATGGTTCCATCCGAACAGGGCGGAGAAGAGAGAATTGGCCTGCTCCGTCAGTACGGCATCCCGGTCGAAATCTTCGGACCACTTGCCGCCGTTCAGCTCCACATATCCGTATTTGGACGGTGTAATATGATAACGCACTGTCGCGCCGCCCATCCACACATGACGGTCTTGTGCCCACATCAAACGCGGACGCAGTTCCAGGCGGCTGCAATCCCTGAAGATACGTCCCACGGCGAAATCATGGATTCCCCATTTGTAACCGTCCACAAAGTTCATCGAGACGAGACTGCCCACAACCGAATGGTCGAGACGCAGATAATCATTGTCCCATCGTCGCATGCCGCCTTCGAGCAATGTCTTTTGCCATTTGTCCTGTGCCTTGCGGGGTACGCGCAGAACCTGTTGTGCGTGAAGTATTCCTCCAAGCGCCAACCCGAGAAGCAGTAACAATGTTCGTCCCATATATTATAAAGGTGTCGTTTTTAAATGGGTATCGCTCCTTCGAAGGGAGGAGCGATCCGAGTTATTCTTTCAATGGTCGGATTCCCTTGCACAAGGGACAATCCTTAATTGTGAGCAGCCTCAAATTCGTCGAGGAAGCGCTGGTCGTTCTCCGAGAAGAGTCGGAGGTCATTCACCCTGTATTTCAAGTTGGCAATACGCTCCACGCCCATACCGAAAGCGTAGCCTGTATATTCTTTCGAATCGATGCCGCAACTTTCGAGCACGGCGGGATCGACCATGCCGCAGCCCAGAATTTCCAGCCACCCGGAACCTTTGCACATGGCGCATCCTTTACCGTGGCAAAGGGTGCAGCTCACGTCCATTTCGGCACTTGGCTCCGTGAAGGGGAAATAGGACGGACGCAATCTGATTTGCGTGTCGCTTCCGAACATCTCGCTCGCAAAAGCCTGAAGCACTTGCTTGAGATCGGCAAACGAAACATTCTTGTCCACATAGAGACCTTCCACCTGATGGAAGAAGCAGTGCGCACGTGCCGAAATCGCCTCGTTGCGATACACACGGCCCGGGCAAATCACACGGATGGGCGGTTTCTGCGTGGTCATCACACGTACCTGAACACTCGAAGTGTGGGTACGGAGCAGGACATCGGGGTTGCGTTGGATGAAGAAGGTGTCCTGCATATCGCGAGCCGGATGGTCTTCGGCAAAGTTCAGGGCGCTGAACACATGCCAGTCGTCTTCCACCTCGGGACCTTCAGCCACGCTGAAGCCGAGTTTGGTGAAGATATTGATGATTTCCTGCTTCACAATACTGAGGGGGTGGCGTGTTCCGACCTCTGCCGGATAAGCCGTGCGGGTCAAGTCGATGTCGGCTTCCACATGATCTTCGGAAGCGACATTTTCCCGGAGCGCATTGAGCTTGTCGGTAGCGGTTTGCTTGAGGGCATTGATGGCCTGGCCCAATTCGCGTTTTTGGTCGGCAGCCACCGTGCGGAACTCGGCCATCAGGTCGTTGATTGCGCCCTTTTTGCTGAGATACTTGATTCTCATCGCCTCGATTTGCTCGGCATTTTCTGCCTTGAGTTCTTCAATCTCGGCCTTGAGTTCGTTGATTTTGTCAATTAACATATAGTTGTTCGTTATTATTTCATTTAAAATCGCCGCAAAGATATTGAAAATTTCTCACATTTCCAATTATTTCCCTTATTTTTTTCAATTTCCGGCATTTTCTTCGCCTTTGTTGCAACTCCATCCGTCAAAATTCGCTATCTTTGCGGCAATTATGACGATTTCCGAAAAAGTTTCAGCGTTTATTCAGTCCCGTTGTCTTTTCGACGGCGAAGTTCTGTCATCCGCCCCGGGCGAAGCCTCCGTTCTTGTAGGACTGAGCGGGGGATGTGACTCCGTGGCCACCCTTTTCATCCTCCGTCAATTGGGGTATCGCGTTCGGGCCATCCACTTCAACTTCGGCATTCGCGGGGCGGAGGCTGACCGCGACGAGGCGTTTTGCCGACAGCTCTGTTCCGATTGGCAGGTTCCCTTCCTGAGCCATCGTTTCGATGCGCCGGCCTATGCCTCCGCCCACAAATGTTCTTTGGAGTTGGCCTGTCGCGAACTGCGCTACGACTATTGGGAAACGCTTCGGCAGTCCGACCCCTCCATTCGATACGTTGCCTTGGGGCATCACCTCAACGACACGGTCGAAACGGTGCTCTTCAACCTGATGCGCGGCACCGGCTTGGCCGGACTTCAGGGCATCTCCCCTGCCCGTGACTTCTATCGCCGTCCGCTGCTGTGTCTGTGGCGCGAAGAAATCCAAGCCTATCTTGAGGAAAACCGTGTTTCATGGGTCACCGACTCCACCAATCTGACCGACGACTGTACCCGCAACCGGATTCGCAACCGTCTGCTCCCCCTGATGCTCCAAATCAACCCCAATGCGGCTATGGGCGTCAGCGTCACGGCCCGCAACCTCGGCAATCTCCGATTTGTATTCGATGCCGGCATGAAATCGCTCCGTTCCCGTTTTGTCGAACAGCGCGAAATCGAGGGCTACGAATGCTTCACGATAAGGTTCCACGACCTCATGCGCGAAAAGGACCCCGAGGAGATGCTCCGGGCACTGCTCCGCCTGTTGTATCCCGACGCTCAAATCATACCTGCATGGATTCCGTCCATGTTCAAGGCATTTGAGCAATGGAAGCACACGGTTTTTGCCAATGACAGTTTCTGGAGTTTCATGGACCGCCGAGCCATGGCGGGCGGTTTGACCGTCGTTCCCGCGCTGTTCGGTGTACATCTTCCGTTGCCCGACGACCCCCAGCCCCAATATTACAGCGAGGAAAAACCTCTTACCGACAGTCTGCGCTCCGAGATTCGCAAAGCCGACCCCTATGAACTCTACGCCGATGCCGACAAGGTTCAGCAACCCCTTCGGTTCTGCCATTGGCGCGGAGGTGAACGCATCGCTCCCCTCGGCATGAACGGCAGGGAGAAACTGGTCTCCGACCTCTTCTCCAATGCCGGCTATACGCCCCTGCAAAAACTCAGCACCTGGCTTCTCGCCGATGCCGGGGGCAGGATTCTGTGGGTTACGGGGTTGCGTGTTTCCGAACTGACAAAAATCGACGGGAACACCCGTCGGGTACTTTATGTCACGGTCTGACCGTCAAGTGGAAGCACGCCTGTTTCTTTTCGTATTTCACATAGCAATGGCCTGAGTTCTTCAAATCCCAGAGAGCCCGGGCCAAATCCACTTTGAGTTGTCCGTCTGAACGGGAGGCTCCGTGGTGGTCAAAGCGGTTGTAGGTGATATCTATGGTCGTGCCGTAGCAATGGCATGAATTCCGGGTGGCATTGGCATTGCTTTTCGACAGACTTTTGACATCCGAGCCGGACCGCAGCACCGAAGTCACTACGAATCTGGTCTCCGTCCCGCTGTACTCTTGGAAAAGGGCACCCAGAGCCAACAGAAAATCCGACGCTTCCGGAACCATGTAAGGCACCGAATGGGTCATTCTGTCCATCTTGTAATATTTGCAATTTTCCAGCCGCACAAGTTTTCCGGCATCCAACAAGCCGTCGAAGTCTTCCCGTTTTTCACAGGGACGGATGCCCAGCCGCTGTGCTGCGGCAAGTTGCGTGTCGTTGATGTCATTGAAATCCCGCGCCAGATGCATCGTGCGACGGGGGTGTTTCCCGTTGGTCAGGACGAAAGTTCTGTCCGTCCAACGTTTGCCCTCGGGGAAACGGGCTGTCGGCATTTCCATTTCCGTCCCCCACGAAATCCGCTCAAGGATGGCCTCGACACCCTTGATGACACCCCAGACCAGCACGAGGAAGAGGGCGATGCCGAGCGCTACAATGCTCCACCCCGCCAGACGGCGTTGTCGCGACGGCAGTGACCAGTATTTATCTGAAAGACTCACGTCTGGCTGCTCCTCTTCTTATGGCAACGGCTGCAAGCCTTCCCACTTCACATCCCAACCTTCGGGGAATCCGGGATTCTCTTCCTCGCAACCGTCCCATCCTGCACAAAGGGCGGCGACAGCCGTCAGCAAACCTCCGTTGCCGGGCAGGTAAAGACGCAGTCTCGAATCTTGATAATTGTGTCCCGACACCAGATACGTATTGGTACGCTTCGGAACCACGAGGGCATCCACCGCGATTTGTTTCTCGCCCAGACGGGCTGCACACATGGATGTCATCGGATAATCCCATCCCCAGGTCTTGCCCCAGTTCCAGTTGTCCCAAACCCAATGCAGCGTATTTGACATCACATCGGCGCGCACCTGCGGTGTCTTCGGGAAAATGCCCAAAGCGCCCAGCACCGCCATGTGGTCCGAGGTAAAACGGATGTCGCGATAGGTTTCGCGTGCCGTCTCGGCAGCCAGGTAGAGTTTGCCGTATTGGGCGATATAGGTCTTTTCGTCCTCGGTCAGGTCGGTGTCTGTTTCCGAGATATATGTCAACGGCGAGAGTTTGTCGATGAGTTCCTCCCACTCCATATTTCTTTGCAGTCCCTTTCTTTCTCTCCACAGCTGAGCCACGCCCATGCAGTAATGCCACTGGGAGAGTTCAAAGGGGGTGTTTTGCGTTTCCGAAGCCTTCAGTGTTTCCTGAGCGGGAATGGCGCCTTTCAGCACATAACGTCCCTCCATGCCGTCGTAGTCTGCGAAGTCGAACATAAACTCGGCGGTTTCCTGCACCAGGGTGTAATAACGGTCCAACACATCCTGAGCCCGGAAACTGTGGTCGCCCTGTGCCTCCTGGGCCACCGCAGCGCGGTAAAGCAGCTCCGCAAGATAGATAATGTGGGGCTGTTGCCAGATGAGGAACGAACCTACGTTCGACGGAGCTTCCGTGCCCGAGGGGTCGGTCATCTTCATCCAGCGCACTCCTTTGAAGCCCTGTCTTTGGGCAATCAGACGAGCCACGGGTTCTGCGTGTTTATACCACCGGAGGGTATGATCCAGTTTCTCGGGGTGTCCCCACAAAGCGAACTGGGCCTGATGCCACCATATCATTTCCAGATGGTATTTTCCGAACCATGAGTTATAGGTCAGACCTGTTTCCTGAGGGGGGACACTTCCTGCGCAGTTGACGGCCAAAAGATACTGTGAGAGCACGATGCGGCGTTCCAATTCCCGTGCGCCCTCTGCTTTTGTGCCTGAAAGATCCACCATGGCTCCTTTCTGCCAATAGTGTTTCCAGTAATTCTCCGAGGCTTGGAAAACGTCTTTCGCATCGAGGGGGTCCTGACGATGGTCGTAATATTCGGCCACGCTTTTGCGGTCGCCGACGGGATAGAACCAGGCGGTGAAAGAATAATCCTTCGTCGATGGAAGAAGCACGATTCGGTTGTCGCCCTTCCGCTCGATTTTCATTTCGGTGTTGCCTGTCCATTCGATGGCCACGCCGTAGGTATAGTCGTGTTCCACGGCTGCGTTCAGTTCCTCGGCCACAATCACTTTCGGGAACCAATGCGTCAATTCGAGCCGCTTGGGAGCCTTGAGCGTATCGTAGGTGTAATGCAGCCGTTTGTCGTCTTTCCAGTCGCAGGCATTGTCGGCATGTTTTCCCGTGGGATAAGGCATCGAAATGACAATCGGCAAGGGGTCGCCGTCGCTTTTCACTTTGACGGCTATCTGGTCGGCCTTCGGGTTGCAGGCCGTCTCCACTTCATATTTCACTCCGCCAAGGCGGAATTTGCTTGCTATCACGCCGTCCTCCAAGTCGAGTTTTTGATGCACATCCGAGAATGAGGCATACGTCGTTCCCTCGGGCAGCCGGAAGCCGATGTTGCCCAAATGCAGACGGTGGGGATTCTCGCGGAAGTAGTTATAGGCTTCCATTGCCCGCTCGCTGTCCTTGTTCTTGGTTGTATAGAGTTCTTTGTGGCCGTGTCCGAAGTCATATTCGAGATAAGTGTCTTCGATTTTGAAGCCTTTGGGGTTGCCCCACGAATGCCAGCCCCACGTGCTCTGTGTGCCCAACGGCACGCCGGAAGCATACTCCACGGGGAAGGTCTGAAGACCTGTGGCATCCACGGTGAATGCAAAATCGCCGTTGCCCACTGTCAGTGAGGCCAGTGAGTCAAAAGCCGTCACCACAGGACTGTTTCTTTCCAGAAGGGACTTCCTGTCAATGGGAGTCTTCGCACTGTGTCCGCTGCCGCTTTGGCTGCAAGCTGTCAACATCACAATTCCCGAGGCGAGAGTTACGACCGCCTTTATTCGATTTTTCTTGTCCATAATTTAGTATTTGTAGTTTGCAAAGATAGTATTTTTCAGGCAATTTCCTGACTTTTCGGGTTCAAAAAATCATTAAATCCTTAAATATTCTTATGAAATGTCCCATTTTTCGCCGGAAAACGCTATATTTGCGTCCAAATTTCCATAGTTTCAAATTAAAATGAAAGAACTCGAACTCAAGTACGGGTGCAATCCCAACCAGAAACCCGCTCGCGTTTTCATGACCGAAGGGGAACTTCCCTTCAGCGTCCTCAACGGCCGTCCCGGCTACATCAACCTTCTCGATGCCTTCAACTCCTGGCAATTGGTCAGGGAGCTCAAGGAGGCCACGGGTCTTCCAGCCGCCACGTCGTTCAAACATGTTTCGCCGGCCGGTGCGGCCGTAGGTCTTCCCCTCTCCGACACATTGAAGAAGATTTATTTCACCGATGACTACGAACTCACGCCCCTCGCCTCGGCCTACTGCCGTGCACGCGGTGCCGACCGCATGTCGTCCTTCGGCGATTTCATCGCTCTCTCCGATGTCTGCGACGTTGCCACCGCCAAACTCATCAACCGGGAGGTCAGCGACGGCATCATTGCCCCCGGCTATGAGGCCGAAGCCCTCGACATTCTGAAAAACAAACGCAAAGGCACCTATTGTGTGCTCCAAATCGACCCGGATTACACGCCCGAGCCCCTGGAACGCAAGCAGGTCTTCGGCATCACCTTCGAACAGCTTCGCAACGAAGTGAAGCTCAACGACCCGACTCTCTTCGCCAACATCCCCACCCAAAACAAAGACATCCCCGAGGCGGCGCGGCGCGACCTCATGATAGCGCTCATCACGCTCAAATACACCCAGTCCAACTCCGTATGCTACGTCAAGGACGGACAGGCCATCGGCATCGGCGCCGGCCAGCAGAGCCGCATCCACTGCACACGTCTCGCCGGCAACAAGGCCGACATCTGGTGGCTTCGTCAAGCTCCTCAGGTGCTCAACCTTCCCTTCAAGGAAGGCATCCGCCGTGCCGACCGGGACAACACCATCGACGTATATATCAGCGAGGACCACGACGATGTGCTTGCCGACGGCGTTTGGCAGAATTTCTTCACCGAGAAACCTGCCGTCTTCACTCGCGAAGAAAAGAAAGCGTGGTTGGCCCAAAACACGGGTGTCTCCCTCGGTTCCGATGCTTTCTTCCCCTTCGGCGACAACATCGAGCGGGCCCACAAAAGCGGTGTCCGGTGGATTGCCGAGGCCGGCGGCTCGGTGCGCGACGACAATGTGATTGCCACCGCCGACAAGTACGGCATCGCCATGGCCTTCATCGGCATCCGCCTCTTCCACCATTAATCCGCCGAATGGATTAACGGACGGGACGATTCATGGTTCACGGTTCACGGTTCATGGTTCATGGTTCACGGTTCAAGAAAGAGAAAAATTCTCCAATTCTCAAATTCTTGATAAAAATCAGAATTAACGGCTATGAGAATGTCTATGCCGTCGAGATAGCTCCTGCCAAATAAAGGAAAAAGAAACGGCACACCGTCCGGGATGTGCCGTTTCTTTTCTGCTGTTTATTTCTTTCTTCTCGTGCCTCCCGGGCGCTGTGCTTTGGCCTTGGGATTGACACCTTCCACGCGCCTCACCTTCACGTTCATCAGTTTCTGTTTGTCCGAGAGGGCTTCGCTGAAGGTCTTGGCCTTACGGTTCTCTTCGCGTTTGGCTTCCCGTGCGGCCAGTTCGGCGGGCGTGAGCTGCGACTTGGGAATCTTCACAAACTTTTTGCCCTGTGGATTGTGACGCACCAGTTTGCTTTTGGGGTTCTGACGCATCTCTTCCAGCCGTTCGGCTTTCTCTTCGTTATGCTCCACCCACCAGGGAGTCCTGTGGGTTTTCTCATAACTCTCCGCCGAGATGGCGTTGCCCAACGGATTCTCGGGATTGACTTTCTGTCCATCGACAGTCACGGTGTCGGTTTCGGTGTCGATGACCTGCCCCACCCGGGCCGTCACGCCGTTCACCTCGACTCTCCCGTCAGCAATCAAAGCGTCCGTTTCGCGTCGCGAACAAACGCCTGTTTCGCTCAAATATTTGTTGATTCTTTCTAATTTTTCCATAAAACCGTCTTTTTTCGGCTGCAAAGATACAAAGTTTTCGCGAATTTTTGTATATTTGCACCCGTAAAAATGTCAAAAACTTCGTTTATGAAGAAAAAAATAGCCATCTTTTTGGCCTTTGTGCTGTTTTTTGAGCTTTGCAGACTCATCTTTATGTTCTGTTATTGGGACATTTACAGGGCCTACTCGCTGCTTGACTGGCTCAAGGCTCTTTCCCATGGCTTCGCCCACGACTTCACCGTCTCCGGCCTCATTATGCTGGTGCCCTTTGCGCTCGAAATCGTGCGCATCCTGCGTCCCGGAGCCTGGCATGACATCACGATGCGCCTCTGGTTCAGCATCATCATCCTGCCTGTTCTGACGTTTCTGGGGGTCGATTTCGTGCTCTACGGCTTTTGGGGGTTCCGTCTTGACACGACACCTCTCATCTACCTCTTCGACGACCCCGTCGAGGCGCTCAAACTGTCTCCGCCGGCAGCGCTCGTTGCCTCGCCCATTGCCTTGATTCTTTTTCTGTGGCTTATCCAGAAGCCTCTCCGCCGCCTTTTCCCCGCCGTCAGCCCCAACAAGCAGACGGCCACGGACCGTTCTTCGCGTTTCACCATCGAACGCGCCACAGGCCATCGCCTCTCCCACATCCTCATGGCTCTTGCCATGATTCTGTTTTTCATTCTTCTCGAACGTTCTGTCACGCTCGGCACGGCCTACTACACCACCGACATGCGCCTCAACCAGGCGGCCATCAACCCGGTCTATTCCGTTTGGTACTCGCTCAACCGTCCGTCCGACTTCCGTGCGCAATATCGGTTCATGGGCGATGAGGACTGCCGTGCGGCTCTCGCCGAATTGGAATCCGTCCCGAGCCTTCAGGCTCCGTCCGACAGCCTGCCCGCCGGGCCTTCCGTTTCGCTCCTCTCCGTGAAGCGTCCCAACATTTTGCTCATTCTTCTCGAGTCGTTCTCCGGCATGGCGTGCCACGCCCTTTCGCCGGAGGCCAATCCTGCCATTATGCCGTGCATCGGCGAGCTCTATTCATCGAGCGTAGCTTTCACACGCTTCTACGCCAACTCTTTCCGTACCGACCGCGGCATGGCCTCCGTACTTGCGGCCTATCCTTCCCAGCCCTGCTACACCGTTATGAACAATCCCGCCAAGGTAGGGTCGCTCCAGTACATCCCCCAGCGGCTCCGCGAATACGGCTGGACCACACAGTTCATCTACGGAGGCGATGCCGGGTTCACCAATCTCAAAGGCTTCCTCCATGCCGGTGCCATTGACGACATTGTCGAGAAGGACGACTTCCCCTCCGAACAGCTCACCATTCAAGCCGGAGCCCCCGACGAATTTCTTTTCGACCGCCTCTATAATATAATAGGTATGGAAACCGAGGCCCAGCGACGCGACAGCACGTTGGCCCCGTTCTTCAAAGCCACGCTCACCCTTTCGAGCCACGAACCCTTCGATACGCCCTTCGGCAGATTCGACGACCCCTACATCAACTCTGTGGCTTACACCGATTCGTGTCTGGGTCTTTTCATCGACCGGCTGCGCGTGTCTCCCTCGTGGGACAATCTGCTGGTCATCGCCGTGGCCGACCACGGCTATGCCAACTATCCTCCCGGCGTGCAGAACCACGAGATGAAGCGACAGCTCATTCCCATGTTGTGGACCGGCGGCGCAATCGCCCGTCCGATCACCGTCCCTGCCCTCGCCTCCCAAGTCGATATCGCGGCTACGCTGCTGAGCCAGCTGGGGCTGCCCCACGACGATTTCAACTTCAGCCACGACATCTTTGATGCCGGTGCGCCCCGCTTCGTGGAATACACCTGGCCCGACGGCTTCGGATTCCTGACCGACAGCATCCGCTACATCCAGGACAACGAATACGACGGCCACGGCCTTGACGGCACCTTCGACCCCGAAGGCAAAGCCGAGCGTTGGGGCAAAGCCCTCCTCCAGGCCCTCTTCGACGACCTGGCGGAAAGATAAGCCGGAAACTCCGGAAACTCCGGAAGCTCCGGAAAATCCGGAAAACTCCGGAAAATCCGGGAAATCCGGGAAATCCGGGAAGTCCGGAAAGTCCGGAAAATCCGGAAACTCCGGAAAATCCGGAAAATCCGGGAAATCCGGAAAGTCCGGAAAATCCGGGAAACTCCGGAAAATCCGGGAAACTCCGGAAAATCCGGAAAATCCGGAACCTCCGGAAAATCCGGGAAATCCGGAACCTCCGGAAAATCCGGAAAATCCGGAACCTCCGAAAAAGAAACCACCTAAAAAAACAACAGAAATAAAATGAAGCGATTTCTCTCCCTCCTCTGTCTGGCCGGACTCCTCGTTTCGGCCCATGCAAAAGTGTATGACGTGCGCGACTACGGAGCCAAAGGCGATGGCAAGACGCTCGACTCCCCCGCTCTCAACGCAGCCATCGATGCAGCTGTCGCCGACGGCGGCGGAACCGTCGAAGTGCCGGCAGGCACCTGGCTCTGCGGCAGCATCCACCTCAAGAGCAACATTGAGTTGCATTTGTCTCCCGGGGCCGTCATCAAAGCAGCCCCCCAAAAACTCAACGCCTACGATGAAAGCGAACCCTGGGAAGGACCCATGTACCAGGACGGCGGTCACACCTTCTTCCACAACAGCCTCATCTGGGCCGAAGGACAGAGCAACGTCTCCATCACGGGACACGGCATGATTGACGGTTCCAACCTCACCAAGAAGGACAAAGAGAAAGCCGGCATTGTGCTGGGCGGCAGCATCGGCATGGGCGACAAAGCCATTGCCCTCAAACTCTGCCGCAACATCACCATCCGCGACATCACCATCTCGCGGGGCGGCCATTTTGCCATCATCATCACCGGGTGCGACATCGGCACGATAGACAATGTGACCATCGACACCAACCGCGACGGCATCGACATCGACTGCTGCAAATACATCTCTGTCACCAACACGCGTGTCAATACGCCCCACGACGATGCCATCGTGCTCAAGAGTTCTTTTGCACTCAAGCGGAACGTTGCCTGCGAACACATCCTCATCGACAATTGTACAGTCACCGGCTACAAGGAAGGGTGCCTCCTCGACGGCTCCTACATCCCCGAGGAGGTCAACTGGGTGTGCGGTCGCATCAAACTGGGCACCGAGAGCAACGGCGGATATCAGGACATCGCCATCACCAACTGCTCCTGCCACTGGAGCTCCGGCTTGGCCTTCGAGGAAGTCGATGGAGGTCTGATGCGTAACATTGTGGTCGATAACATCACGATGAACCACGTGCACCATTATCCCATCTACATTACCACCGGCTCCCGCTATCGCGGCCCGCAGGATTCCGTGGGCGTTTCGACGGGACAGAATATATATATTAATAATGTAGTGGCCAACGATGTCGATTCCCTTGCCGGCATCATCGTCACGGGCATGGAAGGCGCGCCCCTCCGCAACATCACCCTCTCCAACATCTATGTCAGCAGCCGGGGCGGCACGACCGAGGCACAGGCTCAGGAACTGGCCTCCACGCCCTATCGCGAACAGGGAACCAACTATCCCGAGCCCCGTTGGGCCGGTCCCACTCCTTCCTACGGAATGTTCGCCCGCCACGTTGACGGCCTCCGTCTCGACAACGTCAACTTCGAGCTCCTACGTCCCGACGCCCGTCCCTGCATCATCACCGATGATGTACAGAACTACAAGAGAATAGAATAAAAAATCCCGTCCGATGATTGTCGGACGGGATTTTTTATGATGACGCGGGATTAATAGGTGATGATGGGCTCGAGCTCCTTGGCCTGAGCTATCATCTTCTCCACTTCTGTAACGGAAGGAACGCGGTTGCAGAGGTTCTTCTCTTTGTTCACTTCCTCAAGCTTGGGCTGGAGGTTGGCAGCTACGCGATGACGGAATTCCTTCACGGTGTCAACACCGGCTGCTTCGAGCAGTTCTGCAAACTGGCCTGCGATACCGTTGATGCGGAAAAGGTCTGCATGGTTGGTCCACTTGAGAATGAGTTTCTCTGAGATACCTGTCTTCTCGGCCAAAGCCTTGCGGCCGGCGGGGGCAGCGCAGTTCTTGAGAAGGTCTTCTGTGGTTTTGACACCTGCATCCTGAAGTTTCTGTGCATAAACTTCGCCGATGCCTTCGATTTCGATAATCTTGTAAGCCATTGTCGTAAAAAAGTTTTTAGTGTTAAGAATGTTGCTGCAAATGTACGTATTTTTTTTGAAATTGCAAATGTTTTTTCAAAAAAAATGGATATTTGTCGCCAAAATGAGACTTTTTTATGCGTTTATTCCCCTTTTGATGGCCTTAAATGCTGCGCCGAGGTGCGAAATGAGGTCGCTCGGAAGGAAGGATTCTTCGCTTTCTCCGTCCAAAGCCGCATCGGCCGCGAGGTTGTGGAGTGTCACGCCGAGGGCGGCTGCATCCTTCGGTTCGTAATGTTGTGCCAGGAGGGACAGTAGGATTCCCGTGAGCGTGTCGCCCGAACCGCCCACAGCCATGCCGGGATGTCCGTGACCGTAATTGAAGCGGACGCTTCCGTCGGCTCCTATCACTGCCGTATAGGTTCCCTTGAATACGATGTTGACATACAGTTTCTGTGCCAGCATCCGCAGGCCACGCAGCAGCTGCAGCGAGGTCTCTGCGGGAGGAGCTTCCCAGTCGGAGAAGCGGCTTCCGGCGGCTTTGAGCAGTCGCCGTGCCTCGCCCGGATGGGGCGTGAGGATGGAGTTGCGGGGAAGGAGGGTCAGCCTGTCGGGATGTGCGGCGATGAGATTCAGGGCGTCGGCGTCTATCACCATGGGGCGCACCGCAGTGCGAAGCAATTCCTGCAAGGCCTGGCCGGTCTCGGAAGCCTGTCCCAAACCCGGTCCCACGGCGATGGCATCCCATCCGGCCTCTTTGTCGGGCAGGCTCTTCCAATGGTCGGGATGCGTGTCCGTCTCGCACTTGGCTTCCGGGCAACCCTGTTGCAGGATTTCATAGCCGCAGCCCGGCACATGCACCGTGAGCAGTCCCACGCCGCTGCGCATACAGGCTCTGGCCGCCAGCAGTGCAGCCCCCATCATGCCCCGCGACCCGGCCACGAGGAGGGCTTGTCCGTAGTCGTTCTTGTGGCTGAAACGCGACCGTCGTTTGAGCAGCGCCGCCATTTCCCTCTCCTCTATAATATAATATGGAGAGACCGAATTGGCGATGGCCTCGGCATCGATGCCGATGTCCAGGACCGTGACTTCTCCGCAATAACTTCCGCCCTCGGGAAAAAGCATCGAGAGCTTGGGATGGGTGAAGGTGAGGGTGTAGTCTGCCTGTACGCATTTGCCCTTGACACCTTCTTCGCCCGTCAGCCCCGACGGCACGTCGATGGACACTACGGTGCCTTCCGACTCGTTGATGCGGTCGGTCATATAGCCGAACATGCCTTCTATCGGACGGTTCAAGCCGCTGCCGAAGAGTGCGTCCACCACCCAGTCGTCCGGCCCCGTTGCGGGCAGTTCCGTGGACAGGGTCATCATCACAGCCGCCTCGCCGGCATCGCGGAAGGCACGTTCGCAATCGCCCGACAGACGGCCCGACGGCGAAGGCACCAGATAGGCCGTCGCATTCCTGTAGCCTTTCTCCCGCAACAGGCGCACCAGCACCAGCGCATCGCCTCCGTTGTTGCCGGGCCCGGCGAAGAGTGTGATGCGGGTCTCGCGCGACGTTATGCGTGAGCAGAACCAGCGGGCCAGTTCCCCGGCCGCGCGGTTCATCAGCTCGTAGCTGTCAATCCCTTGCCGCTCGCACGTCTTGCGGTCAAGGTCGGGGACTTCGGAGGTAAAGGGGAGTTTCATAATACACAAATCGCCGGTTTCCCGGCGATTGGAACTTCAGAGCACATCCGGAATGGCGGGACTGTTCTCGCCGTTGAGGAGCACATCGGTTTGTCGGATGTTGCGGTACTTTCCGCGCAGGTTGTGACGTCCTTTCTCCACGTTGCTCCAGTTGCAGTTCTTGACGTTCACGTCATAGAGGTTGCATTCGTCCTCCAGACCGATGAGGTAAATGCCGAACCGGGACTTCTTGCAGTTGACGTTCTCGAGGTTGACGTTACGCACAACGGGATTGTTGCCGCGACGACACACCTCGTTGTGTTCGTAGTCGAGGTTGATGCGGAGCACCGCCTCGCGGCACTGTCCCACCTCCACGTTTCTCACATAGATGTTCTCTATCGTTCCGCCTCGGCAGGAACTGGTCTTGATACGTATCACGCGGTCCAAGTTGGGCGAGTCCATCGTGCAGTTCTCCACATAGAGGTTGCGGTAACCGCCGGAAATCTCCGAACCTATCACCACGCCGCCGTGCCCGGCTGCAAAGTGGCAGTCTCTCACCACGATGTTCTGCGAGGGGGTGTTCCACTTGCGTCCGTCCATGTTGCGTCCGCTCTTGATGGCGATGCAGTCGTCGCCCGTGTTGAACGTGCAGCCTTCAATCAGGACGCGGTTGCAGGACTCGGGGTCGCAGCCGTCGCCGTTGGGACCTTGGTTGTTCACCTTCACGCGGCGCACTATCAGGTCGTTGCAGAACAGGGGGTGAATCACCCAGAAAGGCGAGCTTTCCAACGTCACGTCCTCAATGAGCACCTGCGTGCAGCGGTAGAAGTTGACAAACTGCGGACGCATGCCGTCATTGGCCGTAAACTGGCGCAGATAGACGGGGGTCTGGCTCTCGCCCCACTGCAGAAGCTGGGCTCGCGAACCGTTGCGCTGGCTCACTTTGCCGTCCGACCATCCGTAGTGCTCGGCTCCGCACATCGCCCACCAGTTGTCGTTCGTGGCCTGCGCGTCGAGTTTGCCCTTGCCCGTGAGGGCGATGTTGGTGCAGCCGTAGGCGTAAATCAGCGGATGCGTATTGTAACAATCCAAACCTTCCCAACGCGTCAGCACGGCGGGGAAATAGAGATTGGGCTCGGTCGAGAATTTCAGCACGGCACCGTCCGAGAGATGCAGGTTCACATTGCTCATCATCGTGATGGGACCCGTGATGTAGGTGCTGTCGGGAATCACTACCGTGCCGCCGCCTTCCTGCGAACAGGTGACGATGGCCAGATTGATGGCATCGTGGGCCAGGGCCAAACGCCGTTGCGGAACGGCGGCCTTGGCTCCGAAATCCGTGATATTATATACCCGGTCGGGGAACTGTGTCTTTTTGATTGCATTCACGATTGAGTCGGCTTGTTGCCAGGGACCGGAGGCCGGCCTCGGCTTCGCCTTGGCATTGACGGCAGTGAATACACAGAGCGACGCCAACGCGGTCAGTAAGGTGGTTTTAATCATCTTTTTTCTTGGTTTGTACTAAAACTTGCAAATTAATCGGTGCAAAGATAAAAAAAATATGTGAAATATCGAAATATTTGGAGAATTTTCTTTATCTTTGCAGTGTTTTTTAAGAAAAAAATACATTTTTCCACCGCTTTGTTTGTCCTGTTGCAATGACAACACTTACCGTCATACTCGTCATCGTCGCCATCCTCTTGGCGCTCACCGGCATCGTCGGAGCCGTCGTTCCCGCCCTGCCCGGTCCTCCTCTCACGTTTGCCGGCATGCTGACCGCCTATTTTCTTTTCCCGGGCGAGATTTCCGGCTCCACGGTGCTTGTGATGTTCACGCTCACCGTGGTTGTCTCCATCCTCGACTATGTGGCGCCCGTTCTCCTGACCAAAATGGGAGGCGGCTCCAAGCCGGGTGTGACGGGCACGACCATCGGCACTGTCGTGGGGTTGTTCTTCTTGCCGTCCGGCATCATTTGGGGACCTTTCCTGGGGGCTCTCATCGGAGAACTCATCCACGGAGCCACTTTGGGCCGAAGCCTCAAGGTGGCCGTGATTTCCTTCATCTCGTTTCTGCTCACCACAGGCTTCAAACTGATTCTCTCCATCGCAATGACCTGGCTCACGATGTCGGCCACCTATTCTCACATCACGGGATGAGACTTTTCTTTCCGGAACACGACATGGCGCTGGCCAATGGCGTGAAGCATTTCAATCCGCCGCGCATGGCTGTCGAACTGGCCGCACGCGGCGAATCTCTTGCGCCCTGGTGGCAACGGCTCGGCCAAGGACCCCTGCCCTGGGGCTGGAACTGGGATTCTCGCGCGGAACTGCGCCGGAGCGGGGTGCCCTTCGAGGCTCTGCCCTCCGACGGGGAACTTCACGAGATACGCCGCCTTTCGAGCCGCGAACAGACACTCTCCATATTGTCTCGCATGAGGGAGCTTTGTCCCGCCATCGCCCTCCCCGAACGCATCGACAGTGCCGAGGCGCTCGACAGGTATCTGTCCCTCCACGAGAAGGACACTTACGTGCTCAAAAGCCCTTGGAGCAGCAGCGGACGCGGCCTTTCGCTCCATCCCGCCCAGGACAGTGCCTCGCTCCGCCGCCGAGGGCTGCACGTGCTCCGTCGGATGGGATGCATCCTGGCCGAACCCTGGTACGACAAGGTGCAGGACTTTGCGATGCTCTTTTTCATCGACCGCGAACGGCGCGTCTCCTTCGAGGGCTACTCCCTCTTCGACAACGATGCACGGGGCACTTACCTCCGAGGTCTTCTGGCCTCCAATGCCGAGATAGAAGCGACCCTCGCAAGACGGGGTGCCGATTCCTTGCTGTTGGCCGGCATCCGCGACATCCTGCTCGGATGGCTCCGCGAGGCCGTAACGCCCTTCCGCTCCAACTTCCCCCTCGGCTGGGTCGGCGCGGACATGATGATTGTACGGAAGAACGGCTCCTTGACGGTGCATCCTTGCGTCGAACTCAACCTGCGATGCACCTTGGGGGTGGTGGCCAGAAATATGTACGACCGCGAGGGAAAGACCGGCTTTTTCACCTTCAAAAAGTAAAATCGAGGGGACAAAAGACGAAAATGTAGGGGTATTTTGACGAAAAGTCAAGGATATTGATCCTTATTTCAAAAAAAAACATTATCTTTGCTGCAAAAAGAATACGCAAAGTATGGAATTTACCGCTCAACAAATTGCAGAATTTCTGCATGGCACGATTGTGGGCGACGCCACCGTCAAGGTGCATGACGTCTCCAAAATCGAAGAGGGCCGTCCCGGCACGCTGACGTTCATGGCCGACCCCAAGTTCGCCCATTATCTGCTCTCCACGGAGGCTGCCGTTGCCATCGTGAACCGCAGCTACGAGGTGGAGCCCGGCGTGAAGCCCACGCTCATCCAAGTCGAGGATGCCCGTGCCGCCGTGGCCCAGTTGCTCACCATGGTTCAGATGGCCACCACGCCCCGCCGTTCGGGCATCGAACAGCCTTCCTTCATCGCCGAGGGTGTCGAGGTTCCGGCCTCGGCTTGGGTGGGAGCTTTCTCCTACATCTCGCGCGGTGCCAAAATCGGCGAGGGTTGTCAGATTTATCCCCAGGTCTTCATCGGCGAAGGTGTCGAAATCGGAGCCGGCACAACGCTCTACGCCGGCGTGAAGATTTATGCAGGCTGCAAAGTGGGACCCGACTCCATACTCCACGCCGGGTGCGTGATAGGTGCCGACGGCTTCGGCTTCGTGCCGCAGGGCGATGCCTATCAGAAGATGCCCCAAATCGGAAACGTCATCCTGGAGGGCAACAACGAAATAGGAGCCAACACGACCATCGACCGCTCGACCATGGGCTCCACCATTGTGCGCAAGGGTACGAAAATTGACAATCTGGTACAAATCGGGCACAACTGCGAAATCGGACAGAACACGATTCTCTGCGCCCAGGTGGGCGTAGCAGGTTCGACCAAGGTGGGCGACTGGTGTACGCTGGCCGGACAAGTGGGTGTGGCCGGACACATCGCCATCGGCGACCGTGTCACCGTCGGCGCCCAGTCCGGCATCCCCGGCAACGTCAAGTCCGATCAGGTGCTCATGGGCTATCCCGCCATTCCCGCCCGCGACTGGTCCCGTCAGGCCGTCATGCTCAAGCGTCTCGAACAGATGTGGCATGACCTCGACACCCTCAAAAAGAAGAAATAGAACAGGCCGGAAATCCCGGAATCTCCGGAAGCCCCGGAATCTCCGGAAACCCCGGAAACCCCGGAATCTCCGGAATCTCCGGAAAATCCGGAAAATCCGGAAAATCCGGAAAATCCGGCTCCCCCCGAAAAAAAAACTCAACAACAAGAAATATGACAAAACAACACACGCTGAAGGAAAGCATTACCTTCACAGGCAAAGGCCTCCACACGGGCCTCGACATCACATTGACCCTCAACCCCGCGCCCGCCGACAACGGCTACACTTTCCAGCGCGTCGATCTCGAAGGGCAGCCCGTGCTTGAAGCCGTGGCCAGCAACGTCACCCAGACCCAGCGCGGAACGGTGATTGAGAAGGACGGTATTTCCGTTTCCACCATCGAACACCTCATGGCAGCGCTCTATGCTGCCGACATCGACAACTGCCTCATTCAGGTCAATGCCCCCGAAGTGCCCATCCTCGACGGAAGTTCCGTCCTCTACTGCGAAGCCATCGAGAAGGCCGGCATCGTCGAACTGGAGGCCAAGCGCGAGGTGTTCCGCATCACCAAGCCCTATCACGTCATCGACGAGGAAAAAGGCATCGACCTCGCCATCTATCCCGACGACCATTTCTCCGTCACCGTCCTGGTCGATTTCCCGTCGCCCGTGCTCAACAACCAGTATGCCGTACTCAACAGCCTCGACGACTTCAAGACGCAGGTGGCTGCCGCACGCACCTTTGTCTTCGTGCGAGAAATACAGCCGCTCTTGGCGGCCAACCTCATCAAGGGCGGAGACCTCGACAACGCCATCGTCATCTACGACAGCAAGATACAGCAGGAAGAGATGGACAAACTGGCCGCTGTCATCCAGACCAAGGCCCCCTCGGCCGAAACGCTCGGCTACGTCCAGAACCGTCCCCTCACCTGGGACAACGAACCCGCGCGTCACAAACTGCTCGACCTCATCGGAGACCTTGCCCTCATCGGCAAGTACATCCAGGGGCGCGTTGTGGCCACCCGTCCCGGCCACGGCTTCAACAACAAGTTGGCACGCGCCGTCCGCAAGGACATGCGACGCACCGAGGTGCAGGTACCTGTCTATGACCCCAACAAAGAGCCGCTGCTCGACAACATCGGCATCAAGGCCATCCTCCCCCACCGCTATCCCATGCAGTTGGTCGATAAGATTATCGTGTGCGAACCCAACGACTATTGCGTGGGCGTCAAGAACGTCACGGCCAACGAGCCTTTCTTCCAGGGACACTTCCCCGAGGAACCCGTCATGCCCGGCGTCCTTCAGGTCGAGGCCATGGCCCAGTGCTCCGGCATCCTTGTGCTCAACTGCGTCGATGAACCCGAGAAGTACTCCACCTATTTCATGAGCATCAACAACGTCAAGTTCCGCCAGAAGGTGGTGCCCGGCGACACGCTCATCTTCCGCGTCTCCTTCCTCACACCCCTGCGGCGCGGCTGTGCCCAGATGAAGGGCTACGCTTTCGTGGGCGACAAGATTGTGAGCGAAGCCGAGTTCATGGCCCAAATCATCAAGAATAAAGAATAACAACCACCTAAAGACTAACGACATAGACTATGACCGAAGAACTTATCTCCCCCCTTGCCGTTGTCAATCCCGGCGCAAAAATCGGACCCAATGTGAAAATCGGACCTTTCTGCGTCATTTACGATGACGTGGTCATCGGCGAAGGAACTGTGCTCGAAAATTCCGTCACCGTATTCCCCGGCGCACGCATCGGCAAGTTTTGCCACATCTTCCCCGGAGCTTGTATAGCCACCACGCCTCAGGACCTCAAGTTCAAGGGCGAATACACCACGGCCGAAATAGGCGACTACACCCAGATTCACGAGTGTGTCACGGTTCATCGCGGCACGGCATCCAAGCAGGTGACACATGTGGGTAGCCATTGCCTCATCATGGCCTACAGCCATGTGGCCCACGACTGCTACGTCTCCGACGGCGTCATCATGAGCAACTGCGTCCAGATGGCCGGCGAGGTCGTCGTGGAGCCCAATGCCGTGATAGGCGGCGGCGCCCTCATCCACCAGTTCACCCACATCGGTGCCTACTGCATGATTCAGGGCGGCGCACAAATCAACAAGGACGTACCGCCCTACACCATGGCCGCCCGCGTTCCCACCGTCTATGTGGGTCTCAACACCGTGGGACTGCGCCGTCACAACATCGATGCCGAGACCATCCTCAACATCCAGGAGATGTATCGCATCATCTACATGTCGGGCCTCAACGTCACCCACGCCCTCGACAAGGTCGAGGCCGAGTTCCCGCAGAGCCCCGAACGTGACCATATCCTCGATTTCATACGTTCCTCCGACCGCGGAATCCTCCGCAGCATGATAGGATCGTAAGCTTCGGAACCACCGGAAAGTCCGGAAAGACCGGAATCTCCGGAAGCTCCGGAAAGTCCGGAAAGTCCGGAATCTCCGGAAAATCCGGGCCCTCCGGGACCTCCGGAAACTCCGGCTCCCTCCCCTCCCACGAAAAAAAACAACAGCTATGGTTTATCATTTTGTAATACTTTCAGACGAAGTCGAAGATTTTCGCCGCGAGATTGACATCGATGCGACGGCAACCTTCCAAGACCTGCAGGACATTATCCTGAAGTCCTGCAACTACAAAAACGATCAGATGACCTCGTTCTTCATCTGCGGTGCCGACTGGAGCAAGGACTACGAGATTACCATGATTGACATGAACGACAAGGACTCTGTGCTGCCCGTCACGAAGGTCATGGACCGCACCCACCTCGACGACACGTTCGGCAAGGAACCCGGAGCCAAGGTGATGTTCCTCTTCGACCCGATGTGCGAACGCTATCTCTACATGCAGCTCAAGTCGCTCGAAGACAAACGCCACATCCTGAAACCCGAAATAACCCTCTCCAAGGGCAAAGCCCCCAAGCAAATCGAAGACTTCGACAAACTCGTCGGAGGCATCGACGACGACATGTACGGCTCCGACGACTTCGACCCCGAGGAAATGGACCTCGACGGCTACCAAAGCCTCGACGACATCGAGGGCATCGAAAGCGGCGAATATTGAGGCCGGCCCTCCCCCCCCCCTCGAAATCTCGAAAGGCCGGCCCTCCCCCCTCGTCATCTCGAAATCTCGTTATCTCGTCATCTCGAAACGCCGGCCCCCTCGAAATAACGCCCTCCCCCCTCGAAATGAAAAAAGCCTCCCGCTCTCGGGAGGCTTTTTTCATTTCTTGAACAGGTGGCGTATCTTGGCGAACATCGCCTCGCACTTCGATTTCGAGGGCGTGAAGTCGCTCTTGTCGCGCAGCGCCTCGATGTGGCGGCGCTCCTCGTCGGTCAGCGTCTCGGGCACATAGACCAGGATGTTAATCAGCAGGTCGCCCGTGCCGTAGCCGTCGGACTTGGGCAGTCCTTTGTTCTTGAGACGCAGGATGGTGCCGGGCTGTGTGCCGGCAGGCACATTGATGCGCACGCGTCCTGTCAGCGTCGGTATCTCGACGGGCGAACCCAATGCCGCCTGCGGGAACGTCAGCGTGAGGTTATAGACCAGGTCGTCCTCGTCGCGTAGCAGTTCGGTGTCGTTCTTCACCTGGATGACCACTATCAAGTCGCCGGCAGAACCGCCCGAATTGGAGGCGTGTCCCTTGCCTTGGAGCGAGAACTGCTGACCGTCGGTCACGCCCTTGGGGATGGGCAGAGCCACGACCTCTTCCTTTTCCACAACAGAAGAGCCTTCCTGCACATTGTGGCGGATTTTGACTTTCTTGGTCACACCGGTGGCCACCTCCTGCAACGTGAGCGGCACGGTGATGCGGATGTCCTGTCCTTTCATCGCGCGCGAACGTCCGCTGCGACTGCTGCGCCCGCCGCCCATGTGGACACGCTGTCCGTTGATATAAAACTCGCCGTCTCCGCCGAACATGTCGGCGAATCCGCCGAACCCTCTTCCCCCGCCGAAGATGTCTCCGAAACGGGAGAAGATGTCGTTGATATCCATATTCTCGAAGCCTCCGCCATATTGCTGGCTGAAGCTCGAGGGATCCTGATAGCCGAACTGGTCATAGCGCGCCTTCTTCTGAGGGTCGCTCAACACCTCGTAAGCCTCTGCGGCTTCCTTGAATTTCTCTTCTGCCGCCTTATCGCCCGGATTCTTGTCCGGGTGATATTTCAAAGCAAGCTTACGATAGGCGCGTTTGATTTCGTCGGCACTGGCGCTCTTTGCCACGCCAAGCACTTCGTAATAATCTCTTTTTGCCATAATCGTAGTTTTATTTTTTTTAGTCCGGAGAGCCCGGAGAGTCCGGAGATTCCGGGGCTTCCGGAGTTTCCGGAGGGTCCGGAGGGTCCGGGGCTTCCGGAGGGTCCGGAGGTTCCGGAGCTTCCGGAGTTTCCGGGGTTTCCGGAGAGTCCGGAGATTCCGGGGATTCCGGGGCTTCCGGAGGCTCCGCCCCGCTTTTTCGTCCATTGCGCGGCGCTTGGAGCGCCGCACATCTTCCCGCGCGGCGCTTGGAGCGCCGCACATCTTCCCGCGCGGCGCTACATCCTCACGCCCCGACGACCACCTTGGCGAAACGGATGACCTTGTCGTCGAGTTTGTAGCCCTTGGTGGGACAGTCGATGATTTTGCCCTTCAGGTCGGGGGTCGGAGCCGGGAAGGTGGTAATCGCCTCGTGGAGGGTGTCGTCGAAGTCGTCGCCGGCGGCGGCGGGAATCTCCGTCACCTTGTTTTTGGCGAGGAAGCCCGTGAACTTCTGGTAGATGAGCTCCACGCCCTGCTTCACGCCTTCGAGGTCGTCACTCGTCCCGAGAGAGGCGAGGCCTCGCTCGAAGTCGTCGATGACGGGCAGCAGCTCCTTGAGCACGCCCTCACCGCCGTATTTGAGCAGAGCCTGCTTGTCTTTGGCGGTGTTCTTGCGGTAGTTGTCGAACTCCGCCATCAGTCGCAGGTAGGCATCCTTGTGGGCTGCCACCTCCTTTTCGAGGGCTGCGATGCGCTCCTCCGGCGATTCCGGCGATTCCTGAGTTTCCGGATTTTCCGGAGATTCCGGATTTTCCGGGGCTTCCGGAGTTTCCGGATTCACTTGATTTTCCTGAGTTTCGTTGATATTCTTTGTTTCTTCCATTGCTAAAAAAATTAAAATTTTATAACTTCCGCGTAGCAAAAAACGTGCCAAAGGGCACTGTTTCCCGCCTCTGACAAATTGTCACAGCAAAAAAACGATGAAATATTTGGGTTTTCTGACAATTTGTCGTATCTTTGCAACATGCTTACCTTTCCCAACGCCAAGATTAACCTTGGACTCTTCGTTACCCGTCGCCGCGAGGATGGATACCACATCCTCCAGACGCTGTTCTATCCCATCGACTGGTGCGACGCCCTCGAAATAGTGCCTGCCGGCGAGGCGGGCGAAGTGAAGTTCTTTGCCACCGGCATCGCCGTCGATGGCGATGCTGCCGACAACCTCTGTGTGCGGGCCTATCGCGCCCTGCAGCAACTGAGACCCGACCTGCCGGGCTGCGAGATACACCTCGAAAAACGCATCCCCTTCGGTGCCGGTCTGGGCGGCGGCTCCAGCGACGCTGCATTTACGCTGACGATGCTCAACAAACTGTTCGCGCTCGGGCTCAATCAGGAACAGCTGGAAGCCGTTGCGGCCTCACTCGGCGCCGACTGCGCCTTCTTCTGTCGGCAGGGCGCCCAATACTGCGAGGGCATAGGCAGCGAGATGGAGCCCTATCCCCTCTCGCTCGCCGGCCGTTGGCTCGTCGTCGTGAAGCCCTCCTTCGGGGTGAGCACACGCGAAGCCTACGCCCATGTGCGGCCGCAACAACCGGCCACCCCGCTCTACGAACTCCTGAAACAGCCCGTCGAGGCGTGGCGCGACACCGTCCGCAATGACTTCGAAGCTTCCGTCTTCCCCGCCCATCCCGAACTCCAAACGGCCAAGGACACCCTCTACGCCCACGGTGCCCTCTACGCCTCGATGTCAGGCTCCGGCAGCGCCATGTTCGGCATCTTCGACCGCGAGGCCGACCCCGCCGGCTGGTTCCCCGCCGGCTGGGAAGCCCGCTGCATAAAGGACGGAGAGTAGCCCGGAGAGTCCGGAAAGCCCGGAGTTTCCGGAGTTTCCGGGAGTTTCCGGGAGTTTCCGGAGTTTCCGGAGATTCCGGAGTTTCCGGAGTTTCCGGAGATTCCGGAGTTTCCGGGAGTTCCGGAGTTTCCGGAGATTCCGGAGTTTCCGGGACTTCCGGAGTTTCCGGGGGTTCCGGAGATTCCGGGAGTTCCGGGGGTTCCGGAGATTCCGGGAGTTCCGGGGGTTCCGGAGTTTCCGGGAGTTCCGGGGTTTCCGGAGAGTCCGGAGGTTCCGGGAGAGGCTACTGCCCTACTGCCTAATCCACTTGAGGATTTCCTTCAGCGTGTATTTCTTGCCGTACATCAGGATGCCGGTGCGATAGATGCGAGAAGCGACCCAGAGCACCGCGAAGGCGACAAGGTAGAGCAGGGCGATGGAGGAGAGAAGCTCCCAGGCAGGCACGTCGTAGGGCAGTCGCACCATCATGACGATGGGCGACGTGAACGGTATCATGCTGCACCACCACGCCAGCGGGCCGTCGGGGTTCTCCATCGAGAACATGCCGGCATAGAGGGCGAAAATCATTATCACCATGATGGGCCACGTGAACTGCGAGGCGTCGCTGGCCTCGTCCACGGCAGACCCGAAGGCGGCAAACAATGAAGCGTAGAGCAGGTAGCCCCCGATGAAATAAAGCACGAAACACAGGAAAATTTTCGTGAAGTGGATGCCCATAATCATCTGGAGAATCTTCTCCATCACAGTCGGGTCGGCCTGTGTCACGGCCTCCACCTCGGCCATGGCCGTCGTGACCTCGGGCGTGGTCATCATGTTGATGCCCAACACGAGGCCTGCGATGCCGAGCATGCCCGCCCAGATAACCACCTGCGTGAGACCCACGAGGGCCACACCTATGATTTTGCCCAACATGAGTTCGATGGGTTTGCACGACGAGATAATGACCTCGACAATGCGGTTGGCCTTTTCTTCTATCACACCGTTCATAATCATCGCGCCGTACATCAGCACGAAGGTGTAGGTGAGCAGGGCGAGCACGAGTCCCAGGATGGCACTCAGGGCCGATGACGACACATTCTCCTCGCCCTTCTCGTTCCACTGGATGGAGTTGACCCCCACGTGGCGGTCACAGCGCTGATAGATGCTTTGGAGCGAATCCACGCCATACCCTTTGAGGCGTTCGTCGCGCAGGATGGGTCGCAGCTGGCCTGCAATGTTCTGTTCGAGCGTCATGTTGACCGACTGCGAAGAGTACAGACTCACGGTCGATGTCTCCAGCACATCGGCCGGAATCTCGACGATGGCATAGAGCTCTCCCTTGCGGGTCTCGAAATAGTCATAGAGCGACAGGTCGCCCGAAAGGCGCACCGTCCGGTATTCGTAATCGTCGCTGTCTTCGATGAACTGCGCATAGTGTGACTCTGTGCGATCCACGATCTCCACGGTTTTCTTCTCGTCGTTCTTGACGGTGGAAAGCAGGGCGGGCAACACGCCGCAGATAACTATCATCAATATCGGGATGAGTATGGTCATCACGATGAAGCTTTTCTTCATCACGGTGGTCAGATACTCTCGTCTTACTATCAATCCTAATCTGTTCATTGTCGTTTTATTTTTCGGGGCCGGCCTTCATCACTCCTTCCCCACGGTTTCGATGAAGATTTCCTGCATGGAGGGCAGGATTTCCTCGAAGCCTGTGAGGGTATATTTCTCGTTGAGGACGCTGACGACCTCGCGTATGCGCACTCCTTCGGCCAGGCGGATCTGGAGAGTCAGGCCACCGCCGTAGGACGGCGACTGCTCCTCCACGGTGAAGAGAGCCGGCTCGGGCAGGAAGGTCTCCTCTTGGACGCTGATGCGGTAGATGTTCTTCTTGAATCGCTGGCGCACCTCGCCCACTTCGCCCTGGAGCACCACTTTGGCGTGGTTGATGAGCGAGATCTCCTGGCAGATTTCCTCGACCGACGACATGTTGTGGGTCGAGAAAAGGATGGCGGAGCCTTCGTCGCGCAGACGCAGGATCTCCTTCTTCAGAATCTCGGCATTCAGCGGGTCGAAGCCCGAGAAGGGTTCGTCGAAGATAAGGAGCGGCGGCTGGTGGATGACGGTGGCGATGAACTGCACCTTCTGTGCCATGCCCTTGGAGAGCTGTTCCACCTTTTTGTCCCTCCACTGTGTGAGGTCGAACCGTTCGAGCCAGGACTTCATGCGCGTCTGTGCATCGTGGCGCGTCATGCCGCGCAGACGGGCCAGATAGATGATTTGGTCCTCCACCTTCATTTTCTTGTACAAGCCTCGTTCCTCGGGCAGATAACCTATCTTCATCACATCGTTGTCGGTCATCGGACGGCCGTGGAGCAACACCTCGCCGCTGTCGGCGTGGGTGATGCGGTTGATGATGCGTATCAGCGATGTCTTGCCGGCACCGTTGGGACCCAGCAGACCGTAGATGCAGCCGTCGGCGACCGAGATGGACACATGGTCCACGCCCCAGTGCTCGCCGTACTGCTTGCAAACCTCACGGGTTTCTATGAATGCCATTGAGTGTATAATTGAATCTGATTTTTATAATGTGGAATTGCCCGAAACAAAGACATGGACAAAATCCAGCCGCAAATATAGCGTTTTTTTATGAGACAGCCAAATTTTTTGCGGAAAAAGTGGCGAATGTTCCCTGTTTGCCATAAAAAGTGCCAAAAGGTCGCCTACATTTTGGGCAAGCCTTTGGCAGTTGCGGAAATCGCCATCGATTATCGATGGACCCAAAAGAAAGTGCCAAAAGGTCGCCTACATTTTGGGCAAGCCTTTGGCAATTGCTGAAATCGCCATCGATTATCGATGGAACCAAAAGAAAGTGCCAAAAGGTCGCCCAGAATCTGGGCAAGCTTTTGGCAATTGCGGAAATCGCCATCGATTATCGATGGACCCAAAAGAAACTGCCAAAGGCTTGCCCGGATTTTGGGCAAGCCTTTGGCAGTTTTCTTCTCTCATTCTGCCAGCCACTCGACCAGCACATTGTTTCGCATCATCTGCCAGCGGGCGGAGTCGTGAGGCAGCGGAGCGTAAGCCCTGTGGCGAGCCTCCGCTTTGGCACGCAAGGCGTTGTCGGTCCGCGTGACGACGGTGGAGTCTTCCGCTGTCCCGGCAGTCGGTTCCAAAAGGAGGAGACGACCCAAACTGCACGTTTCGAAATAAACGCCGCCGGGCTTGAAGTAGCGCTCGTGGGGAGACCCCTCGGGCGGGAAGCCGTCTTTCAGGACGATTACCATGGGGAACCGGTTCTCTCGAACGGCTCGCATGATGAACTGTTCGCCGTGGCTGATGGCACCGCTGTAGGTCACGCAGCCCGTTCGCGCAGCCTGATGGAGGACGAGGTTGCATTGCGACTCTATCTGTTCGTCGGTCAGAGAACGGGAACATTGCACCGCCTGTCGTTCCGGATAGTCCAACAGGAAGGGGTTGCCCATCGCGGAGAAGGTGAGCGTGTGACCGCCGCGCGTCACCGGGAGGTTTCTCCTCAGGTGGAAGAGGCCGGGGTTGTGGCGTTTGACGAGTGCCCGGCGCGGGTTGTCGTGCACGTACTCTATCATGCTCTTGAGCTGTCCTTTGCGCGAAAGCGTGCGGATGAACGGGGGCTCGAAATCCAGCGCATGGTCTTTCAGCCACCACCCTTGTCGCATACCGCGCGCCAGCTGTTTGATGCTCTCGCCGATGTCCGACTTCACGTAGATGAGCACGTGGATATGGTCGGGCATCATGCTTACGGCGAGGAACTGGATGTTGGGGCGCAGTAGCAGGGTGTGGTTCATCTGGGTGAGCGCATCGATGCCAAGCTGGGAAAGGGCGGTACGGGGGTTGACCTTGTCGTCAACGAGGGTGCCCAGCAGCGGACGGCGCGGTCGCAGCACGAAGGTGAGGTGGTAGATGCCTACGCCCTTCCAGATGTCTTCGCGTTTTTTCCAATGGAACATAGGGGGGGATGTTATAGAGGGTGAATGCCCGTAGAATGGGGCGGATGATGGAGGATGGAGGATGGAGAATAGAGGAGCGAGGATGGCAGATAATAATCTGCCCATTATAAACGGGGAGAGACGAACCGCGACAACAACCACGGGGCGAGGCACCACAGCGGGCACCACCGCGCGAGCCGCGACCGGGCGAGCGCCACGAGGGCGAGCCGCGACCGGGCGAGCGCCACGAGGGCGAGCCGTGACCGGGCGAGAGCCACGAGGGCGGGCCGCGACCAGGCGAGATGTCGCCCGTCTCCCCCGTTTGTAGGATGGGCAGATTAAAATCTGCCCGACATAGACGGGGGGCGAGGCTCCACGAGACAAGAGCCGCGACCGGGCGAGAGCCACGAGACGCGGGCCACGGAGGGGCGAGGCTCCACGAGGGGCGAGAGCCACGAGGGCGAGCCGCAACGAGAGCCGCGCACACCAGAGGCGGAGCCGCCGCTGTCGCCACCTCCCCTGCTGCAAAAAGAGGGCGCTCGTTGGAGCGCCCTCGATTATTGTGGGGAGATTCGGGTTAGCGAACCTGGAACTTCTTACCGTTGGAGATGTAGTTCTGACCCTTCTGGATCTTATCTACGCGGATACCGTTGATGTTGTAGATAGGACCGTCGTTGGTGAGAGCGTCATCGGTGGTGAGAGTCTCGATGCCGGTAGCAGCCTGACCGAGGACGGTGACGAGAACGTCGTTGCCCTGGATTGTGGTCGAAACGACAATCATCACTGTCTGGCCAGCCTCGCCGCCCTTGATTGTAGCGGTGTAGTTAGCACCTTCTACGTTCTTAGCGGTAGCAGTACCTGCGAGCACGGTGGTATCTGCTGTTACGACATACATCTCAACCGTGTAGGTGAGGTCGAGACCTTCCACTGCCGAGTACTCATCGAGTACGAGATCGTAGGTCACGGGCATAGCCGAGAACTTAACCTCAACGTTGCCGTCGGCGAGAGTTGCACTCTTGATGTCGATAGCGGCACCCTTGTGAGCATACTCGAGATCAACCGTATCCTTGAGAGCAGCGGTGTCGGCTACGATAACTGCCGTGAAGGGAGCAATCGTGAACAAGCTGTCTTTTGTGAACTTGGCGGGATCGCGGAGAACGAGAACCGAGCCGAGGTGACCGTTGCTGGGCCGAGGATTAGCCACTACCTCATAGTAAGGTACGGTAGGTGTCTGATTCTTGAAGGTGTTGTTGGCAACAATCTGCCAGCCTTCCTTACGTTCAGCCATCGTAATCGTGTTGTTGGCGCGGAACTGTACGCCGGCGCTGCTTACGAAGATGACCTCACGCCCTACCTCGGAGTAGAAGAGGTAACTGCCGGTGTAGGCGTTCATCTTCTGCGTGCGGCGGTAATTATCAAGATCGCCTGTCAACAAGGTTTCCATATCCGTGTCAGAGGTAGCGTTGCCGTTACCCTTGGCGGTGAAGTTGTAAATCTTGTAGTCCACACCGTCTTCGAGTACGTTGCCATACCTATCCGTTACGTAAGCGGGTACGAAGGGCAGTACAATCGAGTTGAAGCCGGCCTCCACATTCTTGTGATAGTAAACGTTACCGGAAGCACGGAGCGTTGTCGAGGTGAAGCGAGCCCCATAACCGATTTCGAAGTCAGCCGTCGAAGCGGGCATGATCGTATCAGATGCATAGTTAGCCCTGCGGAATGCCGTGTACTTCTCGTTATGGGTTTCGCGAGCATCGTTGTAGCGGAAGGCAGTACTACTCCGACGGTAGCCATCGGCGTAGGCTTCTGCATAAATCCAGCCGGCACTATCCTTGGCAAAGGCAATCGTGTCGCCGTTGGCAATGCCATCGATGTCGAAGTAGTTATAGTTACCGTCCTTGGCGAGAGAGCCCCAGCATTCAATCTGGCAGTTGGGCTTCGACAGAACCTCGCTGTTGTCAACCGTGATGGTGTAGAGGTTGGTCGTGTCGGTCTCACCCACGAAGGTGATAACGGGACGAGCCAACTGAACTAAAGTTCCTGCAGCGATGGTATCGATAACTACGCCAGACTCCTGATCCTGATACCATGCATAAGCACGGGCTACAATGGTATCGGAAATCCAGAAGGTCTTCTCCTCATACTTCTGATAAGGAGTCCACCACATTTCTCGTGTCCAATATGAGGTATCCAACTTGGAAGTATAACCGGATTCGTAATTTGTCCAAGTGGAAACGCGGAATCCTGTCGTATCGATACCGGCATACTCATAACCCAAGTTTGCAATGGCGGCAGAATCGAGACTATAATCGCCCTCATTAGACTTCACATCCCAAACGGACAACTGATATGAGTAGTAGTAGTCGTATGCTGCACATTCCTCAGAGCCTGTACTCTCAACCTTGACAGAGTAATTGTAGTAGTAAGCGCTGTCAATCGAGAACGAAGGCTCAACAATCTCAGCGGTATTGATGAGGATACCAATAGAGTGGAGCGCACCATAACGCTGCATTGTGAACTGAACATCGCCAGATTCTGTGCAGGTGAATACGTGGTGGAACCCTTCGGTCAGAGCAATATTCTCTTTAAGGTTCGAAGACCATGACTCAACAATAGGATTAGATTGATTGTTTGTAGTATTGTAGTCAACCACAACCAACTGACCCTTAGCAACATTTCTCAAAGCGACATGGTAGCGGTTACCGTTGGGAGTTTCTTGAGTTTTGAAAGCATACATACCCTCATAAGCCGTCTGGTAGCGAGTCAGCCAAGATTCTCCAACGGCAATACCGAAGGAAGGAGTGATGACAGAGTCGGCAAACGAAATAGGAGCATACTCAAGTCCATTTACGGTGAAATGACTATCATCCAAAAGAACTACGTCTACACGTGACTTGCCCTGAATACGGTCAATTTCTCCGAAATCAATCCACATTACGGTGTCGAGCTTGGGAGCGGGACGGAAGAATATATGACCGTAGCTGTCCTCATAACCGTCGGCGTGAGCTGTTGCGAATACGCCGCCGTAAGGAATGTGATATACGGTATCACCGGAATTGTATGTTCCGAGATCTGTGGTATCCTTCTTATCGGAAGTCACGTAGATCAAGCTAATCTTCTTGTCGGGATTACCAATAATCTGATCGGGATCGAGGTAAACCTTCCAAGCGGAGAGTTCCTTGGCAGCGTAGTCAGCCTCCTGAGCGGTGTCGGCAGCCGTAGCACCTTCCTTCTCGTCGAAGTGAACGCGAGTGAAGAGAACGGTGTCGAGTTTGATCGTCGTACCGGCGGTGAAATCGAAGCCAACCTTTTCAGAGTAGAAATATGTATCGGTATAAACGTCCTTCATCTTGGCAATTACATCGACGTGAGCATCTGCAGTGATTTCGAAATGTCCATCGTAATCGACAAATGTTCCACTTTCGTTAATGTCGTAAGTGAAGGTAGCCTTCGTGCTGTCATTAGCCAAGGCAATCCAACGCGAGCCCTCATAAGCCGAGTCGATAGCAGCCGTGGGAGCGGGTACAATACCGGCAACGACATCATACTTCTTCGTGAACGAGAAGACACCGTCAGAATCGCATCGATAGGTTATCTTCGCAGATTCAGTAATACGGAATTCAGCGATTGTATCGTTAACAGTCTGTACTGCATTATCGTCAATCTGATAATAGATATTCTTTGCACGAGGCTGTGTCAACCGAATAAGTTTGGATGTACCGATATTGCCCTCTACTTCCTTAACTACGGGAGCAGGGAACAGTGACTCCGCAGTAACTGCGATGTTGTCAACCCAAACACCGTTACTTCCATTGCGGGGTGCAACAACACACAGACCGGCCAGATTAAGGGATGTTCCGTCATTGAGTACAAACTGATTCCTAACAACGTCTGTCCCATCAGCAACCTTTGTAATGATATACGTAATCTTTGAGTCTTGCTTATTTACAGCGAGTGAAATATGATACCAAGTACCGTCCTCAAAGGTAAACGTGTTGTTTGAATCTTCGTTAATGGTACCATTTGTAATTCTCAAGAGATAATTACGTTTATCGGGATTTCGATAATTCCAATCTCCCCAGTCAGGGTTACCGCACTGCGGAAGGCTAGCTCCATCAGCGTAAATAGCAAATGTATTTGTTCTGCTAGATACAGTCTGAAGCATTACATCGACATCGAAGAAATAGACATCGAGAGGAGCGAGAGGATTATCTCCCGAGAAGAATGGCTTGTATGCTCCTCTTTCGCCACCACCATTATACGTAATCTTTGCATAGTGGTTCGTACCATCTGTTTCATATGACAGAGTTGCTGCTGCTCTTGTTCCTAACCAGTCGGTTACATTGTCACGATCTTCATAATCCTCATAGAATACATAGTCAACATTACCCTTGTTGATAGTGATATTGACAATCACATCAACCGAAGCGGTAGTAACTGTGTCCTGACCCTTAACGAGGTATGCGTTGATGGCAACCGTGTCAGCGCTGACACCGATTACCTCACCTTTCTCGTTGACGGTGGCGATTTCGGGATCTGCGGACGTGTAAATCACGGAGTAGCCGAGGCTATCAACGTAAGAAGTGGGAACAACAGTAGCCGTCAGCTTGGCGGTATCACCTACGCCGATAGAAGTCTTGTCGGCCTTGAGGTTAATCTCGGGTGTCTCATAAACGATGGTGTATTTGAAGACAGCGACCTTGTTAGCCTTAACGTTCGTGTTGTCGAAGGTGAAGACGATGCTTTCCTTGACATTCGTCGTGTCGAGGACGGTCACCATCTTGGGATATGTAGGCAGACCGATGATGTCGGTTACGACATTGAGCGGACGTACAGACTTGGCAGCTGCAGCAGGCTCAAGGATGTTGTCACCGCCGTCGATGGAGATGCCGGTCACATAGATAGGCGTAGAGGTCTCTGCGCGACCCTCATCGTTGGCACCAGCCTCGATGACGATGCTGCGGATACGAGAACCCTTCTTCACCTTAATTTCCAGAGTGTTGTCGGAAGTAACGTCGGTAGCAAAGGTCTCATAGCCGTTCTCGAGTTCGCCGAGTACATATTCGCCGGCTACGGTGTAGCTCTTGCCAACGAGTTCAACGCCCTTGGCACCCTGTACGGTCTGTT
>CALBPV010000003.1 GCA_937899265.1 uncultured Bacteroidales bacterium
CTTGACCTCACCGGCGACATCTGCGCCAACATCATCGCCCCCAATGCCGAGGAGGTCGATGCCGAAGGCCCCCACTGTGCCAACGGACGCGTGGAATATGCTTCCAAGACCAAAGAGAACCTCGACGCTACCGTCAAGGCCGGCCTCAACGGCGTCACAATGCCCCGTCGATTCGGCGGCCTCAACTTCCCCGTAACCCCCTACACCGCTATCAACGAGATGATAGCCGCCGCCGATGCCGGCTTCGAAAACATCTGGTCCCTCCAGGATTGTATCGAGACCCTCTACGAATTCGGCAACGAGGACCAGCGCTCCCGTTTCGTGCCACGCATCTGCGCCGGCGAAACAATGTCGATGGACCTCACCGAACCCGATGCAGGCTCCGACCTCCAGAGCGTCATGCTCAAGGCTACATACGACGAGAAGGAGCAGTGCTGGAGACTCAACGGCTGCAAGCGTTTCATCACCAACGGCGACTCCGACATCCATCTCGTGCTGGCTCGTTCGGAGGAAGGAACCCGCGACGGACGCGGCCTCTCCATGTTCATCTACGACAAACGCGACGGAGGTGTCAATGTGCGCCGCATCGAGAACAAACTCGGTATCCACGGAAGCCCCACTTGCGAACTCGTCTATAAGAATGCCAAAGCCGAACTCTGCGGCGAGCGCAAACTCGGTCTTATCAAATATGTGATGGCCCTCATGAACGGCGCCCGCCTCGGAATCGCCGCCCAGAGCGTCGGAATCTCGCAGGCCGCCTACAACGAAGGTCTCGCCTACGCCAAGGATCGCCGCCAGTTCGGCCAGAACATCATCAACTTCCCCGCCGTCTATGACATGCTCGCCCTCATGAAGGCCAAACTCGATGCCGGACGCGCACTCCTCTACATGACCTCGCGTTATGTCGATATCTACAAGGCTCTCGAAGACATGCAGCGCGAAGCCCCCCTCGACAAAGACCAGCGCGCCGAACTGAAGAAATATTCCAAACTGGCCGATGCGTTCACTCCCCTCGCCAAGGGAATGAACTCCGAGTACTGCAACCAGAACTCCTACGATGCCATCCAGATTCACGGCGGCTCGGGATTCATGCTTGAATATGCCTGCCAGCGTCTCTACCGCGATGCCCGTATCACATCTATCTACGAGGGTACCACCCAGCTCCAGACCGTGGCCGCTATCCGATACGTCACCAACGGATTCTACGGACAGGTCATCGACGAGTTGCTCCGGAACGAGGTGTCCGATACCCTCAAACCTCTTCAAGCCAAAGTGGCCAAGATGGCTGAACGATTCAATGCATGCGTCGCAAAGATCGTCGATGCCGGAAATCAGGAACTCCACGATTTCGCTGCCCGCCACCTCTACGAGATGGCTGCCGACATCATCATGTGCCTCCTCATCCTCGACAATGCCACCAAGTGCGCCGAACTCTTCGAGAAGAGCGCCCGCGTCTATGTCCGCTTTGCCGCAAGCGAGGTCGAGAAACACGCTTCCTTCGTGGAGGACGTGGATATCGCCGACCTCGACAACTATCGCAAATAATTCATTAATCATAACTTTTTACGTGAAGGGGTGCCTCTGCGACGGAGGCACCCCTTTTTTCTTCCGGCTGAAAGAGGCTGAACCTTAGACCTGCTCCGAGAGCCGACCTTAGACCTTTGACCTTCGACTTTTGACCGTCCTTCAGGACGCAGTGTCCTTAGACCTGAAACCCTTGAACCCTTCATTAGAGTTATTGTAAAAAAATCGAAATTTTATGCCTTTTCGGGACAAAGCTGGTGCAAATGTGCAAAAATTTCATAAAAATACAATAATTCCTCCCTCAAAATTTGCACAATTCACTTTTTTGTCATATCTTTGCACCGTCAGAGTTTAACATAAACCTTACCTCATTCTTCAGATTTTTGCAATGGTATTCTTCAGAAAGTTTGTTTTAAATAATAAAAAGGCCCCATCCCATGTCCGGGGCACTGCTTAGAAATTAGAAATTTATGTTAACGAGATTAGAACATCATCAAGCTCCCCGCCGTTCGTGAGAATAGCGGGGAGCATTTTGTATTCGGAAGGGAATGGCTGAACCTCAGACCTCAGACCTGCTCCGAGAACTGACCTTAGACCTTAGACCTTAGACCTTCAGAGGCTGACCTGAATCTTGGCTGTAGCCGGCTGAACACCTTGGCCCGAAACCTTCAACGTCGAGAGACCGGCCCTGCTTCCCGCTTCCACTACAACCGTCAGCTGCCCATGGAAGGCTTTCATCGTCGGTGCCGTAAAGACGTCTGTCGAGGTCGCATCCCCGTTGCAGACCGCTTTGAACAATGCCGACTTGCCCGAAACCTTGAAATTGAGCTGACAATCCGCATCGGGACACAGGTTGCCGTCCTTATCGACCACCGAGACGGTCACAAACGCCAGGTCGGGATCCGAGAGCGGAAGTCCGTCGCTGTCGAGTGGAAGGGCACGCAACTCCGGACGATCCACGGAGAGTTCCAAGTGGTGGGGTTTGCCCGCCGTCTTCACGGTTCGCGTTCCCCGCTCCACGCCGTTCTCGTCATAAACCACCACTTTCACTTCGCCGGGTTCATAGACAACGTCCTTCCAACGCAAACGGAAGCGGTCCAGACGCGTATCTTTCTGCTTCGTTATCTTGCCCTGCGACTTCCCGTTCACGAAAAGTTCCGCCGTCGGCCAATTCGTATAGCAATACACCGGCACATTCTCTCCCTCCTTCCCCGGCCACGTCCAGTGGGGAAGCAGGTGTATCGTCTCCTCTTTTTGGTTCCAATGCGAACGGTATAGCCAATAGCGGTCTTTCGGAAGCCCCGCCAAATCGACAATGCCGAAATACGACGAGCGAGACGGCCAGTACTCATCGTACGGCGTCGGCTCTCCCAAATAGTCAAAACCTGTCCATACAAATTCGCCGATTACCCACGCCGAGTCCTCCTGCCACGCCCAGTCGTCGTCCGGGAGGTTGCTCCATGTACAGCACTCCACATCGTATCCCGAACACTGCCCGTCTTCCCAGGCATGGCTCTTCTTCTCTTCCACGGGAAATTTATATACCCCACGCGACGAAACCGTAGAGGTGGTTTCGGAACCCAATACAAAGCCCTTCGGCGAATTCTTGTAGCCCGCGTTGTATTTGTGCAAACGGTAGTTGAACCCCGGTACGTCCATCGCCTGCCACGTGCCCGACCACATCGGAGCCTCGCCCCGGTCGAAGCCTTGTGTGCACGGACGCGTTCCGTCCAACCGGTGTATCAACTCCTGCATCAGACGCGTGTATTTCAACCCCGTGGCATTGCCTTGATCCGGTATCTCGTTGCCGATGCTCCACATCACTATCGAGGGGTGGTTCCTATGGCAGAGCACCAAATTGCTGATGTCCCGTTCCCACCATTCTTTGAAATGTTTGGCGTAGCCGTTCTGGCACTTCGGATAAACCCACATGTCGAAACTCTCCGCCATAACCATCATCCCCAACGAGTCGCAGATGTCCATCTGCCACGGAGCCGGCATGTTGTGAGACGTGCGAATCGCGTCACACCCCATGTCCTGAAGTATCCGTACCTGGCGGATGAAGGCTGCCCGGTTGAAGGCTGAACCCAAGGGACCCAGATCGTGGTGCAGGCAGACGCCCTTGAACTTCCTCGTCTCGCCGTTCAGTTTGAAGCCGGCCGACGTGTATTCCAGCTCTCGGATGCCTGTCTTCATCTCGCTGCGGTCCAACAACTTCTCTCCGTCTTTCACTTCAGTCACTAACGTATAGAGCACCGGACTCTCCGGCGACCACAGCTTCGCGTCCTTCACTCTTAGCACGTTGTTCGCCTCCCCGCTATCATTCACCTCGCTGTCCGCCGTCGCAACCGTGTGGCCGTCGCCGTCTTTCAGTGTGCACCATACCCGGTACTTCGACCTTCGCGGCACACCCCTCACCTTCGCTGTCACCCAAACCCGGGCCTCCTGCGCCGTGCGCATGTCAGAACCTTGAACCTTGGAACCTGAATCTTGAAACTTGGAACCATAAACAACCTCCGTCGTCCGCGCAAACGTCCCCCATGTCTCCAACCCTGTAGCTCCCCCCGTCACAAGTCGCACCGGACGGTATAGCCCCGCGCCGGGATACCAGCGCGAACTCTCTTCCAGATTTTGCAGGTGGACCGCCAACACGTTCTCCTCCCCCTTGTCCAAATATTTCGTCACGTCAATCCTAAACGACGAATAGCCGTATTTCCATCCTCCCGCTTCTTCTCCGTTCACATAAACCGTCGGCTCGCTCATCGCCCCGTCAAACACCAGTTCCGCATATTCCGTGCCCTCCGGCACCCGGAACGTCCGTCTGTACCAGCCCTCGCCAATCCACGGCAAAGAACCCGAACGACCCGTCTTCTCCGTGGCTTCCTTCTCGCCGTTCTGTTCTATCGCGACAACCTGTTTGTCAATCTCTTTGTCGAAAGGTCCGGAAATCGCCCAATCGTGTGGTATCGTCACCCTCTCCCACCCGCTGTCGTCGTAATCCCGTGCCTCGGCACCCTCCGCAGCGCCCTTCCGGAATTTCCATCCACCCAACAGAAGCTGTTCTTCCGTAAGAGTCTGAACCCTGAAACCTGGATCTTGAAACTTGAACCCTTGAACCTCCTCCCTTCCCTTCAGGGAGAGGCTGGGGGTAGGCTGGGAGGACTGGGGCGTGGCTGTGCTCACCCCAAAAAGCAAAACCGCCAAAATCAAAATTCGTCTCATAACTTGAAACTTCGAACTTTGAACTTTGAACTTCTTTTCCCCGTATTCCCCGTTATTAAAATGAAAAAACTCTAGTTTTTTTGAACTTGAAACTTGAAACTTGAAACTTGAAACTTGAAACATATCGTCTGTCAAAAATTGGTTATTTTGTTGCAAAGATACACTTTATTTTTCAATTCTCATCACAAAATGCAAAAAAAAGTCTTATTCAATACCCAAAATTTGGTTTTTTCATCAAAAAACCTTATCTTTGCACGATAATATTTGATATAAATGAACATCCACAATCTCAATATTTCCGTCTCTCAGGCCGAAGACATCCTCTACCGCGGCAAAAAGACAGACATCTGCGCTCTCCCCCTCGCCAAGGTGGAACGCTGTTATCTTTTTCTCAAGCAATTTGCCGCCGAGAAGGTCATCTATGGCATCAACACCGGCTTCGGCCCCATGGCCCAATGGCGTGTGGACGACAGATACCTCACGGACCTGCAATACAATATCATCCGTTCTCACTCCACCGGTGCCGGAGAGCCCCTCTCCCTTCTACAGGCCAAAGCGGCAATGATAGCCCGCCTCGGAACCTTCCTGCAAGCCCGGTCCGGCGTTCATCCCGATGTCGTGCGTCTTCTGGCTGAGTTCATCAACCGCGATATCATCCCCTTCATTCCCCGTCACGGAAGTGTCGGTGCCAGCGGAGACCTCGTACAGCTTGCCCACATGGCCCTCACACTCATCGGGGAGGGAAAGGTTCATTACAACGGAGAGTGGCGTCCCACGTCCGAAGTGATGCAGGAAAACGGTCTTCAGCCCATGCAGATTCATATCCGCGAAGGTCTTTCCCTCACCAACGGCACCAGCGTCATGACCGGCATCGCCATTGTCAACCAGCACGAAGCAGAGAATCTCCTCGATTGGGCGGTACTCACCACCGTTTGGATGAATGAAATCGCAGCCTCCTACAATGACTTCATGGACGAAAACCTCAACGAATGCCGCCGTCACGAGGGGCAGCAGGTGATTGCCCGTATGATGCGCGAGAAGGCTCAAGGCGACCGGAGAATGCTTCGGCGGGAACACCACCTCTACAACGGCGGACATGAAGGGGACAAAGTCTTCGGCCACAAAGTGCAGGCATACTACAGCCTCCGGTGTGCACCCCAGATTTTCGGTCCCGTCTATGACACCCTGCGTTCTGCCCGCAACATTCTCGAGGAGGAATTGAACTCTGCCTGCGACAACCCCATTGTCGATCCCGACTCCTGCAACGTTTATCACGGCGGCAATTTCCACGGCGACTATATTTCGCTCGAAGAGGACAAAGTCAAGATTGCGATGGTGCGCATCGCAATGACAGCGGAGAGGCAGATGAATTACCTCTTCCACGACCGTATCAACGGCATTCTGCCTCCGTTCCTCAACCTCGGAACCCTCGGTCTCAACTACGGCATGCAGGCCTGTCAGTTTACGGCCACCTCAACCACTGCCGAGTGTCAGACCCTCGCAATGCCGAACTATGTCCATTCCATCCCCAACAACAACGACAATCAGGACATTGTTTCCATGGGGACGAATACCGCCCTGCTTTGCCAGCAAGTCCTGCAGAATGTCCATCAGGTCATGTCCATTCACCTCATCTCGTTGGCACAGGCCGTAGATTGTCTCAGCATCAGGGACGAACTGGCTCCCGCCGTCAGAAAGGTGTATGATGCCGTGCGCGAAATCATTCCCGCCCGCATCGCCGACAAACCCTTCTACGAAGAAATCGCCAAAGTCGAACAACTCATACGCCAAGGACTATGAACTTATCGGATTCACTGAAGAAAACCTATACGCAAGAAACGTTGAGAGCTCCCGAAGCCCAACGTCTGGCACAATTCATCGCCTGGGGACCGGAGATTTTCCAGGTGAGCCGCATTATGGTCAAATGGGGCATCTTGGCCATGCTGCGCGAGAGCGAATCAGGAATGACCATCGACGAGGTGACGGCCGCAGCCGGCAAGAGCCGTTATGCCGTTCAATGCCTTCTGGAGGCATCGCTCTCCATCGGCATCGTGCTGGTCGATGCGGATACGAACCGTTTCCGGCTCTCCAAGACGGGCTGGTTCCTTCTCACGGATAAGGCAACCCTGTCCAATATGAACTTCAACCACGATGTATGTTATGAGGGGATGTTTCGTCTGGAGGAAGCCCTTGAGGCCGGCAAACCCGCAGGGTTGGCCCACTTCGGATCTTGGCCGACCATCTACGAAGGTCTCTCGTCATTTCCGCCTGAAGTGAAAAAGAGTTGGTTCGGATTCGACCATTTCTACAGCGACGGTTCCTTTGAAGAAGCTCTCCGTATCGTCTTTGCCTCCAAGACCCGGCGACTGATGGATGTGGGCGGCAACACAGGCCGATGGGCGATGCAATGCGTAAACAACGACCCCGATGTCAAAGTGACCGTTGTGGATTTGCCCCAACAATTGGAGATGATGCGAGCCCAAACGGAGGGACAGCCCGGTGCTGAACGCATAGACGGTTATGCGACCGACCTGTTGGACGACAACAATGCGTTGCCGGCAGGCGACTGGGATGTCATCTGGATGAGCCAATTTCTCGACTGCTTCAGCGAACCCCAAGTGGTTTCCATTCTCCGCCGTGCAGCCCGTGTGATGTCTTCCGACACGCGGCTCTGCATCATGGAGACGTTTTGGGATAGGCAGAGATATGAGACGGCCGCCCTGTGTCTCACCCAGACCTCGCTCTACTTCTCCGCCATGGCCAACGGCAACAGCAAGATGTTCCACAGTGACGACTTGCAGCGCATGCTCCGACAGGCGGGACTCCGGGTAGAGCAAAGTCACGACCATTTGGGACTCGGCCACTCGATTCTGGTTTGCAAAAAGGAATAATTGCAAGATGGAACACAAAGAGTGGAAGGGCAAAACCGACGGGCTTCCCTGGATGCAACAGACGCTAATCAGGATGATGCGGGTGACCGGCGTTCGCTTCTTCTATTTCATCATGGCACTGGTGCTTCCCTGGTATCTCGTTTTGAGGCACAAAAGCTATTTGGCCATCTATCATTTCTTCCGCCGGCGTTTCGGTCAGTCGCCGCTCCGCGCTTTCCTGTCGGTCTGCCGCAGCGAGTTTACAGTGGGGCAAATCGTGATGGACCGGTTTGCAGCCCATGCCGGACATCACTTCGACATCGAACTCGAAGGAGATGACCTCTGGTGGCAGTTGAACGATAGCGACGAGGGCTTCGTACAGCTCTCAAGCCATGTGGGCAGTTTGGAGCTCACCGGCTATTGCCTGAAGGCCCGACACAAACGCATCTATGCACTGGTCTTCGAAGGAGAATCGTCCACCGTGATGAAGTACCGGCAAACGCTCTTTGAGGCCAACAACATAGAGATGGTGGTTCCGAAAGAAGACATGAGCCATATCTTCATCCTGTCGGCCGCCCTTCGCGACGGCATGATAGTATCGATACCCGGCGACCGCGTTTACGGATCGCAGAAAACCGTCACCTGCGACTTCATGGGCGGAAAGGCCGACTTCCCGTTGGGACCTTTCCTGCTGGCGGTACAACGGCAAATGCCTGTCTTGACGATATATACGTTGCGAGTGTCCGCTTACCGTTACCGCACCTTCGTGGAACGTCTGGATTATACACCCGGACTCAACTCCCGGGAACAAATGACCCGGATGGCTCAGAAGTATGCATCATCACTCGAACTGATAGTCAAACGCTATCCTTACCAGTGGCTCAATTATTATGAGTTCTGGAAGGAATAACAGATATAAAAACAAAAAAAGATATTCAGCAATGATACCCGAAATTAAGGATATAGACATCCGTGAACTGCTTCCGCAGAAAGAGCCCTTCATTCTGGTGGACGAATTCGTCTCTTGGGATGATGCAGGATCCCGCGTCCGGTTCAAAGTCAAAGAAGACGGAATCATGGTTGAAGACGGACGGTTGCGGCCCGCAGGGTTGGTGGAAGTAATGGCTCAAACCTCTGCTGCCCACATCGGATACTACAACAAATATATCCTCAACAAACCCGTCAGAATCGGCTATATCGGTGCTGTCAACACATTGAATGTCAACCGCGAAGTCCGAGTGGGCGAAACCATAGAAGCTACGCTGAAGATTCTCACCGAATCCGGCAATCTGACCCGAATGGAAGTTCTGCTTCAGGTCAAGAACGAAACCGTAGCCTCGGGAAAAATGACCCTTGTATTGCAATAATGATACGTGTACAGGCCAAACATATAGCGACTCCATTGGGCAACAACCTCGCAGAGAATTATCAGGCACTCCTCGAGAACCGCACTGCGCTGCGCCCGTATGACGGAGATTCCTCCGGCGGGGAGCCCTACACAGCGTCCAAGTTTCCCTGCCAAACAGTACTTGAGGGTTATACGATCTTTGAAAGTCGGGTCATAGAAGGCATCCGCATAACGCTACAGGATATCTCTGTGGATATGTCCTCTCCGCGTACACTTCTGATGCTCTCCACCACCAAGGGGAACATCTCCCTGCTGGAAACGGACCCCGGGAACGAATCTGTACTCCTTCCCTGTGCCGCACAACACATTGCCGACGCTTTTGGCATGACGGCACATCCTTTGGTCGTGAGCAATGCATGCATCAGCGGTGTCTCGGCCCAAGTGACAGCCATGCGACTGCTGCAAGCCGGACTTTACGACACCGTAGTGATTGCCGGGTCGGACGTTCAGGGACGGTTCATCATCTCCGGATTCCAGTCGTTCAAGGCTCTTTCGCCCGAACCGTGCCGTCCCTTTGATGCCGAACGTCAGGGGCTGAATGCCGGCGAAGCCGTTGCCGTAATGGTACTGCAAAATATGCCCGAGGAGGAAATCAACGACGGGGATTGGGTCTTGGTGCAGGGTGCTATCCGAAACGATGCCAACCACATCTCGGGTCCCTCCCGGACAGGCGAAGGTTCCTGGCTTGCGCTTCGCCGGACGTTGGAAGGCATCCGGACGGATGGAATCGCTTTCGTCAACGCTCACGGCACAGCCACCCCCTACAACGACGAGATGGAAGCCAAAGCCATCACCCGCGCCGGATTGCAGGATTTGCCCGTCAACGGGTACAAAGGCTACTACGGACACACCATGGGAGCTGCAGGCCTGCTCGAAACGATTCTTTCCCAAGAAGCCATCGACCACGGGACCGTCATCGGTACCCACGGATTCCGCACCTCCGGTGTCAGTCTGCCTCTCAATCTTTCGGCCGACCATCGACACACCGACCGGCAGGCTTTTGTCAAACTCATCTCCGGATTCGGAGGATGCAATGCGGCTGTTCTGTGGGCTGTGAAACGGGCTCTCCCCGGACTTATGTCCGACAAAAGAGCTCCCCTCTACAGTCTTCCGCAGCTCCATGAAGCGGCTGGCATCAGACTCACGGATTCTTCGCTCTCGGTCAATGGAGAACCGCTGCCCTATGTTTCCACGGGACGCGACCTTTTGGTGAATCTCTACCGCGAACGGGTCGGCGATTATCCCAAGTTCTACAAGATGGATGCGCTTTGCCGTTTGGGATTCATCGCCTCGGAGATTCTCTGCCAACAGCTTCCTTCCCCCGCAGACGGAGGTTCAACAGCTGTCATTCTCTTCTCCCACACGGGGTCGCTCTGCGATGACAGGCACTATCAGGAGACACTCCGGCCCGACAACTATTTCCCCTCGCCGGCCATATTTGTCTATACATTGCCCAACATTGTGACGGGCGAGATATGCATCCGCAACAAGTGGTCGGGAGAATCTTCGATGTTTCTCCTTCACGACAAAGACTGGCCCCGAATGGAATCCATCGTGGCGGCTTCGATGACCGACGGAGAAGCCTCCCGGGTTCTGTGCGGATGGGTGGATGCCCCCGACGAGGACCATTTTGAAGCAGATTTGAAATTTTTAACCGAATAACATTATGGAACAGTTGAAACAACAACTCAAAGTTCAGATTATCGAGGCTCTCAACCTCGAAGATCTCACGCCGGCCGACATCGCCGACGATGCACCCCTCTTCGGAGAAGGCTTGGGCCTCGACAGCATCGATGCCCTCGAACTGATTATGCTGATGGAGAAAAACTACGGCATCAAACTCAGCAACCCCGCCGAAGGGAAAAACATCTTCCGCTCCGTCAGCACGATGGCGGATTATATCGACAAAAACCGTACGAAATAAATGATTTGTATCACAGGCATAGGCATCGTTTCTGCCCTCGGCATCGGTGTGGAAGCCAACAGTTCCGCACTGCGCTCCCTACACAGCGGGATAGCTCCGGTGCGCTGGCTCGACACTGTCCACAAGGAGATGTTGGCGGGCGAAGTTCCCGCATCCAACAGCGAATTACGGGCCTTGCTCAATATGCCTGTCAATCAACCCACCAATCGTACCATCCTTCTCGGGAAATTGGCTTTGCGGGAAGCTCTGCGCCATGCAGGACCTTTGCCGCAATCCGCCCGCACTGCATTACTGAACGGTACCACCGTGGGCGGCATGGACCGAAGCGAACAGTTGATTCGCGAGATTCTCGCGGGCGGAGCGTCCTTCCCCGATGCAGCGCTCCACGACTGCGGAGCCACAACGGATGGCATTGCCGAGGGTGAAGGCTCTTGGGCCGTGGTGACTACCCTTTCCACCGCATGTTCCTCTGCCGCCAATGCCATTGTCGTCGGAGCCGGAATGATTCGTGCCGGAAAGGCCGACTGTGTCGTGGCCGGCGGTTCCGAATGTCTGTCGAAGTTCCACCTCAACGGGTTCAATTCGCTGATGATTTTGGACTCCGGGCGGTGCCGTCCTTTTGCCGACGACCGTGCCGGCCTCAATCTGGGAGAGGGTGCCGCTTATGTCGTTCTCGAAAGCGAAACCTCCGCAAATGCCCGCGGAGCCCAAATCCTGGGATATCTCTCGGGATGGAAAAATGCCTGCGACGCTTTCCACCTGACTGCCACCTCTCCCGACGGAGACGGAGCCCGACTGGCTATGACGGGGGCGCTGCAAACGGCCGGCTTGAAACCGTCCGACATCGACTATGTCAATGCCCACGGAACGGGAACGCCCAACAACGATGCCACAGAATTGGAGGCGCTGCAACAGGTCTTCGGCGAGAACCTTCCGCCCTTTGCCTCCACCAAGTGGCTCACAGGCCACACGACCTCGGCATCCGGCTCCATCGAGGCTGTCTTCTGCCTTTTGGCCTTGCAGCAACAGTTCCTGCCCGGTCTGTCCGAACGTCCCTCCCGTCCGCTAAGGCACATCCTCTGCAACGCCTTCGGTTTCGGTGGCAATGATTCTGCCTTGATATTTTCGAGTGACGCTTCCCGGACGGAAACTCCGGTGCCCTGTGTCCCCCAGCAGAAAATCATCATTCAGGATGCGGTACAGATTTCCCTCCAGCAACCTTTCTCGGATGCTTGGATTGAAAGTCCGAAGACCTACGATACGCCCTATGCCCGGGCTGTGGATCCCGATTTCAAACCGTGGATGTCGGCTGGCGAGGCAAGGCGTTTGGGCAGAATGCTCAAGCGAGTTCTGGCTACGACAAAGAAGGTGTTGGCCGAAAATCACATCGAACATCCCGATGCCATCATCACCGGTACGGGATTGGGCAGTATCGAAGATACCGAACAAATCCTTTTCCAGATGTTGGAGAACGGAGAGACAATGGTATCGCCGACCCACTTCATGCAATCCACCCACAACACCCTTTCCTCCGTCATCGCCATCGCAACCCGCACTCATAGCTACAATGCGACCTACAGCCATCGACAACTGTCGTTCGAGAGTGCCATGTACGATGCCTGCATGCAGTTGCAGAACGCAGAGGTCCGCAATGTGTTGTTGGGTGCCCACGACGGCATGACCGAAAACTATTTCCGTTTCCTCCGCAGTTTCGGATACGTCGGACAGCCCCGTCAATGGACAGCCGGCGAAGTGGCCGTCTCTTTTCTCCTTCGGGGAGCAGATGCCTCCGAAGCCAAGGGGCAGGTCGAGATTGCAGGCCATCGTCTGTTCCACCGTCCCTCCCTCGCTGAACTGAAGCAGGCTCTCGATGTGATGCTGCACGACGGGGGACTCCGCCTCTCCGACATCGGCGGAGTTTTGACAGGGGTCAACGGATCGGCCGACAACGATACATATTATAATAATGTGTGTCCCCGACTTTTCCCCGGCATGCGTCTCATCCTCTACAAACATCTCTTCGGTGAGAACTATACGGTGTCGGCACTCGGCATGTATGCCGCTTTCCGCATTCTCCAAAGAAGCCCTCTTCCTGCGGCTCTTCTGCTCTTCAACAACAGCGAAGCCGGAGCTTCGCTCACCTTGCTCAAAAAAGAATTATGAAACTCTTCTTCCTGGCCATACTCCAGTCCCTCCTCCTTGCGGCAGCCCAGGTGCTCCTCAAGGTCTCGCTCCGCGACATGCCGCCGTTTGCGTGGTCGTGGGACTATGGACGGCAGTTGCTGCTCAATTTTCCGTTTTTCTGCACGGGACTTTGCTTTGCTGCCGGCTCTGTGCTGTGGTTGTACATAGTCCGTCACTACCCCCTTTCGATGGCATATCCCCTTGTGAGCCTGAGCTATGTGTTCGGAATGCTCGCCGCTGTCTGGATATTCCATGAGACAGTCCCCGTCGCTTCCTGGGTCGGCCTCTTGCTAATACTCACCGGTTGTTGGCTTATAACTAATGGTGAATGGTGAATGGTTCAAAATGTTCAAAATGTTCAAAATGTTCAAGAAATTCAAGATATGTCCAAACTCTACTCCGTTTTGTCAACCTCCCTCTCCCCCCTCTCCTTCCGGGTGTCCCTCAATCCCGACTCCGTAATATGGAAGGCGCATTTCCCCGGCTCCCCCGTCTTGCCCGCCGCTTCTGTCGTCGATATGTGTCAGGATTTGCTCCGGTGTCATCTTCAGCGCAATATCATACTCGCCGCAATGACCCAGTCCAAATTCCTCTCCCCCATTTTGCCCTCCATGCGGGAAATCACCGTCAACTTCGACATCCTCGACCGCGATGAGTTCGATTTCCGTGTGAAGGCTCTTGTTCTCCACAATGAAACAACCCTCGCCCGCCTGTCCATGACTTTCCGATGGGCTCATCACGTCTGTGTCGTCATCCCCACATTCAACAACGCTCCCACCCTCCCCGATATCGTCTCCCGTACACAGGCGCAGCTGCCGGATGTCATCGTCGTCAACGACGGTTCCACCGACAACACCTCCGCCGTCCTCTCCTCTATGCAGCACCCCCCGCTCGTGCTCTCTTTCCCCTCCAACCGGGGAAAGGGTGCCGCCCTCAAGGCAGGATTCCTCAAGGCCCGTGAACTCGGATTCACCCATGTCATCACCATCGACAGCGACGGACAACATTGCCCCGAGGACATCCCCAACCTCCTCGACCGACATCTCGAAGCTCCTACCTCAATCATCGTCGGCAACCGGGGATTCAATCACGAGAACATGTCCTCCGCCAGCCGTTTTGCCAACCGATTCTCCAAATTCTGGTTCGCACTCCAGACCTGGCAGTACTTGCCCGACACCCAGTGCGGATTCCGCCTCTATCCCCTCGGCCAACTCCACGGCATCTCTTGGCTCCCCCCCCGATTCGAGGCAGAACTCCAATTGATGGTCTTGTCCGCTTGGGCTTGCACGCCGGTCTCTCCCGTACCTGTGCGTGTCTTCTATCCTGCCCCGGAGCAGCGTGTTTCCCATTTCCGCCCCGCCAAGGACTTTGCCCGAATCTTTGCTCTCAACACCTGCCTCACTCTCGCCTCTTTCGTCTATGGCTGGCCCCGTATCATCCTCACCTGGCTCTGGCGTTTCGTAACCACCGTACTCGTCTTGCTCATTGACATTTTTATCCTCTTCGGTATCTCAATCCCCTACACCTGGTGGCATTTCCGGGGAGGCAAGGACAACGATTTGGCCAAACGCGACTCGTTCCACAGCTTCGCCAACGGCGTCTTCCGTTGGGGAATTTGGTCTCTGCCAAACGTCAAA
>CALBPV010000004.1 GCA_937899265.1 uncultured Bacteroidales bacterium
CAGTTGCAAAAGTCCGTGTTAAACCTCCGCCAACCGCTGGACGGGACGAACGGAGAGAGGAGCGGGAAGCGGCGAAGCCCCGACCGTAGAGCGTAGCGGTGGGTGAGAACGATTGGGAGCCTTACTATCCGTTTGGGTCTATCGATAATCGATGGCGGCTTAAAAAACTTTTTGCGGGTTCATCGATAATCGATGGCGGGTCAAAAAACTTTTTGCGGATCCATCGATATTCGATAGCGGGTCAAAAAACTTTTTGCGGATTCATCGATAATCGATGGAGGCAAAAAAATATTTTTGCGGGTCCATCGATATCCGATGGCGGCTTAAAAAACTTTTTGCGGGTCCATCGATAATCGATGGAGGCAAAAAAACTTTTTGGAGGGTCTATCGTCTGACGATGGAGGGTTCTGAGACTTTTTGAGTCCAACCGATTAGGATAGTGACAGGGAAGTCCGTTTACGAACCCATTCGGTTCGAATAAAGACCTAAAACGAGTCGTTGATGCTCCCAATCAAACTATTTTCGCACACAAGGTTTTTCCGGTGAGCCGGTAAATCCCTTTATTCCACATAGAGCACGAGCCCTTTCAGGTACTCGCCCTCGGGATGGTAGATGTCAATGGGATGATCCTCCGGCTGGTGCAGTTGACGCAGGATTCTCACGCGGCGCTTCGTTTGGGCTGCGGCGGAGAAGACGGCACAGCGGAAGTCTTCTTTGGTCACCACCTGTGAGCACGAGAACGTGAAGAGCACTCCGCCGGGTTTGATTTTCTCGAGGGCGGCTGCATTCAGTCTCCGGTAGCCTTGCAGCGCATTGCGGAGCACCTTTTTGTGTTTCGCAAAAGCGGGCGGGTCAAGTATAATCAGGTCATACTGGTCTCCCGTTCTGGCGAGGTAGGAGAAGGCATCCTCGCACACCGCTTCGTGTCTCTCGTCGCCCGGGAAGTTCAGCTCCATATTGCGGTTGGTCAGATGGATGGCCTGTGCGCTCACATCCACGCTGGCCACCTTGTTGGCACCGCCGCGCATTGCATAGACCGAGAAACCGCCCGTATAGCAGAACATGTTGAGTACATTTTTGCCCCGCGCATATTTTTCCACCAGAGCACGGTTCTCGCGCTGGTCCACAAAGAATCCCGTCTTCTGGCCCTTGAGCCAATCGACGTGGAACTTCAGTCCGTTTTCGGTGGCGATGTCCGTATTTCCTTCTCCGCCTATTAGGTAGCCGTTCACGGGGTCGAGGTCGGCTTTGTAGGGGAGGGTTGTCTCCGATTTGTAATAGACGTGCTGGATGTCGGCTCCGGCCACAGCTATCAGCGCTTCGGCCAGACGGCGGCGCAGGTAGTGCATGCCGGCAGTGTGGGCCTGCATCACAGCTGTGTGGGCATAGACATCCACCACAAGGCCGGGCAGGTAGTCACCTTCTCCGTGTATCAGTCGGTAGCAATTGTTTTCGTTGCCCCGTATCAGACCCAGGTCTTTTCTCAGGTTGAAGGCCACCTGCATTCTTTCTCTTAGGCACTCGTCGTCTATTTCGCGGTCCTCCCACGAGAAGATTCTCACGGCTATTGAACCTATCTGATACTGTCCGACGGCCAAAAACTCGTGTTGGAAACTTTCCACTCTTACCCAGTCGCCCTCCTCGGGCTGTCCGTCCATCTGTTCGATGGCTCCCGAGAAGACCCAGGGGTGAAACCGATGGAGCGATTCTTCTTTTTTCTTTTTCAGGCGTATGGTTGTCATTTCTCTTTCATCAGATAGATTTGGGTGGGGAAATGGTCGCTGTAGCCGTTCAGCCAGGTGCCGCCGGCGTGAGTGCGTTTTGGTGAACCTTTGTATTTGCCTTCTTCCTGCATCAGCCAGGGACGGATGAAGATTTCGCACTTATAATAAGTAAGGTGCTTGCCGCCCGCGTTCACGATGTTGCCCGTCATTACGATTTGGTCAAAGAGGTTCCATTCTCCCTTGTAGAGCAACGTCCCCTGTCCTACGTTGTAGAGCATATCCCACCAGGGGTTGTAGAGGTCGTTGTCCTTCAGTCCTTTGCGGTCGTGTTTGCACTTCAGGCCCTTCACCATCGAGTTGTTCTTCGGGTCGTCGTTGAGGTCGCCCATGATGATGACCTTCGAGTTGGGGAAAGTCTGCAGAATCGAGTCCTTGACGGCTTTTACGCCCTTGGCAGCAGCCACACGGCAACGGTCCTCAGAGGCACGCGAGGGCCAGTGGCACACAATCACATGCAGTTTCTCGCCGGCCAATTTGCCGCCCACAACGAGGAATCCTCTCGTCTTGAAATCCGGATTTTCCGGATCGACGTATGGCACCAGGGTCTGGCTTTCCAACTTGAAGAGTTTCGGATTGTAGAGCACACCGCAGTCGATGCCTCTTCGGTCGGGACCTTCTATCAGCACCGGTTTGTAGCCGCGCTTGGCGATGGCCTCCTGCTTCACGAGGTCTTCGAGCACTCCGATGTTCTCACATTCTGCCGTACCGATAATGGCCGGACCCATCGGCAATTTGTCGCAGAGCTGCGAAATCACTCTGGCCAGATTTTCCAGTTTGGCCTGATATTTCTCTTTGGTCCAATGATAGCCTCCGTCGGGCAGAAATTCGTAGTCGTTCTTCCCGGCATCGTGCTTCGTGTCGAAAAGGTTCTCGAGGTTGTAGAAAGCGATACCGTAGAGGTTGTACTCTTTCTCCTGTTTGTTTTGCTTGGCCCAGGAGCAACTTGTCATGACCATAGTCAGACAAAGGAAAGTGAATAACCGTTTCATTTGCTTATGTTGTTTTGATTTTGTTTCTTCGTTCTCTCATCAGGTCCCTGCGCGACTTGCTTTGCGTCACGAGCCATACGCCGCAGAATACCAGTGGAATGGCTATGGCCTGTGTCCAGCCGAAGCCGATGCCCAGCATCACCACCGAAGCGAGGAAGGAGACTGTAGGCTGCACATAATTATATACCGACACGACCGTCGGACGCAGTTTCTTCTGTCCGTAGGTTGAGAAGATATAGGCTACAAACGTACCGGCCACCACCACGTATGCGGTGTCCCACCATGTGCGGGGCTGTATTTCTGCCCAGGGGAGGGCTTCCATCCGTCCCAATGTGAAGGGCGTGATGACAAGAGCCGCAAACAACATCATCCATTTCATCGTCGTGATGACACTGTAGCGCTGTATCAAGTGTTTGAAGAGCGTCAGGTAGAGCGCAAAACAGCATTGCGCCGAGATACACAGCAGATTGCCCAGCATCGGACGGTCGCCCGGGGTCGAAGCTTTGCTCCATAACACCAGCAGGATTGCGCCCGTGGCACCCAGAATGATGCCCGTCACCTTCTTCCACGTGATGGGCTCCTTCAATATCAGGGCTGCCAGTATCAGCGTGAAGATGGGCATCGTTGTGGACATAATACTGGCATCTACCGGCGACGTGTAGCTGATGCCAATGGTGTAGCAGCATTGGTTCAGCACCACACACAGCATCGAGGCCCAAAACAGCATTACATAATCCTTCTTCCGGGTCAGAGGCTCGCGCTTCACGAAGAGCGATGCAATCCAGAAACACAACGCAGCTCCGGTCACACGGAACGTGACCAACTCAACCCCGCCTATCAGGTGAGTCTCCGTCACTTCTTTGGTCATCGGTGACATCAGACCCCAGATAGCACAGGCGATGAGCATGCTCACATGGGCACCCCACGGCGTCTTCCTGTTGCTTCTCGTTCGTTTCTTCATTATGGGACATTTTGTTTTGCAAAGATACACATTTTATACCAAATTATGTCCCAAAATGTAAAGAATTTTAAATATTTAGGCCGAAATATAGCATTTTTTTGTTTTTTTTGACCTGATATCAAAATATTTTGCTAAATTTGCAGCGGGAAAATCTATAAAATAGGAAAATCCAAAAATAAATAAATATAAAATGAAAAAATTGCTTAGTTTTGCTGTTGCAGCGCTCGTGAGCCTCACAGCTGTTTCGGCTTTCGCCGGCGACAACGATTCCAAGGAGCCCGCTCCCTATTGGTTCGTGGGTGCCAAGGGAGGTATTCAGATTGTTCCCACCGACTACAATCACTCCAAGTTGATTACTCCCGCTGTCGGCGTTCAGTTCGGTCGTTTCTTCACTCCCGAAGTCGGTCTCCGTATCGATGCTCAGGGTTGGCAGTCTCGTGGCGGCCTCGAGTCGTTGGACGGAACCTACGATTTCAACTATGTGACCGGTGACATCGACCTCCTCCTCAATCTCACCAACATTTTCAGCAAGAAAAAGTATCACAGCTTCAACACCTACTTTATCGCAGGTGTCGGCGCAGCATACGAGTGGGACAACGACGACCTCACCACAGCTGTCAAGCGCCTTGGCGCCAATCTTGCCGAGACCAATGTGAACGCTTGGGACGATCATCGCTGGAGCCACAATCTCCGTCTCGGTCTCGCCTGCGACTACAATTTCAATCGCAACTGGGCCATCAACCTCGAAGTGGATGCCAACAGTCTTTCCGACCGTTTCAACTCCAAAATCAACAACAATTGCGATTGGCAGCTCACCGCTATGGCCGGCCTTGCTTTCAAGTGGGGACACCCCTCCAAGAAGGTTGCTCCTGCTCCCGAACCTGAGCCCGCTCCGGCTCCTGCTCCCGCTCCTGTCGTTGAACCCGAGCCCGCTCCTGCTCCCGCTCCCGTTGTGAAACCCGAACCTGCTCCCGCTCCCCGTGTCGCCGAGGAAGCCAAGTTCAACTTCTTCTACAACATCAACGAGACCACTGTAGGCGCACAGAACGATGCCGAAGTGGCACGCATGACCCAATGGCTCAAGAGCCACAAGGTGGCCAACGCTTCTGTCACAGGATATGCCGATGCAGGCACAGGTAACGCACGCATCAACGCCAAGCTCGCACAGCAGCGTGCCGACAACGTTTCCGACCTCCTCGCCAAGAAGTACGGAGTGGCCGAAGGCAACATCGACACCAACTCTTGCGGTGACAAAGTACAGCCTTATCAAGACAACGACAAGAACCGTGTCGTGCAGGTTGTCCTCACCGAAGACATCAAATAATCCCCGAACTTACATCCCTGTAAGCAAATTTTACCCTCTGCCCGTCTCAGCCGTTATGGCCGGGACGGGCCGTTTGTTACGGCGGTGTGTGAGGACATATATGGCTCCTCCTGCTCCTGCCCAATTTGAATAAATTCTTGAAAAGCGTCTGATAGGGAAGAGGGCAGAGACAATTTAGCTTTTTTAGGACTATTGTTGGACGATGGGGTCGTTAACGACCCTATCGGACTCCGATGGACCCGTGAAAAGTTTTTTGAGCCGCCATCGGACTCCGATAGACCCGCAAAAAGTTTTTTGAGCTGCCATCGGATATCGATAGACCCGCAAAAAGTTTTTTAAGCCGCCATCGGATATCGATAGACCCGCAAAAAGTTTTCCAAGCCGCCATCGGATATCGATAGACCCGCAAAAATATTTTTAAGCCGCCATCGGACTCCGATGGACCCGTAAAAAGTTTTCCGAGCCTCTATCGTCGGCCGATGGGGTCGTCAACGACCCGTTTTGGACAGCTCCGAATCGGATGGGGTTGGAGTAATGATGACTCCCCCAAGGGGGTCAAGTTTTAAGTTTCAAGTTTTTTTTGGAGAGGGTGTCGTAAACGGCGGAGACTTGATTGGCGATATGATCCCAATTGTATTTTGTCATGTCGTAGGTTTTCTTTTCGTAGGGGAGATCGACGTTCTCCTGAAGTTTGGCCACCAATTCGGGGATGTCTCCGCAGTGGAAATAATGGTTCTCGGGAAGTCCGACCTCTTTGTTTGCCGGAATGTCGCTGACAATGATTTTGGCTCCATAGCTCATGGCCTCGAGGAGTGCGATGGGGAGACCTTCGTGGGAGGAGGGCAGCACGTAGCAACGGCAATGGTTGAGGAGCGACTGGAGGCGTTTGCCTTTGATAAAACCGGTGAGCACCACACCGCGTTCGTAGGCCATGCGTTTGAGTCGGATGGAGTAGTCGTCCTCAAAGTCCGAATCGCCGGCAATGACGAGTTTGCAACCGTGACTGTCGATTTTGGAGAAAGCCTCGATGAGATGATGGAGGTTTTTCTCGGGAGCAAAACGGCACATTCCGAGGATATACTTGCCTTCCTCGATGCCGAGTTCCTCAAAGTATAGCGGATGGGATACCTCAATGGCTTTGCTCACACCATTATATATAAGGTGCATCTTGCCCTGTATATGGTATTTCTTGGCCAGAAGGTTCCAGATGACCTGGGAGATGACAATCACTTCGTTGGCAAAGAGTGCTCCGGCAGCTTCGCCGAGGCGGAGCATGAGACGTGCGGCCCAACCCCATTTTTCGCGGTCGTAGTCCTGTCCGTGATGGGTGAATACCACCTTGAGACCGAGCATGCGGGCAAGGGGAGTGAGCAAGGCGGGGCCGCAGGCATGGATGTGGAGAATGCGTGCGTGGAGCTTCTTGGCTTTCCAGATGGCACGCCAAGTGTGGATGATGGCCTCGAAGGATTTGCTCTTGGGGGCATCAATGTCCACAAGATCCACGCCCGAGAACTTGTGGAAGTTGTCGCGCACATAGCTCTTGCGGCGGATGACAGTGACATCGTAGCCCTTGGCGGCGATACGCGGAAAGAGCTCTTCGCAATGAGTCTCCACCCCTCCCATGATGTTGGGAATGCCGCGCGTGCCGGTGACGACGATTTTGGGTTTGTCTTCGGGTAAATCTTGTTTCATACTTTCAAAATAAGGATTATATTCCCCGGAGGTCGCCTTGAGCGGGGTCTTGTCCCACATCGTTCCACCTGGGATTGATGCAGGCGGGAAGGCCGCGTAGGGAGCGCCATTTGTTGCGGAGAGCCCAGATGGCAGGGTACTTGATATATTTGTGCATGACAGGCGAGGCGGTGCCCACCATCCAACAGTTCTTGGGACAGGTGCGGACTTTGTCTCTCACTTCACGGGCGCGGTCGCTCTGCCAAATGGTCATGAAATCGGCCTCGCGGATGTTTCCCATCGACTCTTTCCAGCATTTGTCTTCCAGTCCGTTGCAGGGATACACTTCGCCCCAGGGGTCGATGAAGAAATTGGCTGTGCCGGCTTCACAAGGCAGCATGCGCCGTCCGCCGTTGATGTAGTTGATGAGTCCCATGTTGAACCACGCGCGGAACCACGATTTGGGGCTCTTCTCGCGGAGCTGCCAATTAATCAGAGTTTCGAAATCGGCGTTGACCTGCTCCTTGTTGGTGAGCACGTTGTCGTCCTTGTGGAAGTAGTAGCTGTTGTGGAAAGCAGCGGTCGCAAATTCCATGCCCAGGGAGAGGGAGAGCCGATAGAGCGAAAGCATGTCGGAGGAGTTGTTGTTGGACACCGTGCATCCGAAGCCGATGTCTCTCAGTCCCATGTCCTTGAGGGTGAGGAGGGTGCGAAGACCCTTGTCGAAGCCGCCGGCACGACCGCGCAGCTCGTCGTTCTTCTGCGAGAGTCCCTCGATGGAGATGCGGATGCCTATCTCGGGAAATCGGCGGGCCAGAGCAATGACCCGATCCTCAAACCATCCCGACGTGGAAATGACGATGCGGGAGGTGTGGCGATAGCATTCCTCCACAATCTCGGGCAGGTCTTCACGGATGAAAGGTTCACCGCCAGTGAGGTTGATGAACTTCAGGCGGGGAAGCGTTTTGAGATCTTCGACACTAAGCTCCTCTTCAGCACGCGTCGGATGCTGCCAGATGTTACACATCTTGCAGCGCATGGGACAGCGGTACGTGAGTATGAGACTCGCGTCGGTTGGACTTGGTATGTTTAAGTTGGGCATGCCTTCATATCTTTATATGAAAAGAACGCACAAGCCTCCGCTTTATTGCATAAAATGCAAATTATTTTATGGGAATGTTCGCATAAAAAAGTGTCTTTGCACCGGATTCTACTCCCGAATTTCCTGTGAAAATCGGGAATATACTCCCGAAATTCCCGTAAAAAACGGGAGTAGAATCCCGAATTTTAAACACTAAATCCCTCAGAAAGAGGGATTTTCCGAGAGACATGGGTCAAAAACAGTTTCAGAACCCTGTGAGGTCGAAAGTGTTGGGGTCTTCCACGGAGAACTTTCCGTCACGGAGCACCCATAGACTGTCGGCGGAGGCGACGGCCAGTTCGAGGTCGTGGGTGGAGAGGAGGACGGCTTTGCGACGGGTATGGGCCAGAGAGCGGAGCAACGAGAAGAGTTCTCGGCGCGAAGGCCAGTCGAGGAAGGCAGAGGGTTCGTCGAGCAGGAGATATTCGGTACCCTGGGCCAAAGCGCGGGCCAGCATGGTCTTCTGTTTCTCGCCGTCGCTGAGGGTGTGGAAGAGACGGTCGCGGAGGTGAAGGATTCCGATGTCGGAGAGTGCCTGGTCGGCAGCCCCGTAATCGGCGGCACGCAGATGGCCGACGAGGCCGGTGTAGGGGAGCCGTCCGGAGGCAGCTATCTGTCGCGCTGTGGTGTGGCGCAGTTCAGGCAAACGCGTGAGCACAATGGCCAGCGTGCGCGAGATTTCCCGGGGAGACATCTCGCCGATGGTCTTGTCGCCTACGATGACTTCACCTCCCAGCGGGGCAATCAAACCGGCGAGGGTGCGCAACAGGGTGGATTTGCCGCTCCCGTTACGACCCACAAGGCAGACAAAGTCGCCTGCTTCCAACAGTGCCTTAACGGGAGAGCAAAGAGGATGGCCATAGCCTATGGCAAGATTGCGAAGCTGCATTTGGCGGGGGTCAGTGAGCGTTTGGGTAGAAGGACATTTCGCGTTCACGGGCAGCTTGCCACCAGACGGTCGGCAGAATGCGGAAATTGTTGTGGAGCACGGGAGTGACGGTGCCGTGAGTGCGGATATAGTCGGCAATGTGGTGACGCACGTCAAATTCGGACTCGCGGACAGTGCGGCTTTCGATGGTTGCGCGATCCCAACCCAGTCCCTTGGGGAAGAAGTCACCTCCGCCGCAGGCCTGATAGCTGTTGATGGCCACGAGGTAGTCGCGGTTGGGGTCGAAGGGTTCGCCCGAAGAGAGCGACTGTACGGCCACACGCTGTCCGGCAGGCTTCGACACGTCGATTGTGTAGTTGATGCCGGCGGCGTAAGTGTAGTTGAACGTGGGCCACTGCTTGACGGAGCCGAATTTATTGCGCAGGATGGCTCCTGTGGAATCGTGGCGGTAGGCGAGGAGTTCGTCATCGGCCGACCGCATCTGATTGAATTGGTTGGCATATCCGTATTCGAGATACTTGACGATTTCGGCACCCGTCATGCGAACGGTGAAGAGCCGGTTCTCATATTTATAGAGGGAGAAGAGGTCGCGCATTGTGACGGTGCCGGCATCGACATGGGCCGCCGTAGAGAGTACGGATGCAAAGGAGATGTCGGCTTTGGAAGCCCACAACTGGACATCCTGGATGAAGTCGATGATGGCGGAGGGTCCGAAGACAGATTCCTTGCCGTCGAGGGTCTCCGTAATGGTTCCGACGGGAGTATCGATGAACTGACGTACAGCCTCGATGTCGGCTCCATAACGGGCGGCATAGGCTGAATCGACAGGCACATCGGCCATAGGCACCAATTGTGTTTTGACGGTCTTGACGTAGCGTTTGGTCTCGGGATCCATCTTGAGATGAATGTCGGCCCGTCCGACGTATATGGCACGTGTGCCGGCATCGAGTACAGGCACGGTGTCACCCTCGACATTGACGGCATCGAAGAGGGCGGGCGAGTGGTCGTGGCCGGTGAGCACGAGGTCAAATCCGGGAACTTTGACTGCGACGGGGAGGGAGCCGTTCTCATTGAGCGGAGTGTCCATCGTGTTTCCGCCGTAGGTGGGGTCGCAGCCGGCGTGGAAGAGTCCGATGAGAATGTCGGGATGTTCATTTTGGCAGATATACGGCACCCACTGGTTGGCGCACTCGACCATGTCCTGGAATCGGAGGCCGGACCACAGAGAACGCGGCAGCCAGGCGGGGATATTGGGTGTAATCATGCCCAGAACGGCAATGCGTACATTGTGCCATTCCCAGACGGCGTATGGCTTGAATGCAGGATGTCCTGTGGCAGTGTCGATGGCATTGGCGCAGAGAAGGGGCATGCGGAGTTCGCGGGGGAGACGGTTCTTGTAAAGCGAGGGGCCGGCCTCGACATCGTGGTTGCCCAGTCCCACGGCATCGTAGCCGAGGTCGTTGGCGATGCGGGAAAAGAGATGGGCGGAAGCGGTATCGACATAGTTGCAGTAGTAGAGCGAAGGCTGTCCCTGGAGGTAGTCGCCGGTGTCGAAGAGGAGCAGGTGGGGCGTGGAATCCCGTTGCTGCCGGATGTAGGTCGAGACATTGGCCAGCGAGGTGTAGGCCTCGCGGTTGGCGATGAAATCGCAGGGGAAAAGTGCACCGTGGACATCGGTGGTGTAGAGAATCACAACATCGGCTTCATCGGGACGTGTAAAAAGGCTGCACGAAGAAAAGTGAGCGAAAGAGAGCGCAAGGAGCGCGAGATTAAACAAGTGTTTCAAAACGAAAAAGAGATTAAGAATTGCAGGGGATGTAAATCCCGATATGATGATTTATTGCTTGGACTTCCAATTGTCGGAATAAATCGGAGTCGGAACTTTGGAATTCTGGCGGGCTTTGACCGCATCAATCCATTGAGAGGGAAGGAGTTGCCATTCGGAGGACGGTTCGAAACGATAGTGGCCGACGTGAGCGAGATATTGGGACATCACTTCACGGATGTGGACCGAAAGGAGCGGCAGGGTGTGCAGTTGCAAGGTCTCGGAATTCCAACCGACGGCGTGGAAGAGCAAATCGTCACCGCCGGATCCGTGGAAGGAATTGATGGCAACGGTGTATTCTTCGCGGGGATTGAAAGGCCTGCCATCGGTAAGGCATTGAATCTCAACCCGGTAGCCGCGCGGCTTGGACACATCGACGGTGTAGCGGATGCCGCCCGCCTCGAAAAACTGGGTGAGAGGAATCTTGAGATAGGGGTGTCCGGCGGGGTCGCGTGCAGGAATGCCTGTGGTGGGGTCGAGCCAGAAATTGAGCAAATCACTGTCGGCATTTTTCATTTGGGCGTATTGCTCTCCGTAGCTGTATTCCAGGAAACGGTCCACTTCGCTTCCCGTCATGCGAAGTTTGACAATTTCGTTTTCGAACGAATAGTAATTGAGCATGTCGTTCATGTGCACGTCTCCGGCCGGAAATTCTGCGCAACGGGTGAAAATTGCAGTCAAAGAGATGTCGGCACCGGAAAACCACAGTTGGGCGTCATTGAGAAACTTGCGGTAGGGTGACTGGTACATGTAGTCCTGTGAGGGATGGCAGGCGTTGTCGAAGATGCCTGCCTTTTGGGTCACCCAATTGTGGATGGCCTTTTGATCCTCCTCGAAAAGGGAGATGAACTCTGGATCCATCTCGTAGTCGGAGGAGGTGGTGATGGCGGTGTGGATGGTTTTCTTGAGGGTTCCGTCCTTCTGCTCGTCGAAGTGAACCAACGTGGTGGCAATGTATCCGCCCAGGATTCCGACGTTGAAGACCGGCACCTTATGGCCGAAGTTGTTCACGACCGTATAAGACGAGGGATA
>CALBPV010000005.1 GCA_937899265.1 uncultured Bacteroidales bacterium
AAAGCTTGCCGCAAATTGGAACAACGAATTGACAAGTGTCAAAAGCTTGCCGCAATTTGGAACAACGAATTGACAAGTGTCAAAAGCTTGCCGCAATTTGGAGCAACGAATTGACAAGTGTCAAAAGCTTGCCGCAATTTGGAACGACGAATTGACACTTTTTTACCGATATTTTCTTTCCGTTGCGAATATGGATACCCGTTTTGGGGCAGTCCGAATTGACAGGCTGTCCCGCTCTGTAACCCTGAATCCTGAAACTTGAAACCATAAACCTGAACTTGAAACCTTAAACTTGAAACCTTAAACTTGAATACTGAACTTCTTTTCCCCGTATTCCCCGTTATTATTCCCCGTATTCCCCGTTATTATAATGAAAAAAACTCTTGTTTTTTTTGAACTTTTGAAACTTGAAACCATGAAACTTGAAACCCAAAACCTACGCTTTTCCACAAATCCTCAAGCCTTTTCTGTGAAAAATAACATTTTATAGTTAAATTTTGCCTTTTTTTTCAAAAAAATGACTTCACGGATGTCCTTTTTCGCAAAAAATCTTTATCTTTGCAACGAACAATCTAAACTTGGCGCTATTTCTTCAATGCAAAACCTCGGTAAAATTACTTTGGCAGCCGTTCTCCTCATTGCAGGAAACATGCCACTCCATGCCCAGCAGTTGGCTTTCCCGGAAGCGCAAGGTTGGGGTCGTTATGCCCAAGGGGGTCGTGCTTCGGCTTCCCCTATTGTCTATCACGTGACCAACCTCAACGATTCCGGTGCGGGGTCCCTGCGTGACGCAGTCTCCAAATCCAACCGTATCGTCGTGTTCGATGTGAGTGGTGTGATTAAAATCAGCAGTCGCATCGTTTTCTCAAGCAATCTGTATGTGGCCGGCCAGACCGCCCCCGGCGAAGGCATCACCGTCTATGGCAACGGTGTGTCCTTTTCGGGAGCATCCAATATCATCTGCCGTTATTTGCGCGTGCGCATGGGCCACATAGGCGACTCGGGCAAGGACTGCGCCGGCATTGCCAACGGAACAAACATGATTTTCGACCACTGTTCCTTCTCTTGGGGTCTCGACGAAACCTTCTCCATCAACCCCGACGGCAAGGGAGACCTGCACGACATCACCCTCCAGAACTGCATTATCGGCCAGGGTCTGATGACCCACTCGGCCGGTGGCCTGATGCAGGCCGATTACATCACCCTCTACCGCAACCTCTACATCGACAATTCGACCCGCAACAACAAGGTGAAGGGCATCAACCAGTACTGCAATAACGTGGTTTACAACTGGAACAACGGTGCCTATATCATGGGCGGCGACTCCGAAGGCAAGAGCTACGTCAACGTGCAGAGCAACCTCTTCATCAACGGAAACACTACCTCAGGCTCTGCGCAGGCCTTCACCGGTGCCAACGCCGACTTCCACGTCTATGGCGATGACAACTGGCAGGACAACAACAAAAACGGAATTTTCGACCCATATCTTATCACCAACTACAGTGCCGCCACCCGCGAGACAACTCCATACGACTATCCGGCGCTGGAACTATATCCCGGCAACGAACTTATTGAAAAGAACATCCCCACCGTCGGCGCTTCTCTCCCCTATCGCGACCAGAGCGACTGCTACATGATTGACGAACTGATGAGCTTCGGCAAACTGGGCAGTCTTATCAGCAACGAAGAGAATCTCCCCATCGGAGCTCCCTCGACTTGGGCCTGGTGGTCGGGCAGCAAGCCCCTCGACACCGACGGCGACGGCATGCCGGATGTCTGGGAAGAGGCCAACGGCACCGACAAGAACAAGGACGATGCTACGGTGAAAGCCGCCAACGGATACCTCAACATCGAAAACTATATCAATTCCATCACTGCCGACAACCGCCAATATTTCCTCCGTCAACCCATCACCCTCTCTGCGACTTCAACAACAAGTACGCTGACCCTCTCGTGGCGTGACTACACCTACGGCGAGGACGGATTCGTCGTGGAGTACAGACTTTCGGGCGAAGGCGACTACAAGGAAGCCGGACGTACTGTTTCCGATGCCACCTCTTTCACCGTCTCGGGACTCACCGACGGCACAGCCTACGACGTGCGCGTTCGGGCCTTCGGCGACAACGGCGGTACGCAAGCCTATTCCGACTATGCCGCTGCCTCCTTCAAGACCCGTCCGGTCGAAGTGGGCGTCATCGATATCGACAGCTATGTTCCCACAGTGACCAACAGCACAACGGTGGCCGAAGGCGATGCCCTGCTGCTCACCACCGACGATGTGCTTGACTACAACCTCTCCTCGGACATCAGCCCCGCCTCCGTAGTGGCTACGGGCAAGGGCGTCATCACCGTGACAGGAGCCGCCATCGGCGGAACCGGCACGTCGGTGAACAAGGGCGACGAGGGTACTTTGGTGCTCAACAACACCAACACCTACACGGGAGCCACCGTGCTCCACAACGGTGTGCTCGAGTTCAACAGCATCGCCAACGGAGGTGTCAACTCGGCCATCGGCGCCAGTCAGGAATTTGCACAGAACTGGGTGATGGACGGCGGTACCTATCGCTACACCGGCGGCAATGCCTCCACCAACCGAAACGCCAAACTCACCCATCCCACCACACTCGAAATATCGGGCGGCAAGACGCTCACCATGACCGGCACGATAGAGGGCAGCGGTGACGAGCAGGATTTCATCATCGACGGTGACGGACAGGTGACCGTCGGTTCCACTGCCTTCTTCGGCTACACAGGTACGACAACGCTGAAGGGTGGCACCCTCTATCTTTCGACGATTGATATTGCCAAGAACGGCATCGGCTCGTCGTCTAAACTGATTATGGCTGGCGGTACCCTCACCACCAAGGGCGAAACATCGAGTTATGAAACCTATTCGTTCCCGATGGAAGTGGAGGAGAACACAACCAGCGTCTTTGCTCCGAACAGACTGTGCTACATGAAGAATGTTCTGACCGGAGCCGGAACGCTCGAAGTCAGGATTCCATATCTGCGCGAATATTTCAACTGCAATTTGACAGGTTTCACCGGCAAACTGGTGGCCAACGGCCTGAATTCGTCCGACGGATCCTTGTTCATTGCCGAGTCGAAGTTCAACATGCCCACCACACAAGTTTATCTGAAGGGTGCCGGCAAGACCTATATGTGTGCATGGGCCACCAATGCCGAGAACTATGTCGGCGGCATTTCAGGCGAAGCCGGAACGTATCTCATTGGTTCCTCGAAGAATACCAAGGGCTTTCAGTGCTCGTGGACCGTTGGCGGTTCGAACAGCGACGAGACTTTCGACGGTGTCATTACCAACCTGCCGGCCGGTTTGAACAAGGCTTACAACGGAACGGTTACCATCGTCAAAGTGGGAACCGGTTTGTGGCGTCTCAATGGAAAGAACGATTATGTGGGAACCACTTCCGTCAATGCCGGTACCCTCATCGTGAACGGCAGTCATACCGGTGGCGCCGCCTATACTGTCGCTTCCGATGCCACTTTGAAGGGTACAGGCTCCATTGCCAGCGACATCACCTTGCAGAAGGGGGCTAAGCTGGTGGCCGGCGACACACTCATCAACAACAGCACGCTGACCCTGAACGGAACAGTAACGGCCCTGGACGGAGCTGCCATTGAGGTGCCCGTGAGCTACCACGGTGTGGCCGTGAAGAGCAACAGCTTTGCCGTCAAGAAGCTGACACTTTCCAACGATGTCACCCTGCATATCGACCTCACAGAGGTGGATGGCGCGTTGCCGCTCAACAGCTCGTTCACGGTATTCAGCAGCGGAGCCACTTCCGTTACGGGTAAATTCGCTACCATCGAGCCGGCTTCTCCGGGCGAAGGCTTGAAGTGGGATCTCTCCCGTCTCTACCTCGACGGAAAGGTGTTTGTGCGCGACGAGAATTTCAATGCCGATGATGTGTCCTATCGCGAGGCGTCATGGTTCGAAGAGGACAAGATTGACGCCGACGGTTATTATTGGTTCAACGAGGAGAATTCCGAAACTACCGATGCAATGATTGCCGACGGAGCCATCGCATTCGATGCAGCCGGCAAAGCTTCGTCTGCCCCCTCATACAATGCCGCCGGCTCAGCCCATACGGGAGGTCTGAAAATCAACAACACCTCCGGTGAAGTGCTCCTCAAGGCATCGGCACGGTTCATGAGCGCCAAGTTCGATTTCTACCGCGCAGGAACGGCCGCCATGAGCGGAAGCCTCTGGGCTTCGACCGACGGTGAGACCTGGACCAAAATCGGGGATATTCAAGGAGAGGCCAAGACCGAGGTCTATCTCGATTTCTCCGAAGCATTGACCGGCACAGACTATACCTGGCTGAAAATCACCAACGCCACCGCTTCTCCCCTATACATCCAGGGTGCCGCCATCACATTCGAAAAAATGTTCTCCGGCATCGAAACGGTCTCCGTGGACAACAGAACTTCCACCGACCGGTACGACCTGCAAGGACGCAAAGCAGGTGCCGACAGCAAGGGTATCCTGATTGAGAACGGACACCTTCGCTTGCAACGGTAACGCTCTCTTTTCTACACATTATATATATATATTATGTCCCCGTTTTCCACCCCGTTAATATATATGTCCCCGTTTTCCACCCCAGCCCCTACTCCCCTCTCCCCTCTCCCCTCCCTTCAGGGAGGGGCTGGGGGTAGGCTGTCCGTTTTCCTCCCCGTTAATATATAGTTCGAGAAAATTTTAACTCTCCAAAAAATAAACATTCATGTACAACAAATCACTACTGCCCAAATGCGGGAAGTTTCTGGTCGCTCTGTCCGCTGTCGTGCTCACAATGACGGCTTGTCAGGACGACTTGGGAGATGACAGCCATTACAAAGCTCCCTCCTTCCTGGCCGGAAACGCCCTGCAGGTGCTTGAGAAGTCGTATGAAGGTCATACTTTCAACACCTTCCTACGCGGCATCGAACTCGTAGGTTACAACGATGTGGTTGACAGTCAGATTCTCACGGTGCTGGCTCCGACCGACGAGGCTTTTGCCGCTTTCCTGAGGGAAAAAGGCTATGCCGGCATCGAAGATCTCTACTATGCCAATCCAACCTATGCAACACAACTGATTACCTATCACCTCCTCTACTATGCGATGGATTGGGACAAGATGACCAATTTCCGTCCTTCCGAGGGCGATGCCGCCACCGAGAGCCAACGGGCCCGGATGGCAGGCATGTACAACAGGTACAGAACACGTTGTGCGGTGGAGGAAACCGTCGAATTCAACAGCGAAGCTTCCGTCAACGCCAACGTGCGAGTGGTTCACTACGACCGCTACCTGACAGTCTTCTCTGAGAAACTCTTTGCCACCTTGGGAATCGATGCTGCTTCCAACTACAATTATTTCTTCCCCAACACGGAGTGGAATCCCAAACATCTGGACAACGGCTTCAATGTCATGAACGCAGCCGTGCTCGACACTGCCGCTGTGGTCACCGACAACGGATATCTCTACCACATCGACCACGTCATTGAGCCCGTGGGAACCATCTACGACGAGATTTCTTCCAACCAGGACTACTCGCTCGTCAAGAACCTCTTCGACCAATACGGCTATTACCTCATAGACAATGACGAATCGGACAACCGAGGATACACCGTCTATTCCCATCGTTTCAGTTCTCTGCCCGACATCGCCTCCGAATGGGCCGTTTCGGACTATCTGGCTTTTGCAACCAACAGTTTCGCTTCCTACAACCTCTTCATTCCCACCGACCGGGCTCTCAACAAGATGTTCTCGGAATATTGGGAAGAAGGTTGCGGCTACTCTTCGGTGGCCGACCTCAACCCCGCCATCCAGGGAATCCTCCTCCAGGAGTGCGTGGGTTACATTGACGTGGACGGCGTACGCACGACACAGTATATGTGCTATCCCGACTATATACGTGAGGGCAAGGTGCAGTCGAGCTTCGGCACGACCATCGAGAACGATCCCTCTTCGTTCGACGAGAACCTCTTCTGCAATAACGGCGTCATTTACGGTTCGTCGCAGATGGAGGTGCCCGGAGTGTTCTCGTCGGTCGCCGGCCCCGCTTTCAAGGACGTGAAATACCTGCCTTATCTCTATGCTCTCTACGGTGCCGACCTCCTCCTTTCTCTGTCTTCCAAGGAGTCGGACTATATCGCCCTCATTCCCGACACCGCCCAGTTCGCCCACAACGACCCCGCCATGCGCCTCTTCCGAAGCACTGCCTCCGGAACGACAACCTACACCCTCCAACAGTGGAACGACGAGGTTTCCGACTACGTCAACATGGGTACTTCCACCATGCGCGACATCGCCAATATGCACACCTCCACCGATGCCACCGAGCTCAAGACCGAGGGAACGCAGGTTATCGAGACCAACGTGTCGTTCAACTACTGGTTTGTCGATAACGGCATGATTACGACCAATGCACTCTTCAACCAGCAGCTCAACCCCACTTTCAACGAGGAAATCTGGTATCCATTCACCGAAATCAAACGAACCGCTGCGGGCCAAAACTGGAGCAACGGCAAGGCTTACGCCTACGCCTACCCCGGTGTCTATCAGTCGGCTTCGGGAAGCAGTCTGGAAGCCGAGCTCTCTCAGAACAACGACCGCAACTATCCATACTACTGTTTCGTGCAACTGCTCCAAAAAGCCGGATTGGCTGCGGGCGGAAAATTCTCGGGTATGCTCACCCTTGACCCCGAGTCTCCCCGTTTCTTCGCCATCGTGCCCACCAACGATGCCGTCAAGGATGCCCTCAAGAGTCTGCCCGGTTGCAGTGCACTCAATATCAATGCATCGACATACGCCATCACAGGTACCGTCTCGACAGCCAACAAAACCGTGCTCGCCAACTACCTGCTCAGCTATTTCGTCACTGCCGACCGCAACGCCTTCACCTCCTATCCCTACCTCGGTTCCACCTGCAAAGGACGATTCGAGACCTCCGGCAACTATGCGCTCAACATCGCCGACACCGGCGACGCCATCACCGTCAACTTCGCCCCTCAAGGCTCCGCAACTCCCGAGGGTAATGTCGTCACCCTCGTCGATACCTACCATTTCCTGCCCTTCGCTTTCTCCGACGGTGCTTTCCAAATGATTGATACAGTATTACAGTAGTCTCAAAACGAAACTTGAAACTTGAAACTTGAAACTTGAAACTTGAAACTTGAAACTTGAAACTTTTTATGATGAATCGATTAGCGGACAAGGCCGTAAGCCTTAGACCTTTGACTTTTGTCTTTAGACTGAGAAAATTAGCGGACAAGGCCGTAAGCCTTAGACCTTTGACTTTTGTCTTTATTTTCTTCATGCTGTTCTGTTTCGGGGCTGCCGTGGCACTGGCACAGAACAAGACCATGACAGGTACCGTCATCGAGGAGGGTGTCAACGAGCCCATCTACGGCGCCAACGTCGTCGTCATTAATCAGCAGAACCGAACCCTCGGCGGTACAATTACCGACCTCGACGGCAATTTCGTGCTCAACGTGCCCGAGGGCAAGAATCTGAGAATCCAGATTTCTTTCATCGGTCTCAAGACGCAGACTTTCAACTACACCGGGCAGAGCAAACTCAACGTCACCCTTGCCAGCGACTCCAAGTTGCTGGGCGATGTCGAGGTCGTCACCAAAGCCGTCACCCGTTCCGAACTCGGTATCACCGACATCCAACAGACCTCTTCCACCCAGCGTGTCCAGATGGCAGAGCTCACCGAGGTCGCTCCCGTGGCCTCCATCGAAGAGGCGCTCCAGGGTCAGATGGCCGGCGTGGACATCGTGTTGGGCGGTGACCCCGGCGCCAAGTCCTCCATCCGCATCCGAGGCGTCAGCACCCTCTCCTCTTCCGCCGAACCTCTCGTCGTCGTCGATGGTATTCCCACCACCGTTTCTTTCGGCGACGACTTCTCGTTCTCCGATGCCAACGAGGATGACTTCGGTGCCCTCCTCAACATCTCGCCCGCCGACATCGAAAGCATCGAGGTGCTCAAGGATGCCGCCGCAACCTCTATCTACGGCACCGCCGGTTCCAACGGTGTGCTCCTCATCAACACCAAGCAGGGCAAGACCGGCAAGACTCGCTTCAACTTCCAGTCCAAGTTCTCCTACAAGGAAGAGCCCGCAACCATCCCCCTGCTCAACGGCAAACAGTACATCTCCATGATTGAGGATGCCATCTGGAATGCCGCCAATGCCAAGGGGCTCGCCTCCGCCGCCTCCGAACTCAACCTCCTCTTCAATACCAAGGAGTTGCTTCGCGACCCCTCCTACCGCTACTACAACGAATATAATGTCGATACCGACTGGCTCGACCAAGTGCGCCAGAACGCTTGGCAGTGGGACAACTCCTTCAGCATGACCGGCGGCGGCGAAAAAGCCACCTACCGCCTGTCGTTCGGATATCTCGACGATATCGGCACAACCATCGGTACCGAGGCCCGCCGTATCACTGCCGGTGCCAAGATTACCTATAAGTTCTCCGACCGTTTCCGCATCTACACCGACCTCTCCTACACCGACTACGACAAAGATGCCAACGCCGTCGAGAACGTGCGTTCCCGCGCTCAGGCCATGATGCCAAACCAGAGCCCCTACCTCATGAACGACGACGGAACCCCCAGTGCGTCCTATTTCACGCCCGAGGAAAACTTCCAGGGCTCGTTCTCCGGTGTGAGCAGCAGCAATAACGGACTGGGCAACTTCAACCCCGTGGCCATGGCTAAGGAGTCATACAAGAACACACGCGAGCGCACCGAGAAGATTACCATCGACTGGGAGTACAAGTTCCCGCTCAAGCAAGAGTGGCAGCACCTCACCTACGAGGGATACGTCAACATGAACATGAAGACCTCCGCCACCAAGACCTTCCTGCCCCAAGTGGCCACCGGCGTGCTGTGGACCAACACCTACGCCAACCGCTCCACCGAGGCCGCCAGCGATGCCTTCTCCCTCCAGTTCTACAACAAGATACTTTATGTGGCAACCATTGCCGAGAAACACAACATCGTCTTCACCGGCATCGCCAATACCACCACAACCCATTCCGCCTCTGCCTCCAACAGCACCTACGCCAACGTCTCCATCAACCTCAGCGACCCCATCGTCGGATCCACCGTCGGCGGCGCCTCATCCGGCGACAGCGAGAACCGTAAGGTGCGTTTCACCGAGAGCCTCAACTACGCCTACGACAACCGATATGTCCTCTCCGCCGTCGTGACCGAGGAAGGAAACTCCGCAATGGGCAAGAACCAGCGATTCGGCGTCTTCCCCGCTTTCGGCGCCTCGTGGAACCTCGAGAAGGAGCATTTCATGGAAAATCATGAGTGGCTCACCCAGGGCAAGCTCCGCGCCTCGCTCGGTTGGTCCGGCAACGCGCCCTCATCAGGCTACAGCTACCTCGGCGCTTACTCCTCGTTGGGCACCTACGGCTCGATGAGCGCCATCTCGCCCAGCCGGATGCAGCTCGACAAACTCAAATGGGAAAGCAGTCGCGAATGGGATCTCGGTCTCGACCTCCGCATCCTCGACCGCTACGGCCTCACCATCGACTACTACGACAAATACACCGAAGACTGTCTGATGTCAAGTGTCGCCATCCCCTCCACCTCCGGCTACACCTCCCTCAAGTACATGAACTCGGGAGAAATGTCCAACAAGGGTTACGAAATACGTCTCGACGTGGATATCTTCAAGAGCAAGATGTGGTCCGCAAAAATCAGCGTCAACGCTGCCCGCAACATCAACAAGGTGGAACAGATTCCCACCAACTGGACGGCCGAGAACTACTCGTTCGGCAACGGCAACTACGCCGTGCGCATCGTGGAAGGCGACCCCATCGGCTCCTTCTACGGGTACAGGTATCTCGGTGTATATCGTGACAGCGAGGACACCTACGCACGGGATGCCAGCGGCAACGTGATGCGTGACTTCAACGGCGATGTTGTCACCATGAAGAACGGTACCACTCAGGTCTATGCCGGTGATGCCAAGTACGAGGACATCAACCACGACGGTGTAATCAACGAACAGGACATTGTCTATCTCGGCAACTCCAACCCGACCCTCACCGGCGGCGGTAACTTCAACCTCAAATACGGCAACACGAAGACCTCGTTCGGACAGTTCTCGCTCACCGTGAACTGCAACTTCCGTATCGGTCAGAAAGTGATTAACTCGGCCCGTATGAACCTCGAGTCAATGTACGGAACGGCCAACCAAAGCACCGCCGTTCTGCAGCGCTGGCGCAAGGTGGGCGACGACACCGATATTCCCCGCGCCCTCTACGGCATGGGCTACAATTATTTGGGTTCCGACCGCTTTGTGGAGGATGCTTCCTATCTGCGCATCAAGACCATGTCCCTCTCCTGGGCCATGCCCAAGAAGTGGATGGACCGTGCAGGCTTGCAGTCATGCTCCATCTTCCTCACAGGCTACGACCTCTTCACCTTCACGAGCTACTCGGGACAGAACCCCGAAGTAAGCCTTCCTTCCAAACCCACCAAGCTGGTTACCGACGGCAACACAACGCCCGTCAGCAAGCGTTTTGCCTGCGGTGTTAACCTGACTTTCTAACGATTAACGAATGCTAGAACTTATGAAAATCAAGAATATTTCGAAAGTGATTCTGTTTTCGTTGGCACTGCCCTTGTCACTCTCAAGCTGCAACGACTGGCTCAACCTCCTGCCCGACAATGAGCAGGTGACCGAAGACTACTGGCAGAGCAAGGAGGACGTGGAGAACGTGGTAGCCTCCGGCTATTACTACATGCGCAGTTTCGTCCCCACAGCCATCAAGTGGGGCGAGTTGCGCGGTGCCGACTTCTATAATGCGGGAACTGGCGAGGCTTCCAAAATGCAAGACTTCGACATGCTGCCCACCAACAGCCTCTGCAAATACGCCACCGTCTATCAGATTATCTCCATGGCCAACTCCGTGCTGAAATATGCACCCGAGGTACAGGCCAAAGACAACACCTATTATAAGTCGATGATGCAGTCCCACCTCTGTGAGGCTTACTTCCAGAGGGCCTGGGCCTACAGCATCCTTGTGAAGAACTACAAAGAGGTGCCCCTCATCGTCGATGCTTACGTGAACGACGATGCGGAGATGAACCTTCCCAAGGCCAGCGAAAGCATGATTATCGCCCAGATAAAGGCCGATGTGGAAGCAGCCATCGCCACCGGTGCAGCCAAGGGAACTTACGAGGTCGATTGGCAGACCAAGGGTCGTGCAACCAAGTGGGCTCTCTATGCCCTCATGGCCGACATCTGTCTCTGGAACCACGACTACGACGAGTGCATCGCTTATGCCAACCGCATTCTCGAAGCCTCCGATGCCATCCGTCCCGCCTTCATCACCGACATGAACAGCTGGTACGAAATCTTCTATCCCGGGCTGTCCAACGAATCCATCTTCGAGCTATATTGGGACTACAACACAGAAGGCTCCAACAACAATTTCTCCTCGCTCTTCCCAGAGTTGGGATTAACTATGATAGGCGGCTGCAACCTGACCGAATCCGTCAAAGAAAAGATGATTCAGGAGACGGGCAATGTGTTGGCCAACCATTCCGACCTCACGCTCGACCAGCGTGTGGGACGCATGTATCTGGCATCCTACATCAGCAACAGCGCCAGTTGGAACGGTACGCAGTTTAACTGCGGCAACTCGCTTGCCATTTGGAAATACCGTGGCACCGATGTGGTCGATATGAACACCGTGCGCACCCACATGGATGCCAATTTCATCCTCTACCGCGTGGCCGATATCATGCTGATGAAAGCCGAAGCCCTCGTTATGAAGGGACAGTCATCGTGGAAAGCAGCCGTCGAAATGCTCAACCAAATCCGCAACCGTGCAGGTCTGCCTGATTTCGTGGATGCCAACGACCAGGATGCCATCAACGCCCTCGACCAATATACCCTGCTCTCCGAGGTTCTCGACCAGCGCGAGATGGAGTTCCTGGGCGAGGCTCACCGCTGGTACGACATCCTGCGTCTGGCACGCTACGATGCCAATTTCGCTCCCGAAGGAACCGTGGAGGCCAATACAGGCGAAAGCTACGAGACCTACAAGACCTCCGGCTTCGGCGACAACGTGTTCGCCTACAAGAACAAGGCTATCGAGCTGATAACCACCTACAACCAGACCACCTCGCCCATGCAGCTGCAGTCCGTGCTCCAGAATTCCTGGGCCTGGTACCTGCCCCTGCCCGAGTCCGATATAACCACCAACAGTAACCTGAAACAGAACCCTTATTATGAATAAGTTGTTATATATCCTTCTGGCAGTCTCTCTCTCCCTGTCATTCACGTCCTGCGACAAGGACCTTTGGAAGTTCGAAGACGAGAGCGAAGGCTCCTACAAGCCTGTTGAGGGCGACCCCATCTCGACAACGCTTGACAACAGCGGCGAGTTTTCCGAGTGGATCAAGGTACTCAACTACACCGATACCTACTCCATCCTGAACGCCCTCTACGACGGTTCGAACTCGGCCCACAAATACACGTTGTTTGCGCCTACCGACGAGGCTTTGAAGCGTTTCTACGCTGAAAAAGGCATCAGCGGCATTGAAGACTTGAGCGTGGAGTATGCCACAGCCCTTGTCAAGACGATGACCTACGACGGAGACTCGCTCAAACTCACCGAGAAGTTTGCAGCCGATATCACAAGCCTCGCCTACGTCAGCGAGGCCGGTGAGACACTTTATCTCCGTGTCAATACCGAGGGCGAAGGATTCACACTGCACAGCCAGTCGATTCAAGAAGCCATCGTCATCTCCCGCAACTATATCACCTGCGCCAACGGATTCGTCTATACCGCCGAGGGTGTGCTCTCGCCTCTGGTCGAGACAGTGTTCGACCGCATCAACGACGGCAGTTCCGACATCATGGTCGAGGCCCTCAAGGCAACCGGACTGGACAAGACTCTCTCGTTGGTGGCCGATACCACCTACACGCTGGGTATCCGTTCGTTCCACCAATATCGCTTCACTTTTCTGAATGTGACCGATGACGACTTCTCGCGCAACGGCATTTACAGCCTCTCCGACCTCAAAAAACAATTGGCCGCTACGGCAAGCGATGCCTCGGTGGGTCAGGACTCGCTTCTGAAACAATACCTGCAGTATCACCTCTTCGAGGCTTCATACACTGCCTCCGACCTCGCCGAGATGGTGGGCAGCGACAGCGTACGCATCTGGGGAACCTCTGCTCCCAACCAGATTCTGATGATACACCGTCACTCTCTGGCCGAGGTGCAGACAGTTCTCGATGACGGCACCGTCGAAACGGACACCATCTACTACGTCTCCTTCAATGACGACAACGACAGCTACGAGAAGGCCACTCTCAATTGGGAGGTTCCCGAGTACGGTCTCTCGGTGAATATCGGAGAGGCAACTTGCCTTTGGCGCACAGGACAAAATATTTTGGCCAAGAACGGCTATGTGCACAACATCTCCGACTGGATGCCCGTCTATGAGCCCAAACAGAGCACTGTAGTCTGGGATTTGGCCGACTACACCGAGGTTCGCAACGCGTTGGGTTTGCTCTACCACCCCGAAACAGTCGTTTCGAGCGAAAGCAAGACCGACCTCTCCCGGTTGGCTTGTTATACGGTGGAAAGCGGTCCCGACGGCACGTCCAACAACTCCTACTCGAGCCTGTGCTACGTGACCTGCAAATCGAATCTCAAGGACTGCCTCTACCACGACCGCGTGGTATTCAACGTGGGTTATCAGGGTTCTGTGACAATGCAGACCCCCACTCTGGTGAAGGGCAAATACAAGGTCACCATTTCGATGGCCTACCTGACGGAGCATTCTTTCATCCGTACTTCCAACGGCTGTAAGGGCGGCATGATGCGTCTCACGGTCGATGGGGAGAATCAGATTCTCACAGCCCCCTACACCTCCATCACCAAATCACTGGCCGGTGTCTATGAGGCTACGCTCTACGATGAGTTGGAGTTCGACGAGACTGCCAGCCACACTTTCAAATTTGTCGTTATGGATCCTGCTGCTTCCACCAACTCGAAGTTCAGCCTCCAGTTCGATGCGATTACATTCACCCCAATTGAATAAGCAAACATTGTCCTATGAAAAAATATCTTTATCAAGCATCATTGCTGGCGATGACCCTGTCGGCCGTTGTACTGACGGGTTGCAACAATCTGTCTGACGATGATTATTTCAAAGACACCGATGTGGATAATACGAATGTCGAGGTGCTTTCGACCAACCAAACGGTGGCCGAATACATTCAGGGACGTTCTGATTTCTCGCAGATGTCTGCCCTCTTTGAGAAGGAAGGCATCTACGAGGAGATGCCATCGTCGGGCGAGCTCCACACCGTGCTCGTGGTCAGCAATCTCAACTTCCAAAGTCCCGAGGACGAAGATGCCAACGTCGTGGCTCGCAGTCATGTGACCAATATCTCGGTAGCTCCCTCCAAGCTCAACTCGGGAGACCGTCTGCTCATGTGGCACAACAAATATGTGACCGTCACCCTCGACGAACAGGCCGCTGCAGGCAACCTCATCGGCCACGCCCTCTTCAACAGCAGCACACTCACCGAAGTCATCAAAGCAGAAGACGGCTACATCTACGTCATCTCCTCCCTCATTGAGACACCCACGTCCCTCCAGGACTACATCAACGAGCTCGACGATGCCCGCTACAGCATCTTCAAGGACATGGTGCTCTCTTCCGGCGGCAAGGAGTTCGACAGAGCCAACTCGAAAGTGGTAGGCGTCGATGCCAACGGCAACACCATCTACGACTCTGTCTTCATCTACACCAACGAGTTCTTCGACGCCAAGAACTTCAACCTCTCGAGCGAAGCCCTCAAGGCCACCATGTTCGTGTTCAGCAACGATGTGATTAACGAGGCTCTCAAAGAGGCACGCCAGACACTCCATGAGTGGGACTACGACCACAAAACGGTGCTCTTACGCAACGGTTCGCTCGACAGCGTCTATGTGGGCTATTCGTCCGACAAGGACCTCGAGGATTGGATTCTCAAAGCCGCCTTCTTCAACAAGGTATATAGTGCGGCCGATTTGACGCCTAACCTCAGTGCCGAAGATCCCACCGACAACGACATCAAGTCCATCTACAACATCCAATGGCGCACCTCCGTCCAGGAGCTCGACCTCGACAATCCCGTCACGCTTTCCAACGGTGTGGCCTACGAGGTCAAGTCGTTCAAGATTCCCAACAACCGCCTCATCTATCGTCTGCATGAGGAGTTCCGCTACTACGAGCAGTGCGATGCCGACCAAAAGGGACTCTTCTTCAAGACCGACAACCTCGCCAACTTCAAGGTTTCGACCAACGAGGTGGCTCCCTGGACTCCCCTCTCGGGCGTATGGCCCGAACACGGCGACAGTCCGCTCACCTGCAAAGTGGCCGATGCTACGGTGGCACATTTCCAGATGGACTTCACGCCGCTCTACAGCCGAGCCAACAGCGAAGGAGGATTCGACGTGGGTGCCATGATGGTACCTCCCGGAACCTATCGTATGGCAATGGGCTTCAAACAGGGCATGACCGGCATAAGCGTACAGTTGTTCGCCGTGGCCGAAGGCGGTGAAGAGGAAGAGTGCGGCAACAAGGTCGATTTGACTTTGGCCGACGGCTCCACTACCTACCACTACGACCGAGGTGCCACGCTTTCGAACGCTTTGCCCGAATATTACGACAAAAACGACGAACGTCTCACCGCCGGCAGCAAGAATCCGTACTACTGGACCGACGGCGGACCCGTCTATACTGAAGTCACCATTCCCGCTGTGAACGGTCAGAATGCCGCAGGACGCGACAGAGCTGTCCAGCTGCTCATCCGCATGACCAGTGAAAACGGAACGACCGCCGGCACGCTCACCTTCAACCATTGGTGTCTGCGCCCCACAGCCAATAACTATTGAACATATAAACAGGTATAACAGATATGAATGTCTTAAAATCTATCCTTTGCAGCGCTGCACTCTGCTCGAGCTTGGCTTTGGCCCAGACATCGGAAACATATACGGTGAGCGGCGTGATTCTCAACGATCAGTTGCAACCGGTGGCTGACGCTATCGTCTCATGCCCCGGTCACGGACTGGTGCGCACCGAGGCTGACGGCAAGTTCGAGCTGAAGGATGTCGGAAAATGGAGCGCTGTGCGTGTCCAGGCTCAGGGATTCTACAACAAAGAGTTCCATGTGGTGGAGAACGCCGACAACCTCAACGTTTATCTCATCGGAAAGGATAAGCGTCAGTACAACCAGACTGTCCTTAACGGCATGGCCGAAAACAGCGAAGGCGTTGAAAGCTCATTCGGCACCCAGAATATCGCCAAAAAGGACCTCAGCCTCGGTGCAGTAGGTCTGGACAAAGCCCTTCAAGGACAGTTCACAGGTCTGCAGATAACACAGAAGTCAGGCATGACGGGTGAAGGTTCAAATCTCCAGTGGCGAGGCATCCGCAGTTTCGTCGCCGAGACCAATCCCCTCATCGTCATCAACGGCGTGCCCTATATGCCCGACCTCCAGGAGTCATCGCTCATTCAGGGCTACTCGCGCAGCATCTTCCAGTCCATCAATCCTCAGGATATCGCCAACGTGACACTCCTCTCCGGTGCTGAAGCTTCGGCATGGGGTTCTCTCGGTTCCAACGGCGTGCTCCTCATTGAGACGGACGGTGCCAAGAGCGATGACCTCAACACTCGCGTCAGCTTCACGGGCAGTTTCGGCCTCAATTGGCAGACCAACAAACTGCCCCTCATGAACGCGTCGGCCTACAAGTCCTACCTCTCCGACATCGCGATGGACTACTACAAGAACGACATGGGCGCCTTCTTCTCCGACTTCGGATTTATGTCGTCGGCTTCGGCCAACATGGCCCACCTCTATGCGTTCAACACCGACTGGCAGGATGAAATCTTTGACAATTCCATGACCCACGACTATCTCTTCCGTGTGGAAGGTGGAGACGCTATTGCCAAGTACGACATCGCCCTCGGCTACACAGGCGACCAGGGAACGCTCACCGACACCAAGTCAGACCGCTTCCACGCCCAGATCAACGCCAACGTCCTGATAAGCAAGAAATGGGAGATGAACGCCAACATCAATCTGGCCTACCTCACCGGCAGCTATCAGGAACAGGGCTACAGCCTCGAGACCAATCCTCTCCTTGCTGCCTACCGGCGTTCGCCGCTCCTCTCGCCCTATCAGTCGAGCACCATTCCTTCCGAGGACGGCACCTATGCCCTCATCAACAAGTACTCGAGCTACTACCTCGGTTCGGTACAGAACACTGACTTCATCGTTTCCAACCCCGTCTCTCTCGTCAATACGGTCGATGGTTCCGTGCGCCAATATGATATGAACTCACGCATACAGGCTGTCTATAAGCCCACCAACGACTGGACGCTGGCTGCTACCATAGGTCTCTACACCAACTTCGACAAGGAGAAACTCTTCGTGCCGGGCAAGGACAACAGCGACATCGTGCCGCGTTTCGACAACTACGGCAAGTCCGAAAACACCGTCAAGGTCGGCGAGGCTACTGTCTTCAACCTCTACTACGGCGCAAATGCCCGCTACCAGCACACATGGAACCGCCGTCACAGCCTCGATGCGCGCGCCGGATTCCAGGTACTCCGCACCAAGACGGAATACGATATGGCTACGGGACGCAACACGGCCAACGACTACTATCAGACCATGGGCGACACTCAGTCTGTCGGCAAATACATCGACGGATACAACAACAAGTGGAACTGGCTCAACGGATATGTGCAGGCCCAATACACCTTCGGCAACCTTGTGCGTGCCGGTTTGGTGGCTTCTGTGGACGGTGCCAGCTCCGTGGGTTCCGATGCCACACGTGTTGCAGTCTATCCCGGTGCCAACGTCGGACTCATGCTCGCCAACTGGAAAGGCATCCGTACCGCCGACTGGCTCGACCGCCTCGATGTCTTTGCCGACTACGACGTAACGGGCAACAGCCGCTACTCGTCCAAGTTCGGAAAGTATTACTACACGTCTCAGCCCTATCAGACCATCGCCGGTATCGTACGTGCCAACGTACCCAACACCGAACTGAAGACCGAGACGGACTATTCCTTCCAGGCCGGCATTGATATGGCCTGGCTCCAGAACCGTTTCGGAATCCGCGCAGCATGGTTCAACACCCGCGCCAAGGATGTTCTCATGCTGGGACGAAACTCCTCGGCACTCGGTACCTCGCCCTACTACTGCAACGACGGCGAGATTGTGAGCAAAGGACTCGAACTGCGTTTCAGCGTCGTACCTGTCCGTACTCGCGACTGGACATGGACGCTCAACGTCCAGACCACACACGTGAAGAACTCTGTCGAGAACCTCGGCTCTCTGTCTCAGTTCATCACCTCGCTCAGCGACGGCGGTGAGATTATTTCCAAAGTCGGCGAGAATCCATACGCTTTCTATGGCTACCGCACACGGGGTGTCTATAGCACCTCCGCGGATGCCGCTGCCACCGGTCTTGTCAACCGCAACGGTGTGGCCTACAAGGCAGGCGATGTGATTTATGTCGATCAGAACAACGACGGCATCATCAACGATGCCGACAAAGTGGTGCTCGGAAGCTCCACGCCCGATGTCTTCGGCTCCGTCTTCACGAGCCTGCAATACAAGGGTTGGACGCTCGACCTCAACTTCGTCTTCAGCGACGGTAACGAGGCCTACAATGCCACCCGCCGCATCACCGAGTCATCGTCCGATTTTGCCAACCAGTCCAAGTCGGTTATGCGCCGCTGGCAGAACGAAGGCGATGTCACCGACATGCCGCGTGCCAACTACCGAGACATCATCGGCAACAACGAAATGAGTGACCGCTTTGTCGAGGACGCTTCCTACATCAAGCTTCGCGATGTAACCCTCTCTTACTCCTGGAACAAGAAACTCTGGAATTTCATCCGCGGCGGCAGCATCTATCTCTCCGGCCAGAATCTCTTGTGTATCACCAAGTATCTCGGAACCGACCCCGAATTCGCCTACAGCAACGCCTCCTCTATGATGGGCGTCGATTATGGCAAGGTCGCTCTCCCCAAGAGTGTGAAAATCGGTGTGAATTTGCAATTCTGATGCGAAACTTGAAACCTGAAACTTGAAACCTGAAACCTGAAACTTGAAACCCTTCCCCCTTCCCCCTCCCCCTTCCCTTCAGGGGAGGGCTGGGGAGAGGCCGGGGGTAGGCTGAAACTTGAAACTCATTATGAATATGAAAAATATTTTCTATAGTGTGAAGACGTGGTGCATGCTTTTCCTCATGGGAGGCGTGGCCTGCGGTTTGACTTCCTGCAACGACTTCTTCGAACCCCAAACGGACGATGCCCTCTCGGGCGATGACTACATGTCGTCCATCACCGAGATGGCTACAGGTTATCTCGGCATTCTCACCAAGATGCAGGCTGTCGGCGACAAGGAGATTTATCTCACCGACACTCGCGGCGAAATGCTGGAGCCCACCGACCAGTCCATCGCCGAACTCATTGCCCTCTATAATTACGAAGACGATCTCACCGGCAATTCATACGCCGACCCCTCGGGCTACTACGATGTGGTTATCGCCTGCAACGACTACCTCCAGAACATGCTCGACTTCAAGAAGAACTATCCCGAGATAGTGGCCGAGACAGACTACTTCGAAGGTCTCTTCGCCTCTGCCATCCGTGTCAAGGTCTGGGCCTACATGACTCTCGCCGAGATTTACGGACAGGCCCTCTGGTTCGACGACCCCATCACCTCTATCAAGGATGTCCGCGATGCAACCATCTTCACTCGTCTCACCACTGCGCAGATTGTCTCTCGGTGCCTCTCCTTGCTCACCGGCGGATGGCAGGGCTACTCGGCGGCTGAGGACTTCTCATGGATTGCCTGGATCGACCCGTCCAACGTCAATTCCATCGCCTCGTCTTCCTACCGCTATTGGGATCAGATGACTCCGCCCTACGATGCCCTGCTCGTCAAACTAACCCTTTGGGATGCCGCTTTCCAAGATGCTGCAGGCAACACCTCCGGAGCTCAGACCGACTACGAAACCGTGGCCGACCAGATTCTCAAGATGCTCAACGACAAGTTCATCTCCAACATCACTTACTGGAAGCGCGGCGCTCGTACCTCGGGCGTATATAGCAATATGTGGAACTACGCCTCCCCCAACCAGGAGGAGTCCGTCAGCGCCATTATCTACGACTACACCAAGAACCAGACAAACCGGCTGCTCTATCATTTCTCCAACGAATACCCCAACGCCTATCTGCTCACTTCCAGCGAGGTGGGACGAGCACGTTTCTCCGATACCACCATTGACCCTCTCGGAACCTCCACCGAGGACAGCCGTCTGGGACGCACCACACGGGAGAACAGCTCGGTGTGGTATATCTCGAAATTCCGTCCCGTGGGCTCCACCGTGCGCGTTGAGGCCTACCAGGATGACGTGCATGTCTATACCTTCCGCGCAGCCGAACTTTATCTCTGGCTCGCCGAGGCTCTCAACCACCTCGGCAGATACGACGCCCTCAACCACATCATCAACGAGGGTTTCAACTCCACCTGGTCCGACCTCTTCACCCAAATCGAAGAGGGCGACGAGACAGTGTCCGAGGCCAATCTGTTCCAGTGGAAGGGCTTTACAAGCTATTGGATTAACTCCAAGACCGGCGGCACCTACAACGGGTTCCGCAACTGCATGGGTGTGGGCAACGTTGCCATTTGGGACGAAACAACCCATACTGCTGCCGAGGCGCAGCGCCACAACGACGAACTGCTGGCCAACGAATGGATGTTCGAGTGCGCCTGCGAGGGAAAGGTATATCCCAACCTCATTCGTTTCGCCGAGCGCTACAACGACGCCTCCATCGTCTCCGACCGTGTGACGCCCAAGTACGCCACCTCCAAAACCGGTGCAACCGAAGCCTCCGTTGCCACCAAAATTCAGAGCGTCAACACCAATTCCGGTGTAATGGGCTATTACGTGCCCTGGAACTTGTATTAACCCTCTGTGCCTCGCGGTTCTGCCGCGGGGCACCCATCGAGAAAACAAATATAGAAACCTAATACATTTTAAATTTAAATGCGTATGAAGAAAACTTTACTGCTTTTGACAGCTGCCCTTCTGGGCTCTGCCGCTGTCAATGCTCAGGTTAAAAAATCCTGGGATTTCACCAAAGGTCTTAGCGACGAGACGATTGCCAACCTCAATGCCGACAATGCCAATTGGGCTTCGAACGGTACCGATGCCGAAGGCAATACCAACAATTGGCAGAATTCCACCAAGCCTTCCACCACCGAGTATCTGAAGGCCAACGGACAGGTGATTCCCGAATTGGAAGGTCTGTTGTTCGACATCGGTAGCAACAAAGCCAATTCCATCCATGTCGCCACAACCAAACTGCGTCTCACACGCAAGAACACAAAAATCACCTTCCCCAAACTGGCCAACGGACAGAAGGTGACCATCGTGGGGCGCTCAGCCAACGGAACCGCCACTAACCGCGGTATTGCACCCGTGCAGGACTATCTGAAACTGGTAGAAGGTGAAACAACAGGCGGTGCCTGCATCTTCGTGGGCAACGGCGTGGACGGTTCGCTCGGCACATATTCCTTCACCTGGGAGGTGCAGACCGATGCCACCGACTCCGTGGATGTCGCTTTCACGCTGACACCCGATGGAGGTATCGACTTTACGCTCTTCCAGATTGACAACGGCGACGTTCCCGCCATTGAGGAAGATCCCAACGTAGTCTATATCTACAGCGGTGACATCGATGAGGATGCCTTCCGCCAGTATGCCGGCCTCGACGACTATTCCACCGTCACCAATATCCCCGTGAGCGAACTGCTCGACGGCACGGTTACTCCCGACAGCCTGATGACATACGATGTGGCTATTCTCGCCAAGTCGGGCTTCGAAGTGGAAGGGGCTGTCGATTTCCTGAAGGAAGGCCTCAACTATGTGCCCATGCTCAACCTCTGGCCTGCCGAAGCCCTCGGCTACATCCCTGCCAATGTTGCTACGCCCATCCTGACCGTCGGTGAGGACTATCTCGATGCCGACATTTTCGCCGAACTTGAGATGGGTGGTGACAACGGCGACGAACTCGTTATGTTCAACGGCGAATCGGGCGTTCTGGGCTACACGCTCGCCGAAGGTTCCGAATTTGCCGATGACGAAGTTTACGCCAAGGCCGGCGAAGCCGATGCCATCCATCTGCACGCCAAGCGCAATACCTACATGCTCCTCCCCATTGATCCCGAACAGATGCTCGCCGACGGCGACCTCAACATGACGGATGCCGGTATCGCTCTCGTCAGCAATGCCGTCAAGTATCTCCGCTCCACCAAGGTCAATGTGGTCGATGCTCCCAAGCCCGCCGTCTCCTATCTCTACGAGGACGGCAAGACCACCGTCACTCTCTCCAGCAACCTGGCCGGAGCCAAGATTTACTACACCGTTGACGGCACACGTCCCACGGTGGAGAACAGCCCCGTCTATAAGGAGCCCCTCGTCTTCACCGAACCCGCCACTCTCATGGCCAAGGTGAAGGCTCCCTCATATAACTCCTCCCCCGTCATTGAGGAACAGGTCATTGTCAAGACCCAACTCGGCACTCCCTCCATTTCTGTAGCCCAGGGCGAGGGTTCCAGCACCATCACGCTCTCCTCTTCGTCGGCTGATGCCAGCCTCTACTACAGCTTCAACGGACAGAAGCAGGCCGACCGTGCCACGCTCTACAGCGAGCCCATCGTCATCACCGAACCCGGCACCATTACCGCCTTCGCATACGCCGACGGCTATCTCACTTCCGAAGTCGCTGTTTCCGATGTCTTTGTAGCCGGTATTCCCGCCGTCAAGGACACCTTGGCTCACTTCAATGCCGGCACAACCGACTGGTTCGACAACGCCCTTCTCTACGACGCCGAGGGCAACGAGATTCCCACGCCCACAGAGAACTGGACAGCCAAGACAGCCTACTACTTCGGCAAGAACGCTTGGGAATACTATTCCACCGAGGTGGATCGCGTAGAAACCGTAACCGATGCCGAGGGCAATGTGATTAAGTCACAGATTCCCGGCCAGGAAAATCGGGATTCCACTGTCACATACTACAAGCCCGACCCCGCAGCCTTCCGCTCCATCAAGTCGGCCACCGACACAAAGTGGGTCATCTCTACGCAAGGACAGCTGCTCACCGGCGAGACCAACATTGACCAACTCGGCTACGTCAAGACTGAGGGCGCCAGCGATGGACGCTATCATGACGAGGCCATCGACCTCATAGGCGGTCCCGCCACCAAGGGCTGTCTCACCATGGGCGGCAAGAACAGCGGCAATCCTTACACCGCTGCTGTTACCACCCTCGACAAGTATGCTGCTCCCTTCGACGTGGTCGTTTATGCCAATCAGGGCAACAGCGACGGAGCCACCGTCAACGTCGAGATTCAGGTTTCTGCCGACGGCGAGACTTGGACATCCATCGGCGATGTGAAGATGGCCTACACCATGCGCCACATCAAGAAGACCCGCCTCCACTACAGCACTGCCGGCGAGGTATATGTTCGTCTCGCTCAGGTGGGCGGCAAACCCAAGGCTCAGATTTGCGACATCTACGTCATCTCTACCGACGGCCTGACCGGCATTCGCGCCATCGAGGAGACCGCTCCTGTCCGCAAGAGCGATGTCATCTACAACATCCTCGGCCAGAAGGTCGGCAAGGACTACAAGGGTCTCATCATCCGGGACGGCAAGAAGATTATCAACAAATAATCCAACCCCTCCCCCCTTTTATACAATTCACCCCGGGTCATCCGCAAGGACGGCTCGGGGTTTCTTATGGTTGGAGTTCAGCCCGGGGTGGCTGTTCGTTTGCAATTCAATAGGCGAAGAGGGGATAGTTCTTCATCTTCTCGTTGACGCGGGCACGAACCTTGGCGATTACAGTTTCGTCCTCGGGACTGTTGAGCACTTCTTCTATCATCTCTGCAATTTCGACCATGAGGTCTTCCTTGGCACCTCGCGTGGTGATGGCGGGCGTACCGAGACGGATGCCTGAGGTCTGGAAAGCAGAACGCGTGTCGAAGGGAACCATGTTCTTGTTGCAGGTGATATCGGCGGCAACCAAAGCGGTCTCGGCCACCTTGCCGGTCAGTTCGGGATACTTGAGCCGGAGGTCAACGAGCATGGAGTGGTTGTCTGTGCCGCCGGAAACAATCTTGAATCCGCGCTTTACCAGTTCCTCGGCCAAAACGGCAGCATTCTTCTTCACCTGGGTCTGATACTCCTTGAACTCGGGTTTCAAAGCCTCGCCGAAAGCCACAGCCTTGGCTGCAATGACATGTTCGAGAGGGCCGCCCTGTGTGCCGGGGAAGACACTGGAGTCGAGACAGGCCGACATCATCTTGACTACTCCCTTGGGAGTCTTGATGCCCTTGGGATTGGGGAAATCCTGACCCATCATAATCACGCCGCCTCGGGGACCGCGCAGCGTCTTGTGGGTCGTGGAGGTCACGATGTGGGCATACTTCACGGGATTGTCGAGCAAACCGGCTGCAATCAGACCGGCAGGGTGAGCCATGTCAATCATGAGAAGGGCACCCACCTCGTCGGCAATCTTGCGCATACGGGCATAGTCCCACTCACGGGAATAGGCCGAGCCGCCGCCGATGATGAGCTTGGGCTTGTTCTCCTTGGCCAGACGCTCCATCTCGTCATAATCGACACGTCCGGTCTCCTCATTGAGGTTGTAGGCAACGGGACGGTAAAGCAGGCCGGAAGAGTTGACTGCAGAGCCGTGCGAAAGATGACCGCCGTGGGCGAGGTTCAGACCCATGAAGGTATCTCCGGGGTCGAGCACGGCAGCCAGTACGGCCTGATTGGCCTGGGCTCCCGAGTGGGGCTGTACGTTGGCCCAGCAGGCTCCGAAGAGCTCCTTGAGCCGTTCGATGGCCAATGTCTCGATTTTATCGACCACCTGGCAACCGCCGTAGTAACGATGGCCGGAATATCCCTCGGCGTATTTGTTGGTGAGCACTGAACCCATTGCCTCCATCACCTCGTCCGATACGAAGTTCTCTGACGCAATCAGTTCGATACCTTTCATTTGGCGCTGACGTTCCTCGTCGATATAGCCAAATACAAGTGAATCTTTTTCCATTTTGTTTGATACAGTTGTTATGTTGTTATGTGAATCTTTCTATTCGTCCTGACCGATGATGACTGCCATTCCGACGCGAACCAGCGTCTTGAGGCTGTCAAGGTTCTCGTTGCGGAGACGGATGCATCCCTCTGTGGCCCGTGTTCCGATGCTCCCGGGGTCATGCGTTCCGTGAATGCCTATTCCGCTGAATCCTGTGCGCAGACGGATGAACCAGTTGCCGTAAGCGTAGGGGATATATCCTTTCCCGTCGCCGAAATCGTGGCCCCATGTCTCGGACGGCTGAATCTGCTGGATGGTGAACGACCCCTCTGGAGTGCGATTGTCGCCCTTGCGTTTCTTGTTGCCTTTGTTGCGGGCGGCAGCGCACCGGTAGCTCACCACTTGACTGCCCTGCGCGTCATAGAGCGTGAGGGTCAGCTCCTTCTTGTTGATATAGATGAGTCCTTGGGACCAGTCGGGATTGAATCTCTTGACATCCGCCTGCACCTCAGCCGGCAGAAGAGCCAAATTCTCGGGAGTTGTTCCGCCTCGGGTGACCTTCGGTTTCTCCGGCGCGGGTCGGGTTTTCGGCTTGGCGGGAACGGCAGGCTTCGGTTCAGGTTCAGGAATCTGCACCCTGTGCAATGCCCCTACAGGCACCTCGGGGAGTTCCGGAAGCAAAAAGAACGGGTCATTGCTTAAATCCAACGTCGGACGGGGAATACGCAAAGGAACATTGGCCGGCTTCACCTCAACGGGTTTCGATGGGGCAGACACAGTGTAGCTGAAACGTCTCTCCCCCGAATCGGTCCATATATCGGCATGGAGAAGAGCGGGAAATGCTGCAAACCAAAGGGCTGCCAACAGCCTGTGATTCTTTCCTTTCATCATAATTCAGGATGCAAATATAAGACAAAAAAAATAAAAACGGGCTGAAATCGGGCAAAAAATGCGAGGTTTGCATAAATTCTCGGAATTTATAGCCGTTTTGTCAGATAAAAATGCTATCTTTGCAGCCCGATTGATGAAATGAAAAACAAAGAAACAATAATTTTGAACAACGACATAGTGAATCGGACGCTTCAGGCAACGGGATTCCCGAAGCTCAACGATATGCAAAAGCAAATGCTCGAAACAGCCGTTTCGGGCCCAGACTGTTTACTGCTCTCCCCCACCGGCAGCGGCAAGACATTGGCATTTCTGCTCCCGCTGTGGCAAATGATAGAGACCCGTCCCGAGACGGAACGCATCCTGGTGGTCGTTCCTGCCCGCGAGTTGGCCGAACAGATTGCCGATGTGTGGCAGCGTCTCCATACCGACCGCAGGGTGATTTGTTGCTACGGCGGTCACGACCTCCGCACAGAGGCCCGCGACCTGGACAGCCCGCCGGCCTGGTCCCTGCTTGTGGGCACGCCCGGACGACTGCTCGACCACGCGGAGCGCGGACACTTCAGTCCGGAAGCCATCACCCGGCTGGTGCTCGACGAATACGACAAAATCTTGGAACTCGGCTTCGAGGAAGAGATGAAAGCCCTCGTCGGGAAACTCTCTTCCGTCCGGCAGCGCATTCTCACTTCCGCCACCCACAATATGCCCATCGCCCCTTGGCTGGGCATGAAGAACTGGAAGCAAATCGAATACGGGATGCGCGACACCGACAGCGAAGCTCCCGACACCGTCCGTCCCAAGTTCACCTTCCGCCTCGTCAAAAGCCCGGTGGCAGACAAACTCGAGACTCTCCGGGACCTGCTCTGCACCCTGGAAGACGGAGCCAAGGCCATCGTCTTCAGCAACTATCGCGAGAGTTCCGAGCGTATCGCCCATTTCCTGACAGACCACGGCATCGCCTGTGCTCTCTATCACGGAGGACTCGAACAGCCCCAGCGCGACAAGGCGATGATAAGGTTCCGCAACCAAAGCATCCGGGTGCTCGTCTCGACCGATTTGGCCTCGCGCGGCCTCGACATTCCCGAGGTGGATTACATCATCCACTATCATCTTCCCTCCAGCGAGGAAGCATATACCCACCGCAACGGACGTACCGCCCGTGCCGGTGCCGAGGGCAGTGTCTGCTTCATTCTCGGACCGGACGAAGAGCTCCCCGCCTATGTGGACGAAAAGCCCATTTGGTTCAATCTCCGTCCCCGCAAGTGGCAGGGAGCCGAATGGGAAACCATCTATATCGGACGCGGCAAACGCGAGAAAATCTCACGCGCAGACGTGCTGGGATTCTTCACCCGCAACGGTGGCATCGACGGCAGCATGATAGGCCGCATCGATGTACTCGACCACTGCGCTTTCTGCGCCATGCGGGCCGAGGTGGCCGACGAAGTGCTGTCCAAGGTGCGCGGCCTCAAAATCAAAGGCGAAAAGACACACTACCTCAAAATCACCGAAAGCTGATGGAAATCAAGGATTTGGTCATTCAGAAACCCCGCTTCAACGCCCTCGCCAAGAAGCTGAGAAACCTCCGCCTCAACGACGAAGGACGGCAGCAGGTGATTCACCTCCCGGGCTTGTGCTGCTCGTCGGCAGCTACGTTTCTGGCTCCGCTCAAAAATGCTGTGACCGGCATCTTCCTCTTTGTGCTCAACGACGAGGAAGAAGCCGCCTACTTCTATCACGACCTCTGCCGCATCACCGATGAGGAACGCGTGCTCTTCTTCCCCTCGGCCTACAAACGTTCCATTCGCTACGGACAGATTGACTCTGCCAACGAAATTCTGCGCACCGAAGTGGTCGGTACGGTACGCAACCTGACCTCCGACTCCTGTCTGCTCCTGGTCTCCTACCCCGAGGCCTTGGCCGAGAAGGTGGCGATGCCGGAAGATGTGTCGGACAAACTGCTCCACCTCACCGCCGGCCAGACGATAGAGTCGAAAGCCGTGGTTGCCAAACTCAACGACCTGGGCTTCGAGCGTGTCGATTATGTTTATGAACCGGGACAGTTTGCCATTCGCGGCTCCATTCTCGATGTCTTTTCCTTCTCGTGCGAATATCCTTTCCGCATCGACTTCTTCGGCAATGAGATAGACTCGCTGCGCACCTTTGAGGTCGATACACAGCTCTCCAAGGACGTGCTCAAGGAGCTGACCATCGCTCCGTCGCTCTCCCAGAGTGCCACCAAGGGCATTTCCCTGCCCGAATTTCTGGGGAGTGACACGATTACGGTGGTCAAGGATTTGCCCTGGGTGCTCGACCAGGTGGAGCATGTATGCAACACCGAACTTTCGACCCAATTGTTGGCTTCGGAAGAGGGCGACCTCACGGCTGTGGAAAAACTGGTGGGCTACGAAGCGTTCCGCCAGGCTTTTATGGCCTGTCACCGCATCGAAATCGGAGTCAGGTGCAGCCTCGATACCGCTGTATATAATAAGGTGTCCCGCAAAGAGATGCCCTCCCGTTCGGTCATCGAGTTCCACACAACACCCCAACCCCAATGGCACAAAAACTTCGACCTCATCGCGAAAGATTTGCGTCAGTATGTGACCGACGGATATACCATCCACATCCTGAGCGAAAGCCCCAAACAACTGGACCGCATCGAAGCCATCTTCAGCGACAGGGGCGACAATTTCCGGTTCGTGCGCGTGCTCAGAGCCATCCATGAGGGGTTTGTCGATGACGACACCCGCAACTGCTACTTTACGGACCACGAAATCTTCGACCGCTACCACAAGTACAGCCTCAAGTCGGAACGCGCCCGCAGCGGCAAACTGGCTCTCTCGCTCAAGGAACTGCAGGAATTCAATGTCGGCGACTACATCGTGCATGTCGATCACGGCATCGGACAGTTCGGAGGTCTCGTCGAGATGCCCATGACACTGCCCGACGGAACAACCCGCCGACAGGAAGTGGTCAAACTCATCTACAAGAACCAAGACCAGCTCTACGTCTCCATCCACCAGCTCGACAAACTCTCCAAATACCGCGGCAAGGATGCCAATCCGCCCGTACTCTCCCGATTGGGCGGCGGAACCTGGGAGAAACTCAAGGACAAGACGACCACGAAGATGAAAGACATGGCGCGCGAACTCATCACGCTCTATGCCAAGCGCAAAAAAGAGAAGGGTTTCAAATTTTCGCCCGACTCCAATATGCAGCAGAAACTGGAAGCATCGTTCATCTACGAGGATACACCCGACCAGCTGAAGGCCACCAACGACGTGAAACGCGACATGGAATCCTCGAAGCCGATGGACCGTCTCGTCTGCGGCGATGTGGGCTTCGGCAAGACCGAGGTGGCGATACGTGCTGCCCTAAAGGCATGTGCCGACTGCAAACAAGTGGCCGTGCTGGTGCCCACCACCGTGCTCGCTTTCCAGCACTACAAAACCTTCAGCGAACGCCTGCAGGGCTTTCCCGTCCGCGTCGATTACCTCAGTCGCGCCCGTTCGGCCAGACAGACCACCCAGATTCTGAAGGACCTCAAGAGCGGCGACATCAACATCATTGTGGGCACCCACAAACTGATAGGCAAGAATGTGGAGTTCTGCGACTTGGGACTGCTCGTCATCGACGAGGAACAGAAATTCGGAGTCAAGACCAAGGAGGCTCTCAAGAAACTGCGCATCAGCGTCGATACGCTCACCATGACAGCCACCCCCATCCCGCGCACCCTGCAATTCTCGCTCATGGGAGCACGCGACCTTTCCATCATCGCCACCCCTCCCGCCAACCGCTATCCCATCCAGACGGAGGTGCACCGCGATGAAGACTCTCTGGTGGCCGAAGCCATCAACTTCGAACTCTCGCGCAACGGACAGGTCTTCTTCATCAACAACCGCATCTCCCAGTTGCCCGACATCGTCGAGCGAATCCACCGCCTCGTGCCCGATGCCCGTGTATGTTCGGCCCACGGACAAATGGCTCCGGAGAAAGTCGAGGAAATCATTCTCGACTTCGCCAACTGCGAATACGACGTGCTCGTCTGCACCACCATCATCGAAGCCGGCCTCGACATGCCCAATGCCAACACCATGATAGTGTCCAATGCCCAGAACTTCGGCCTTTCGGAACTCCACCAACTGCGCGGACGGGTAGGCCGCACCAACAAGAAAGCCTTCTGCTACCTGCTGTGTCCTCCCCTCTCGACCCTTACGCCCGATGCGCGCCGCAGGTTGCAGGCCATCGAGAACTTCTCGGGCCTCGGCTCGGGCATCCATCTGGCCATGCAGGACCTCGACATACGCGGCGCCGGCAATATCTTCGGCGGGGAACAGAGCGGATTCATCACCGACCTCGGCTATGAAGCTTATCAGAAAATCCTGCGCAAAGCCATCAACGACCTCAAGAGCGAGGAGTTTGCCGACCTCTACCAGGAAGAACTCCAAACGCACAAAACCGACATTGTGGAGGATGCCAACCTCGAGACCGACCTGGACATACAGTTCGGCGAAGCATACGTGCCCGAGAGCGGCGAACGCATAGCTCTCTATCAGGAACTCGACAACCTCTCCCGGCCCGAAGAAATCGAAGCCTATCGCAAACGGCTCATCGACCGTTTCGGTCCTATTCCCGAGAACGGCGAAGAGCTGATACGCGTGGTGACCCTGCGCAGTCTGGCCAAACGGCTGGGATTCGAACGCATGGTGCTCAGACAAGGACTCTATCCCCATCCCCAAATCAAGAAGAACCAGGAACAAATGCGCTGTTTCTTCCCCGCCGACGAAAACAAACTCAACGTTTTCCTCAAGAGCGATGCCTACGCCCACATCATGAACTTCATGTCGAAATATCCCCGCGACTTCCAGTTCGAACAGCGCAGCAACGGACGCTACAGCATCGTCCTCCTGCGTGTCAACAGCGTGCGCGAGGCCATCGAATGGTTCGAAAAGATTTTGGAAGCATAACATTGCCTCAGACATCTTCCATCGAATCCCTTGGCGAGGAGAAGCACAAATGCCTTGTGGGCGGATATTTTTGGGGAGGACATGCGGACAGGTTCCTGTCACAGATTGCCCGAGGCATCCTCACTGACAACTCGGGGAAAGCCTCTCCCCGGCCTCGCCTAAAGGAAAGGGAGCAAGGGGGAGAGGCTGTCTGTCGGGGTCATATAACATGACATAAGGGCCTTGACGAATAAATGCCTTTTCAGGAGATAGAGATGTCCCCGTCGGGATTCACATCCTGGCGGGGACTGTTGTTATGGAATAAATCCGATATGGATACTGAAATGCTTATTTCTTGAATTCGGGAAGACCGTATGCACGGCTCACCTCGTTGTACTGGTCGATGAGTTCCTGCTTGTTGGGGCAAGAGGGCTTCTGGAACTTCTTGTAGAGGATGGTGCGCATGGCGTTGGCGATGGTGTTGTCGCTACGCTCGGAATCGAAAGCAAAAGCCTTCTCGTAGTAAGGAAGTGCGGCATCATAGAGAGGGCCGGCCACCTTATCTACGGCATCATACTGCTTCTTGTCATAAAGTTCGTTCTCCTTGTCGGTTGCCTTGTTGAAAGCAATACGGCCCAGGTTCGACCAGCTCTGGTAGTTGGTTGCGTCGAGTTCGGTAGCTTTCTTGTAGCATTCCTCGGCAGCGGCGTTGTCGCCCTGCATTTCGAGGAGACGTCCCTTGAGATCGATGAAACGGGCGTTGTTGGGGTCGGTCTGGATGATGTTGTCGATGTAGTTGGCAGCCTCGGCATAGTTCTTCTGCTCGAGATAGACATTCATCAGACTTGTGGCATACCAAGGCTCCTCGGGCATCTTCTGGACGCCCTCCTTGAGGATTTCGACGAACTTGGCCGTGTCCTGAAGGGTGAGATACTCCTTGGCGAGAGACTGATAGATGAGGTTGGTCTCATAGTTCTTGTCCTTCATAGCCTCGAGAGCGGTGACGGCGAGGTTATGGTCCTCGGAGTAGATGGCAACGACGGCACGGTTGAACATGGTCTGGTTGATGGTGGAGTCGGCAGCGAGGGGAGCATACACAGATTCCTGGAGGATGGGATTGAGGGCAGCGCCGTCCTTGATAAGGTCGCTACGGGTAGCGTCGATGGATTTGGAGAATGCGTCGTAGGCTTTCTTCCACTCCTTGGCATTGTACCAGTAGCCGGCATTGGCACGGAGACCTCCGGTAATCTGATAGCACTCGAAAGCATGGGCTTTGACGGTCTCGAGGTTTTTGGCCTTGGGGTCGGTAGCCTTGTAGAGTTCGTAAGCCTTGGTGTAGTAGTCATAAGCGGCGTCGGTGCAGTCGTAGATGACCTTCTCGTCCATTGTACCTCCCAAAGCGGGCTTGTTGCGCTCGTTGTTCATCTGAGCGTATTCCACTTCGCCGGCAGCAAAGTAGAATTCGGGGTTATCCTTGCTGTTGCTGTTGGCCTGAGCCTCGGCAATGGCAGCACGGGCGGCAGCGAAATCGGGTGTAGTGGCCTCTGAAGCCTTCTTGGCATCCTTAATTGACTTGTTGAATGCCTTGAGTTCTTCCTTGGCGGCCTTTTTGGCGGCTTTTTCGGCGTCATCGCCACCCGCATAAGCTGTGAAAGAGCCGAGCGTGAGAGCAGCGGCCAAAGCGGTAAGAATGATGCGTTTCATTGTGAATGATGTTTTAAAGGGTGAATATTGAATTGGTAATTATTGTCACTTATCCCCGAGCGGTTGACATTAAGACCTGTCAACCGCCCGAAGGTTTAATCATTAGTTTCTGTATCGGGCTGTTGGGGAGTTTGGTCCGTTGCGCCTTCTTCGGCAACAGGTTCCTCTTCCTCGGGATCCACTCGGCATACCGAAGCGATGTGGTCGCCTTTCTTCTCGAGATTGATGAGACGCACTCCCTGGGTAGCACGTCCCATGACACGAACGTCGTTGAGGTGGAGACGAATGACGATACCGGACTTGTTGATAATCATGAGGTCGTCGTTGTCGGTCACTACCTTGATGGCAGTGAGAGGACCGGTCTTGGCCGTGATTTGGAGGGTTCTTACACCCTTGCCTCCCCGGTTGGTGATTCGGTAATCGGTAATCTCGGAACGTTTTCCGTAGCCGTTTTCGGAGACAACCAGGATGGTGGGTTCGTCGGCCGTATGCTCAAGGTTCTCTTCTCCGCCGGTCTCTTCGGGCTCGAAGTCCTTGTCGGCAAAGAGCTCGCCGGCGGCAGCTTCCGTCTCAATGTCGTCAGCGTCGTCCGGCACGGCGGGATCGACTTCGATGCCGGGATAATCGACAGCCACCATACCGATGAGTTCGTCCTGACCGTCATCGTCGAGATGCATGCCTCTCACGCCCGTTGCGACACGGCCCATGGTGCGTACTTTGTTCTCGGGGAAGGTGATGGCACGCCCGTTGCGGTTGGCGAGGACGATGTGTTTCCTGCCGTCGGTCAGAACCACACGAATCACCTCGTCGCCCTCGTTGATGCCGATGGCGTTGATACCGTTGCTGCGGGGACGGCTGTATGCCTCGAGTTTGGTTTTCTTGACAATGCCCTTCTTGGTGGCAAATACGAGATAGTGGGTCTCGTTGAACTCAGCATCGTCGAGCGTATCGAGGCGGATGAACGCCGTAATCTTGTCGTCCGGGTCGATGTTGAGCATATTCTGGATGGCACGGCCCTTCTGCTGTTTGGTTGCTTCGGGCAGGTCGTAAACCTTGGTCCAAAAACAACGTCCCTTGCGGGTGAAGAACAGCAACCAATTGTGGTTGGAGGCCATGTACATATATTCGATGAAATCGCTGTCGCGCGTACCGCTTCCTTTGGAGCCGACACCTCCTCGCGACTGGGCGCGGAAGTCGGAGAGCTGGGTGCGCTTGATGTAGCCCATGTGGCTGATGGTAATCATCACCTCGTCGTTGGGGATGAAGTCTTCGGCATTGAACTGCTCGCCGCGATAGTCGATGGCGGTGCGGCGCTCGTCACCGTACTTTTCCTTGATTTCGATGAGCTCGTCCTTGACCACCTTCATGCAGAGCACGTCGTCGGCGAGAATCTGCTTATAGTAGGCAATGAGACGTTCGAGTTCGTCGTACTGGGCATGCAACTCGTCGATGCGGAGACCCGTCAACTGGGAAAGACGCATATCGACGATGGCCTTCGACTGGAGTTCGTCGATTTCGAAGCGCTGCTCGAGAGCCCGCTGTGCGTCGGCAGGAGTGCGGGAAGCACGGATGATGCGCACCACCTCGTCGATGTTGTCGCAGGCGATAATCAAGCCTTCGAGGATGTGGGCTTTCTTCTCGGCCTCGGCCAAGTCGTAGCGCGTGCGGCGAATCACCACCTCGTGGCGATGCTGCACGAAATAGGAAACCAGCTGCTTGAGATTGAGCAACTCGGGACGGCCCAATGCTTCGGGATGTTCCGGGATGGGCACCAGGGCGATATTGTTGACCGAGAAGTTGGTCTGCATCTCGGTCATCTTGTAGAGTTTGTTGAGGATGACGTTGGAGTTGACGTCCTTCTTCAGCTCGATACAGATACGCATGCCCTGACGGTCGGTCTCGTCGTTCACATTGGCGATGCCTTCGATTTTCTTGTCGTCGGCCAACTGGGCGATGTGTTTGATGAGTTCGGCTTTGTTCACGCCGTATGGAATCTCGGACACAATAATGTTTTCGTGGAGACCCTGAGCTTCAATCTCGGCTTTGGCCCTCACCACCACACGTCCGCGTCCGGTCTCGTAGGCTTCCTTGACACCGTCGTAACCGTATATGATGCCGCCGCCGGGGAAATCGGGCGCTTTGATGTACTGCATGAGGCCTTCGACCGTTATCTCGGGATTGTCGATGTAGGCACAAATACCGTCGATACATTCCGTCAGGTTGTGGGTAGGCATATTCGTTGCCATACCGACGGCGATGCCGTTGGCACCGTTGACGAGAAGGGTGGGAATGCGTGTGGGGAGCACTTTGGGCTCCAGGAGCGTGCCGTCGAAGTTGGGCATCATATCCACGGTGTCCTTGTCGATGTCGCGGAGCATCTCTTCGGAAATCTTCGACAGACGGGCCTCCGTGTAACGCATGGCAGCCGGCGAGTCGCCGTCCACCGAACCGAAGTTACCCTGTCCGTCCACTTGCGGATAACGCAAGTTCCAATCCTGGGCCATACGGGCCAAGGCTCCATAAACAGAAGAGTCACCGTGGGGGTGATACTTACCGAGCACCTCACCTACAATACGCGCACATTTCTTGGTGGGCTTGTCGTAGGTGTTGCCAATCTGTTCCATACCATAGAGCACACGACGGTGCACGGGCTTGAAACCATCGCGCACATCAGGGAGGGCACGGGCCACGATGACCGACATAGAGTAGTCGATGTAGGACGAACGCATCTCTTCTTCGATGTTCACGTTCACAATCCGACTGCTGTTCAAATTGCTGTCAACCATTTATTTGTCGTTTGAGTATATATTTATATATAATGTATTGAAATTATTTGGCTGCAAAGATAGTGATTTTTATTGACAAAAACAAACAAAAAAGGCAAAATTCGCATTTTAAGGGGTCAAATTTCGATTTTATTTGCATTTTCGACCCCCTATCGAAAACTATTTCTTATCTTTGCAGACGCAAAAAGAAACATATCTGCGATGAATTACGAAGAAACGCTTCAATTTTTATACTCACAGCTCCCCGTTTTCGAATCGGTCGGAGCCCATGCCTACAAACCCGGACTGGAACGCGTCCGCGAGATGGACGAACTGATGGGACATCCTCACCGGTCGTTCCGGTCGATCCATGTGGCAGGAACCAACGGCAAAGGTACCACCTGCCACACGCTGGCCTCGGTGCTCCAATGTTCCGGCCACAAAACGGGACTCTTCACGTCGCCCCACCTCATCGACTTTGACGAACGCATCCGTGTGGACGGCGTGCCGGTGAGTCACGACTACGTAGTGGCATGGGTAGCCGAATGGTACGACCGCATCAGCCACCTCCGGCCATCGTTCTTCGAGCTGGCCACCATGATGGCCTTCTGCTGGTTCAGGGAGCAGCACTGCGACTGGGCAGTCATCGAAGTGGGTCTCGGCGGTCGTCTCGATTCGACCAACATCATCACCCCCGCCCTCAGCGTCATCACCAACGTGAGCTTCGACCATACACAGTTTCTCGGCGACACCCTTCCGCAGATAGCCGGCGAGAAAGCCGGCATCATGAAGCGGGGCGTGCCCTGCGTGGTAGGCGAAGTAAACGGCTATGACAATCCGCTCCACCCCGAACGGCGGTGCGAGGCGGATGCGGTAAGAAAAGCCTACGTACTGGCGGCACAACGGGCCGGCGCTCCCCTGTTCTTTGCCTGCGACAATCCACAGGTGCTGTGGGTTACGCACGAGGGCGAACAAATGGTCTATCGGACAGTGATGGAAGGAGAACTCACTTCGCCGCTTACCGGCGACTGCCAGCCCCGCAACGCCAATACGGTACTCACGGCGCTGCACCTCCTCGACATCGCCACAGAGGAACAAATCCGGGAGGGATTTGCAGAAGTAATCGGTCGCACAAGCCTGACAGGACGCTGGCAGACCTTGCAGAGCCGTCCGCGCATCATAGCCGACACCGGGCACAACGAAGGCTGTTTCACTTACCTTGGCCCACAACTGCAGGCCTTCATCGACCGTGGCCAGACGCTCCGCATTGTCTTCGGCATGGTGGCCGACAAGGATGTCTGCACGGTCCTCGCCCTTCTACCCAAGCGGGCCGAATACTACTGGTGCAACGCTCCGACTCCCCGCGCCCTCCCTGCCGACGAACTGAGCCGAATGGCGGCAGAACAGGGATTGCACGGCAAGGTTTATGCCTCCGCCATCGAGGCCTACAGCGCAGCCCTCCGACAGACGCGACCCGAAGACATTTTATACATCGGCGGCAGCAATTTCATCGTCTCGGAAGTACTGAAGTCATTTTTTCGGTAAAAAATTTGGCAGTTTGGAAAAAAAACACTATTTTTGCAGCGATATTTCAGCAACTCCCTATGGCAACATTAGAAGAAGTCAAAGCAGACTTACGATATTTAGAGCTCCTGGCCAACAATTTTCCCACCGTCACGGCAGCGACTACAGAGATTATCAATCTCGAAGCAATCATGAACTTGCCCAAAGGCACAGAGCATTTCCTCAGTGACCTTCACGGCGAGGTCAGTGCATTCCAGCATGTGCTCAACAACGCTTCGGGTGTCATCCGCCGCAAAGTGGACGACATCTTCGGCATGTCGATGCGCGAGCAGGACAAACGGGCACTGTGCGCCCTCATCTACTATCCTGAGGAACGTCTCCGCCTCGTGCGTGAACAGGAGATGGACGTGAAGGACTGGTATCGCATCACGCTCCATCAAGTGGTGGCTGTGGCTCGCATGGTCTCCTCGAAATACACGCGCTCTAAAGTGCGCAAGCTTCTGCCTACTGACTTTGCTTACGTCATCGAAGAATTGCTCCACGAAGACCAAAGCGAACCGGACAAACAGAACTACTATGCGGGAATCATCAACTCGATAGTCGATGTGAACCGTGCCGAGCAGTTCATCATCGCCATCTGCGAACTCATCCACCGTCTCGTCATCGACACACTCCACATCGTGGGCGACGTTTACGACCGTGGCCCCGGAGCGTGCCGAATCATGGAGATTCTGTCGAAATATCACGACTACGACATCCAATGGGGCAACCACGACATCTCATGGATGGGAGCCGCCTCGGGCAACCGCGCCCTGATGGCCAACGTTCTGCGCATCTCGATTCGCTATGCCAATGTGGAGACGCTCGAAGAAGGTTATTCCATCAACCTCCTTCCGCTGGCCACTTTTGCCATCGACACCTACGGCAATGACCCCTGCACCGTATTCCAGTCGAAAGACTTCGAAAACAACCAGCGCATGAAACGTTCGCTCCAACTCATGTCGAGGATGCACAAAGCCATCTCCATCATCCAATTCAAACTCGAAGGACAGACCATTCTCCGTCATCCCGAGTACGGCATGAACGACCGTCTGCTGCTCGACAAGATAGACTACGAGCGCGGGGTGCTCTGTCTCAACGGCAAAGAATATCCCCTCACCGACACCAACTTCCCCACCATAGACCCCCAAAATCCCTATAAGCTGAGTGCCGAAGAAGAAGCTCTCATGGACCAGATAGCCCATTCCTTCTTCACCAGCGAGAAACTCCAGCAACATCTGCGCATCTTCTACCAACACGGAGCCTTGTATCTCACCCGCAACAACTGTCTGCTCTATCACGCCGCCATTCCGCTCAATCCGGACGGCACCTTCGAGGAGGTTTTGGTGGACGGCACGCTTTGGAAGGGCAAAGAACTGATGAAAAAGTGCGACTCCATGATACGCAAAGCATACTTTGCCCCGTGGGGTTCCGGCGAACGAGCCCAGGCTCTCGATTTCATGTGGTATCTCTGGTGCGGTCCCAAGTCGCCGCTTTATAACAAAGACAAGATGACGACCCTGGAACGGTATTTCACCACCGACAAGGAATTGTATCGCGAAGTGAAGGGAGCCTATTACGAGCTGGCCAACACACGCGAAACCTGCGAAAACATCCTCCGGGAGTTCGGTCTCGATCCTTCCAAGAGCCGCATCATCAACGGTCACATACCCGTGCGCACCCAATTGGGAGAGTCTCCCATGCGAGCCGAAGGCATGCGTCTCGTCATCGACGGCGGTTTCTCCAAGGCTTACCACAAGACGACAGGCATCGCCGGCTACACGCTCATCTACAACAGTCACGGCATCCAGCTCATCCAACACGAAGCGTTCAATTCGATAGACGATGCCGTGTCGAAGGGTATAGACATCCACTCCCGCTTCGAACTGGAGAAATTCAATCACCGCATGTCGGTGCGCGAAACAGACCACGGGCGGGAACTCACCCAGCAGGTGCAACTGCTCGAAAAACTGCTGTATGCCTACCGCAACGGCCTGATTAAAGAGAAGAAATGACATTCGACGACATCATAGGACAATCGGAGGCCATCCGAAGCCTTCGTGCCGCCATCGACAACAACCGTCTGCCCCACGCCCTGCTCATCGCCGGTCACGAAGGCACGGGCGGTCTGCCCTTGGCCTGGGCTGCTGCCCAATACATACTCTGCACCCACAAAAACGAAAAGGGAGAAATCTGCGGAGACTGTCCCGACTGCGTACAGGCGGCCAAAGCGGCTCATCCGGATCTCCATTGGGTCTATCCTGTCATTAACAAAGGAAGCGGTTCTTCATCGGTCAGCACCGACTATGCCCGGGAGTGGCGTCAGGCTCTTATCGCCAATCCGTGGATGAGCCTCTCCCAGTGGGTTCGGGCGATGAGCAACGACGAGAATGCCAACAAACAGGCCAAAATCTTCGTGACGGAGGCTGCCGAAATCGTGCGGAAACTCTCCACCAAACCGCTCCAAAACGATTGGCGTGTGCTGATTCTATGGATGCCGGAACTGCTCAACGAAGATGCAGCCAACAAACTGCTCAAAATCATCGAAGAACCATACGACCATACCTGCCTCATGCTTGTGTCGGCCAATCCGGAGAGAATCATCGGCACGATACGCAGCCGTGTGCAAAGACTCAATCTCCCGCTGCTGCCCGAAGAGGTGATTGCCGAAGCTTTGAACCAACGGTTCGGAACCTCACCGGCCAAAGCTTCCGAGATAGCGCACCTCAGTCACGGCTCGTGGATTACGGCACAGGAACTCCTCGCCAACGACGAGACACGAGCCTATTTCCTCGAGAAATTCACGGCCATGATGCGCCTCAGCTATGCACGCCGTCTCTTCGACATGAAAACCTGGAGCGAGGAGATGGCCTCGCTCACCCGCGAAAAACAATGTGCATACCTTCAGTTTGCCCAGTCTCAAATCAGAGAAAACTTCATCCTCAACTTCCAACAGCCCGACATCATCTACCAGTCCGAAGAGGAGGCTCAGTTCTCGACCCGGTTCCATCCCTTCGTGAACCACAAAAACGTGGTGGGTATCATGAACGAACTCAGTCTCGCCGAACGTGATGTCAACCAGAACGTCAATTCAAAAATGGTGTTCTTCGACCTTGCCCTGCGGCTCATTATGCTCCTCAAAGCCCAAGAGAAATCCGGCTGAAGAATACTGCCGCCCAGCCTCCCCGCAAAAGAAAGAAGAAGACCATCTCCCGATGCCCTTCTTCACTAATCTTAAATCTAATACCATGAAAAACACGGGACAAATATAATCTTTTTTTCACAAAAACAACAACAGAGATGAAAGAAATCGGGAATGATTTTAAATGATTTAACTTTCATCTTTGTTCAGAAGAGCATCTAAAGATTTTTTAAGGAAAAAAATCAAGTCTGCTTCATCATAATACAAGAAGCCATCCTGCCGGACTTGACACCAATGCGCCGGGCGGAGAACAGACGGTCGGGATTTTGCCATGTACAGAAGGGAGTACAATCCATCCGGTCGAGTTCGAGACCGGCCTCCAGAAGATCCTCGACATTCGACTGCCAAAGATCGACGTGCGGCTTGACATAGCCCTCACGGGAGACACAATCCCCGCGTCCTGCTGCTGCAAAAGCCTCGGCGACCTCCTCTCCCACCTCAAAAGCGGCAGGAGAAATGGACGGCCCTATCGCCGCGTATATATCCGAGGGCTTGCTGCCTGAAAGAGCCTGCATACGCGAAACGGCTTTTTTTACAATATGTTTCACCGTGCCGCGCCATCCTGCATGAACAGCCGCAACGGTTTCTGTAGCAGCATCATACAACAACACCGGCACACAGTCGGCTGTGGATATGCCTATGAGAAAGTTTTTCTCCCGCGTTATCACCCCGTCCGCCTCCAAAGCCTGCGGCGTGCCGGCCTCCACGACAGCTATCTCGTCGCCGTGCACCTGACGGGGAAACCACATCCGCGAAACGGGAATGCCGACGGCATCGGCCACAGCCTGACGGCAAGCCGCCACGTGGGCGGAAGTGTCGCCGCTATAGTCGCAGAGATTCCATTCAGAATAGGGATTGCCGTCGGCAACCTCGCCCCGCAAGGTGAAAAAATGAGCCAAAGCGGACTGTCCGAGGAGCAGTTCGCTTTGAAGTACGGGAATATTCTGAATCCGGGATTCTTTCATCACCAATCCACTTCAATGTCACCGGACTCTTCGGCCACCGGTCCTTCATGTCCGAAGGGGTCGTATTCCTCATAGTTGTCCTCGTCGGATGGCCGGGAAACATCCAGATTGCGATGTGTGAAAGTCTGAATACGATTGGACTCATCATTGAGGATGTTCCAAAGGGCATCCTTCAACTCCGAAAGACCCAAGCCGGAGACCGCAGAAATAAAGACGGCAGGAATTCCGTCGGGCAATTCGGCACGCATCTGCTCAATGAGTTCGTCATCCAGCATATCACATTTGGTGATGGCCAACAGACGCTGTTTGTCCATCAGCTCGGGATTGTATTTGGTGAGTTCCCCGAGCAGGATTTCATAATCTTTGCGAATATCGGCGGTATCGGCGGGAATCATGAAGAGGAGTACCGAGTTGCGTTCGATATGTCGCAAGAAACGGAGTCCGATGCCTTTTCCTTCAGAAGCTCCCTCGATGATGCCGGGAATATCAGCCATCACAAACGAACGGTTGTCGCGATAGGGAACGAGCCCCAACATGGGTTCGAGGGTGGTGAAGGGATAGTCGGCAATCTTGGGTTTGGCCTTAGACAAGGCGGAAACAAGGGTGGATTTTCCGGCATTGGGGAACCCCACCAAACCCACATCGGCCAAAAGCTTCAGTTCAAGAATGACAGTACGCTCCACCGAAGGTTCGCCGGGCTGCGCATAGCGGGGAGTCTGGTTGGTCGCCGAGCGGAACTGCCAGTTGCCCAAACCTCCTCGGCCTCCCTTGAGCAGGGTGAGTGTCTGTCCGTCCTCGGTAATCTCTGCCAGATACTCTCCGGTCTCGGCATCGTAGGCCACCGTGCCGCACGGCACTTCGACGGTCACCGACTCGCCGTCCTTTCCGTGACTTTTGTTTTCGCCGCCCCGCTGTCCGTCGCCGGCAAAGATATGCCGCTGATAGCGAAGATGAAGGAGCGTCCAAAAGTTACGGTTGCCGTGCAGGATGACATCGCCGCCCTTACCGCCATCGCCGCCGTCGGGGCCTCCCTTGGGTAGATATTTGGCTGTGTGAAGGTGCATACACCCTGCTCCGCCCTTTCCGGAACGGCAGTAAATCTTGACGTAATCGACGAAATTGGTTTCTGCCATGAGTTATTTGACGGCTTCGATAGCGGCCTTGATATCGCTGTAGATGCGGTCGATGGAGCCTACGCCTTCTATGCGTGCGTACTTGCCCTGCCGGATGTAGAACTCACGCAGGGGCTGAGTCTGTGCGTGATAGGTCTCAAGACGCTTCCGGGCTGTCTCCTCATTGTCATCGCTGCGGCCGGAGGTCTGTCCGCGCAGGATGATACGCTTGACGAGCTCGGCATCATCGACCTCGAGTCCTATGACTGTCGATACCTTTTCGCCGCGTTCCGCCAGCATCTTGTCGAGGATTTTGGCCTGTTCGATGTCGCGGGGGAATCCGTCGAAAATCACACCGGGAACAGACTTGCCCAAGCTGTCGAGCACAGAGGCAAGAATGCCCACCACAAGTTCATCGGGCACAAGCTGTCCCTTCTCGATGTAGCCTTTGGCGGTCTTTCCGAGTTCTGTCTCCTTCTTGATTTCATTGCGAAGCGCATCGCCGGTAGAGATGTGCGCCACGCCGTATTCGGCGATAATCTTGTCGCTCTGGGTGCCTTTGCCGGAACCGGGGGCACCGAAAATTACGATATTCAGCATTTTCAATTAAGTGATTGCAGTTTGTTGTTGTTAAATATGAAATGTTTGGAACTTATTCGTTGAGCACGTAAATGTCGGGCAGATTGCGTCCCTCCTCGTCGTAGTCGAGGCCGTAACCCACGATGAAGTCGTTGGGAATCTCGAGGGCACAGTAGTCGATGTGGAGCGTGGGCACCTTGAGGGCGGCAGGCTTGCGCAAGAGGGTTGAAACATAGACATGGGCGGCACCGAGGTCATAGAGCTGCGCAATCATGCGATCCATCGTGTAACCGGAATCGACAATATCCTCGACCACCACAACCGTGCGACCCACCATCGACTCGTGGAGAGAGGCGATGGTCTTGACTTTGCCGGAGGTGTTCATACCCTCGTAGGACTTCATGCGCATGAAGGTAATCTGCGAGGGAATGGTGATGCGCCGATAGAGATCGGCAGCAAAGATAAAGGCTCCGTTGAGGACAGCCACAAAGATGGGATTTTTGTTGGCAAGATCGGCATTGATGCGGGCAGCAACCCGATCCACGGCTTCCAGAATCTCCGCCTGTGTGAGATAGAGACGGAATTCACGGTCTTTGACTTTGACTATATTTTCCATAATTCATTTATAGTATTGGAGGGAACGGAATTCAACCTTTTTACAGTAACCTTGGGCATCATAAGTATTGCGGCGTGTCCAGTTTCCGTAAGAGTCGTATTCGTAATCATAGGTTTCCTCGACTTCGCCTTTGCTGACATGGACAGAGTCGTCGTTCTGATGATTGTAAATATAATCGGTGAGGACGGTATCGCCGTTTTGGATATAAAGAGACTGCACCAGATGTCCGTCGCTGATGGTGGATACGTTGTCGTAGGAATTGCCGTATGCCGTAACATCGAAATGGGTTCGAGACACATAGTCTCTGTTGCCCTCTCCTTCGTAGGTGATTGCAATCGAATAGAAGGGAGTGTCATCTTCAGTCTTACGTGTCTCATAGTGGGTTGTGCGTCCGTAAGTGTCGCGCGTCTCCGTGATGTTGAGCAGGCCGTACATCGTATTGACATTGTCGCGGCTGACCGTACCGAACCCGTCGGCATCGTATTCGAAGCGAGCCACTACGCTGTCCTTTTCGTTACGATAGGCAATGTCGCGTCCCTTTTTGTCACGTTCATGCAACTCGGCATTCATCTTCCTCGACTTGAAAAGGTGAGTCCGAATATAACGTGCTCCGTTTTCGAAGTTCTGTACTTTGAGGGTTCCGAGATCGTCATCGTTGTAGAGAGTGGCGATGAGAACCGTATCCCCCTTGGCATCCAGACGGTATTTATAGCTGTAATGAAAGGTCGAACCGTTCTCGTAGATGATGTCTTCGGCAGCGGGAGCCGTGCCGTTATCACCATACATACAAGTTGTTCGCTTAACGAGATGCGCAGTGTCGTTCCTGAATTTGTAACGTTCTGTCTGTGTCATCCTTCCGGAAGTGTCATATTCATAAACGAGGTGGATGCTGTCTCCGCTCTCAGTACCCTCAGAGCGCAAGAGAAGACCGTCTGCACTGTAAGTATTCCGAGTCGATTCTCCCACGCGCCAAGTGCCGGATTTATAATTCTGATAACGCCTCGTCAGAATGCGTCCGGCCGCATCATAAGTATAGTCATAGCGATGAAGGCCGTTGTCGGCTGATACCACATGTCCGTTGTCGTCGGTCACAACTTCCATCTTACCCCCGTGATATTCCGGAGGATCGCTGAATACCGACCAAAGACCCAAGGTCAGGAGATTGAATAAGAAATCCTCCTCTTCCCCGTTTGTGTTGACCATTTCATCAATGGGATAGCCATACTCATCGTAGTTGGTCTGCAGAATAATCTTTCCGTTCTCCTCCATGCGATAACGAAGGCTCTTTGCCCCGTTTGCCTGATAGGATTCGTACCAAAAGCCGTCGGGATCCATGAAATAATCGCGCCGGTCGGTAAAGCGTCCATCACAGTCGAAACGCATCAAGTTGGATCCGGATGCGGAAGGATGCAGATTGGCAAGTGTATAGTCGGCATCCGGATTCTTCTTGAGAGGAACGCGAATGTCGAACGAAACGGTGAGTACCTCCTTCACATTGCCGCGCAATTCCTTTTTCTCACGGTCGGAGAGATTGGACTTGGAGCAAGAAACTACAGACAGACCCACAGCAAGCAGGACGAGAAGAGAATAAGGTTTCATACTGATTCTTGTTTGGGGGAATTTGGCATGTAACAAAGAATGATTATTCGATGCCCTTCATCATCTTCTTCAGCAGCGGGCAGAGGCAGAACAGCAGGATGGCTGCCACACCGGCCATAACGGCGAAGAGCATGAAGAACTGGTCAAGGGTGCCAATCTCGAAACCGAGGAACGACTTGGCAGGCTGACCCTCGACGGGGAGCAGTGTAGCCAGGTTGCCTGCCAGGATGTTGGATGCCGCATTGGACATGAACCAAACACCCATGAGAAGAGAAGCCAAGTGGGCAGGAGACAGCTTGTTGACCATAGAGAGACCGATGGGCGAAAGCGAGAGTTCGCCGAGCGTGTGGATGAAATAGAGAGCCAAAAGCCAGAACATCGAAACCTTCACACCGGGCTCAAGTCCCTTGGTGGCAAAAGCGATGACGAAATAGCCGATGGAAAGCAGGGAGAGACCGATGGCCTGCTTGACAGGCGAAGCGGGTTCAAGATTCCGCTTGCCGAGGAAACTCCACAGGGAAGCCATAATGGGCGCGAACGACACAACCACGATGGGGTTGATGCTCTGGAACCAAGTGGTCTTGAACTCCAGGGAACCCAACATGCGGTCCACCTGCTTGTCGGCAAAGATGGTGAGCGAAGAACCGGCCTGCTCGAAGGCACTCCAGAAGAATATCACAAAGACGGCGATGATGTAAATCACACCGATGCGGCTCTTCTCCACACCCGTCAGCGTGCGGTCGGTGATGATGAACACGGGCAGCGCGATAGAGAGGGCATAGATGGCAGCCGAGATATAATCATTGAAAGATTCCGTGTTCCAGGCGAACAGGCAGAAAAGTGCCACGGCACCTGTAATGCACCCCCAAAGGCGGAAGGGAGAGTTCTTGCGGGCACGGCGTTCAGCCTCGGCATCATTATCCTCGACAGCTTCCTTTTGGTGAAGAAGTTCGCTCTTGGCAGGCGGCAGGCCGATGCCCAATCCTTCAGGCGTGACAAGATATTTGTCCTTGAGGGCGACAAAGACCACAACCGAGAGAATCATGGCGATGCATGCCGCTAGGAAGCCCCACTTGAAGGGTGAAAGGTCGTTCCAGGAGCCTTCGCCCAACGTACCGCAGACAAACGGAGCGATGAAAGCGCCCACATTGATGCCCATGTAGAAAATGGTGAAGGCAGCATCTTTGCGCTTGTCGGTCGGCGTGTAGAGGTCACCCACCATCGTCGAGATATTGGGTTTGAAGAAGCCGTTGCCCATAATCAGACATCCCAGACCGAGGAAGAGGAAGACGAGGGAAAGGGAGTTGTCCACACCCGGGTCGATGGCTCCGTTGGCCGAGAAGATGGATTGATGAACGAAACATGCGCTGAGGAACATGAAGAACTGACCGAGAGCCATCGTCAACCCGCCGACGACGATACTCCTGCGATTGCCCCAATAGCGGTCGGAAATCCATCCGCCAAGGAGAGGAGTCAGATAAACGAGGCCCGTATAGGAGCCGTAAATTTGGGAAGACATGCTGCTGTCGAAAAACGCAGCCACGAGATAAAGCACAAAGAGTGCACGCATGCCGTAGTAGCTGAAACGTTCAGCCATCTCGGTCACAAACAAAAGATACAATCCTTTGGGGTGTCCTGAATTTGCCATTTTTGCTATGTATTGTTTCCTAATTTGTAATTTAAAATTTGGCGCGAAGATACAAAAAAAAATTCATTTCAGCGGTATGAAAGTCCAAAATTCATGCATTTTGGAAATCAAAAACGCATTTTTCGGTTCATTTTGTAATGTGCACGATGATTTTTGGTTCCCTTTTTCCGTTCCCCGAACAGAATCAGGAAGGCTGCCGAATCGGATTTGCGGGCAGGGCTCCCAACTCGATGACTTCCATGTCGCGAATCTGTCCGGCGTCGAGTGTGAAACGAATCATTGTACGGACCACTTGCTGCCCGTAAGTTCCGGCAGCACCGGGATTGACGACCAGCATATTGAGTCTGTGGTCGAACATCACTTTACAGATATGGGAATGACCGCAAACGAAAAGACGGGGAGGATTCTGACGGAGGCGCGCATAGACATCGGCAGAATAATGTCCCGGATAACCGCCTATGTGCGTCATCCACACAGAAACGCCTTCGAGGGTAAAACGCAGGTCGCCGGGATATCTCAGACGAAGTTCCCGGGAATCGATGTTGCCACAGACCATCCTGCAGGGTTTCAGAGCTTCCAAACGGTCGGCCACCGAAGTGCTTCCCACGTCTCCGGCATGCCAGATTTCGTCGCATTCACTGAAATACGTTTCATAACGGTCGTCCCAGCATCCGTGGGTGTCGGAAAGGAGTCCAATGCGTAGCATAGAATTGACAAAAAAGGGTTAAAGACAATTAAATTCGCAAAGTTTGGCAGATTTTACACCAAAAACGAGGCAGATCTCGAAAATAATTCGTATCTTTGCGCGTTATTATAACGTACAAACTGACAAAAAATTGTAAAAATGGATCTGATTTCACGTTTTCTCGGTTATGTGAAGGCCAATACGCAGAGCGACGAGACCACAGGGGTAACTCCCAGCACGCCCGGTCAAATGACTTTCGCACTCCGGCTCAAAGAAGAGCTCGCGCAGCTTGGACTTGAGGACATTTATCTCGATGACCACGCCTACCTTTATGCGACGCTGCCCGCCAACACGGACAAAACCGTGCCCACGATAGGCTTCATTTCCCATATTGACACTTCGCCCGACATGAGCGGTGAGGGTGTCAATCCCCGTATTGTGGAGAAATATGACGGCAAAGACATTGTGCTCAATGCCGAGAAAAACATCGTACTCAAGACGGACGTGTATCCCGAGATTCTCAACCACAAAGGCGAGGACATCATCGTGACGGACGGCACCACGTTGCTCGGAGCCGACGACAAAGCCGGCATAGCCGAAATCATCACGGCCATGGAGTACCTCATGGCCCATTCGGAAATCAAACACGGCAAGATACGCATTGCTTTCAATCCGGATGAAGAAATCGGCCTGGGAGCTCATAAATTCGACGTGGAACGTTTCGGCTGTGACTTCGGCTACACCATGGACGGTGGCGAAGCGGGCGAATTGGAATATGAGAACTTCAATGCGGCTTCGGCCAAATTCGTCTTCCACGGAGTGAACGTCCATCCCGGTTCGGCCAAACACAAGATGGTGAACGCCAACCGTCAGGCACTGACGTTTGCCCAGATGCTGCCCCGTTGGGAAACACCCGAGCACACCGAAGGCTACGAAGGGTTCTACCACCTGACAGCCATGAACGGAACGGTCGAAGAAGCTACGCTCCACTATATCGTACGCGACCACGACCGCGACCGCTTTGAGAGCCGCAAGGAGGAACTGGAACACCTGGTGCGCCTTATGAATGAACGCCATCCCGGCCTCATCACCTACGAAATCAAAGACCAATATTACAACATGCTGGAGAAAATCGAACCCTGCATGCACATCATCGACTTGGCGAAAGAGGCCATGAAGGAAGCCGGCGTGACCCCCAAAGTACAGCCCATACGCGGCGGCACAGACGGAGCCCAGCTTTCGTTCAAGGGTCTGCCGTGTCCCAATATCTTTGCCGGCGGCATGAACATGCACGGACGGTTCGAATATGTGCCGATTCCCTCTATGGAAAAAGCCATGATGACTGTTGTGAACATCTGCCGCCTGGCAGCAGAACAAGCCTGAGACTGTCTTCTACATGCGTTACATCCTCTCCCCCTCGGTTTTGGCCACAGACTTCGCTGTGAGTCTCCCTGCTTCGAAAAGCATCAGCAACCGCGCCCTCATCCTTCGGGCATTGTCCGGCAGTCCGGCTATCGGGCATCTCTCCGACAGCGACGACACGGCGGTACTGATACGTGCACTGCACGGCGACTTGCGGGGAACGATTGACATCGGTGCTGCCGGCACCTCAATGCGATTTCTGACGGCCTATTTGGCTTCCTTTCCGGGAGCCGACGTCACATTGACGGGGTCGGAACGCATGCTACAGCGTCCCATCGGCATCCTGGTCGATTCGCTTCGCAGGCTCGGAGCCGATATCGCATACCTCGGCGCTGAAGGATTTCCTCCGCTTCGCATTCGCGGAAAACGCCTTCGGGGAGGCAGCCAGACTATGGCCGGCAATGTTTCGTCACAGTTCATCTCGGCCCTGCTGATGGTAGCTCCAACGTTTGAAGAGGGGTTGGAACTTCACCTCTCGGGCAAAGTGACCTCCATACCCTACATTGAGATGACGCTCTCCATGATGAGTAGTTTCGGGGTGGAATCCCGTTGGGACCGCGCATCGCAAGTCATCGTCATTCCCTCCGAAGCTGAATACAAAGCCTTGGAGCAAAGTTATGCAGTGGAATCCGATTGGAGCGGAGCGTCCTACTGGTACGAGATAGCGGCTCTCTCGGGCAGGACCGTCCAGCTTCTCAATCTCCCGGAAAAGAGTTTGCAAGGCGATGCCCGCATCCGCGACTATTTCCACGACCTTGGAGTGGTCACCGACTTCAGCGACAACGATGCCCGGTTGCGTCCGGATCCTGCACTCCGCAGAGAGAGCCTCTCGCTCGACCTCGCCTCCCAGCCGGACATGGCCCAAACCTTTGTGGCGACCTGCTGTGCGTTGGGCATTCGGTTCAACATCACAGGTCTCCATACCCTCCGTATCAAAGAGACCGACCGCATAGCAGCTCTTGAGACCGAGCTCCGCAAATTGGGCTACGTTGTCACCGACCGCGACAACGACATCATGAGCTGGGACGGCACACGCTGTCAACCGATGAAGCAACCGGTCATCGACACCTACAAAGACCACCGCATGGCCTTGGCGCTTGCCCCGTTGTGTCTGTGTTCAGCACAGCCGCTCGCCATTAACAATCCGGCAGTTGTCACCAAATCCTATCCCGAATACTGGAATCATCTCCGGGCTTTCGGCATTAACATCCGTCAAGAATGAACGCATTTATACAAGGTCTGATTATTTTGGTGGGTGCCCTCGTCCTGTTGGGCGCTGTGGTGGGCATCACGGCCCTCTTTGGACACAAACGGTTCAAGCGCCGCGAAGCCAAAGGCATATTGGAGCCCGGCGAAACATCGCCTCTCGACACGGTAAACGTCCCCGTGGAATGTTGCGGACAACACGCGACCTGCGAACGCGACTCTCTGCTGGCAGCCGTGTCGAAAGAAATCATTTACTACAGCGATGAGGAGTTGGACACCTATCAAGGCATTCCCTCCGACAAATATACTGACGAGCAGGCCGAAGAATTTGCCGACATCTTCTACGAACTGCGTGAGATTGAGGTTGCCGGTTGGGTCAGAAGTCTCCAACTGCGAGGCATCGAAATCCCCGACCAAATCAAGGACGAAGTTCTTTTGGTGGTTCGCGAACGACGTTTCGAGCCCGTCAGCAACGGTGTAGATCACTCCAACGACAAAGTCGCTTCCTGAAAATCTTGTTTTTCCCGCAAAAATGTTGCTCGAATACCTTTTTTTCCGTCATGCGCTCCTCGGAGCATTGCTCGTCAGCTTGTGCTGCGGCATCATCGGCACCTACGTGGTGACGCGACGCCGTGTGTTCATTGCCGGCGGCATCACTCATGCTTCTTTGGGCGGTCTCGGCTTGGGCATCTTTGCGGGACTCAATCCGACATGGGTGGCTGTTGTCTTTGCCATTGTGGCGGCATGGGCGGTACAGTGGCTTTCGTCGCGCCGCAACATACGCGAGGATTCGGCCATTGCCGTATGCTGGTCGTTTGGCATGGCGCTGGGCATCATTTTCATATTCCTGACACCGGGGTATGCACCTTCGCTCACGGAATACCTTTTCGGCAACATCCTGACCATCACTGCGGGTGACCTGTGGACAATGGGCATTTTTACGGCCGTACTGCTGGCTTTCCAAATCATCTGCCAACGCGCCATTCTCTATGTGGCCTTCGATGCGTCTTTTGCGCGTATCCAACGGTTCCGTTCGGGATTGGTTGATTATACGATGACTGCACTCACCGCCGTGGCCATCGTGCTTTCCATCCGCATGATTGGCATCGTGCTTTTGCTGTCGGTGCTCACGCTGCCCCAAATGATGGCATCTCTTTTCTGCAACGAATACCGCCGTCTTGTGATTCTTTCGAGTTTACTCTGTTTTGCAGGATGCGTCGGCGGTCTTTTGGTCTCTGTGGCGCTGAACGTTCCCGCAGGAGCCTGTATCGTTGCCCTCATGGTAGTTGTCTATTTTGTAATGCGCGGAGTGCTGCATCTTGTGCGCCGTCGCAGCAGTGCCGCTGTGATTGTCATCATGGTGCTTTCGGCCCTGACGCTTTCCGGCTGCAAGTCCAACACGGCCCTCAATCGCGGCATGCGCGCTTTCACCACGAAATTCAATCCCTATTTCAACGGCGAAGAAGCCTATAAGAAAGGACTGATTACGATGGAATCCCGGCAAGATGACGAATATTCCGAACGCATCTTCCTCCATCCCGTCCACAAATATGTGGGACAGGAGCCGGGCTCTGACGCCAACTTCCAGCGTGCTGTCGAGAAATGCAAGATTTGCGTCCAGACCAAGAGCATGAATACTCCGCCCAAATCACGTCCGGACAATCCGTCGAAGGAATACCGAGAATGGTTGAAACATTCGGAGTTCAATCCCTTCCTCCACAATGCCTGGTTCCTGAGCGGGAAGGCTCAGTTCATGATGGGCAACTTCGATGCGGCCGAGGCCACTTTCCGCTATACAGCGCGCAAGTTCTATTGGAAGGAACTTCTTTTGCAGGAGTGCCACATTTGGCTGGCCCGCTGTGCCGTGATGAAAAAAGACTACTATCAGGCCGAGGCGGAACTCGAACAGGTCATTCCTGCCAAGAACTACAGTTCACAAAACTCGCTTGGACAGAATGCAGTCTATAAAAACCTCCCTGCGAGAGTACAGAACGAGTTTTCTCTCGTCAAAGCCGAGATGTTGCTCCTGCAGCCTGGCAACGAAGCGGCTGTGCTCGACTACCTGACCAAGGGACGGAAAGCCTTCCTGAGCAAGGATCAGCGTGTGAGGACACGGTTCTTCATGGCCCAGCTCCATGAAGAATTGTCCCATAGCGCAGCATCTTCTGCCGAACGGGAGGTTCATCGGAAACAGGCTTACAAGTTGTACAGGAACATCACCCACAGCGCCAGCAATTACAAGACGCAATTCAATGCCCGCATTGCAGCCACCCGCGTAATGCCGACCGACAATCTCGACAAGGTGGAGAAAAAACTGCGTCACCTCTCCTGGCAAGCCCGCAATAAAGAGTACCTCGACCAGATTTGCTATGCCCTCGGCAACGTCGAACTGGCCCGCAAGGACACGGCCAAAGCCGTCGAATGGTACGAACGTGCCGTAGAGAAGAGCACCCGCAACGGTCTCGACAAAGCCGTGGCAGCCCTGCGTTTGGGAGAACTGACTTTCGAACAGGCCGACTATGTGCGGGCACAAAAGGGTTATTCTGCCGCCATGGGCATCATCAAAGACACCTATCCGGGATACGATTCCATCCGGCATATCTCCCAAGTGCTCGATGCTTTGCAGACGCATGCCGAATCAGTCCACCTTCAGGACAGCCTGCTCACGTTGGCGGCTCTGCCCGAAGATTCGCTCAACGAAGCCATCGACCGCATCATCAAAGAATTGACACGTCAGGAGAAGGAAGCCGAGGATGCTCAGAAAATGCAGGCCTACAACGACAAACAATCCTCCCGTGTGGATCCCCTTGCCCAAGTTGCGCCCAACATTCCGCAAGTCGGGACACAGGACAAATCGTGGTATTTCTACAATCCGTCGGTCATCACGCGCGGCAAACAGGAGTTCCAGCGTCGTTGGGGTGCCCGCAAGCCTGAGGACGATTGGAGACGCAAGGACAAAACGGCCAGCCTATTGGCTGCTGCCGAGGAAATGCAGGACACCATTGTGGAAACTGCCGACAACATTTCTCCTGAAATCCCGGCAGACACACCTTCCGACATTTCGTCAGGGGACATTGCTCCCGCCGAAACGGCAGAAGCGGCTCCCGTCGATTCGGTCTTCCTCGAGAAGGCTCAGGATCCCCACAACCGCGAATACTATCTCGCACAGCTGCCCTTCACGCCCGAACAGAAAGATGCCTGCCACGCCATCATCGAAGAAGGTCTCTATAACGAAGGCGTCATCATCAACGAACAGTTGGAGAACTTCCCGCTGGCCATCAAAACATTCACCGAGGTCGAGAACCGCTATCCCGAATCGGCCCGCCGCCTCGACATGTGGTATGCCATCTATCTGATGTACATGCGCATGAATCAGCCCGAGAAGGCCGAAATCTACCGTCAGAAGCTGATGGAAGGCTTCCCCGAGGCAGCCTACACCAAAGCTGTGGCCGACCCGAACTACATCCAGAACCTCCGGGCAATGGCTGCCGGACAGGATTCGCTTTACATACGGACTTACGAAGACTACCTTGCCGGACATTCTCGGCAGGTGCACGAGGCATATTTCTGGGTACACGACAACTGGCCGCTCTCGAAGCTAATGCCCAAATTCATCTTCCTCCACGCTCTCTCCTATATACAGGAAGGTGACGTAAAGAGTTTCCAGGAAGCCCTCGAACAACTCACGGCCACTTATCCCGAGAGTGATGTTTCTCCGTTGGCCGGCATGATGGTCAAAGGCATCCACGAAGGACGCAACGTACAGACCGGTTCCACCAACAGAGGCATGATGTGGGGCAGTTCACTCCATCGCGAGGGGGACAGCATTGCCGTAGATTCCTCCATGATGTTTGTCAACGACCTCAAGGCTCCCTTTGTCCTGCTTTTGGCCTATCCTACCGACTCGCTCAATCAGAACGACCTGCTCTTCGAAATTGCCAAATTCAACTTCGAGAGCTTCCTCGTGAAAGACTTCGACCTCGAAATCATAAATACGGGCGGCGGTCTCAGCGTGTTGGTCATCAGCCAGTTCGCCGACATCAACGAGCTCCTCGACTACCACAACAAGATGGATGTTTCCGAGACGCTCTGGTTGCCCGACAACATTACAATGATTGATATCTCGGTGCCCAACTTCCGTGCCCTCCTCGCCGGACGCACCTTCGAAGAATACTTCCAATGGGTAGAGAAGACATACGGTGGCGGAGAAGAAGGAGATTCCGAGAAATCAGACAACTCTGACAATTCCGAGAAATCAGACAATTCCGACAATTCCGACAATTCCGAGAAATCAGACAACTCCGACAACTCTGACAACTCCGACAATTCCGACAATTCCGACAACTCCGACAACTCCGAGAAATCAGACAATTCTGACAACTCCGACAACTCCGACAACTCCTTTTAAATAATACACGCGCGATATGAGCAATCCCAAGATACTGTGGGCCGACGATGAAATCGACCTCTTGAAACCCCACATCCTCTTCCTTTCCAACAAAGGATACGACATAACCCCCGTAACCAACGGTCAGGATGCCATTGATCAAGTCAAGTCCGAAACCTTCGACTTGGTCTTCCTCGACGAGAACATGCCCGGCCTCACGGGCCTCGAGGCCTTGACGCGCATCAAGGAACTCGACCCCTCACTCCCCGTCATCATGGTGACCAAGAGCGAGGAGGAAGACATCATGGAGCAGGCCATCGGCAGCAAGATAGCCGACTACCTCATCAAGCCCGTCCTACCCACCCAAATGCTGATGTCCATCAAGAAGAATCTGCACGCCCGCGAAATCACGCAGCAGCAGAACACTTCCGGCTACCAGCAGGAATTCGGCAAGCTGTCGATGCAAATCAATATGGCCCAGACCTTCGACGAGTGGGTCGAGATATATAAACGTCTCGTCTGGTGGGAGATAGAACTCTCGGCCAGCGATGCGAGCCTCGACAGCATGCTCCTGATGCAGAAAGAGGAAGCCAATGCGGCCTTTGCCAAGTTCGTACGCCGCAACTACGAGACCTGGATCAAGAGCAGCTATCCCGACCGCCCGCTCATGAGTCCCGACCTTTTCAAGACCCACATCTTTCCCGCCCTCGATGCCGGTGAGAAAGTTTTCCTCGTCGTCATCGACAATTTCCGTCTGGACCAGTGGCGCATACTCCAGCCCCTGCTGTCCGAATGGTTCACCGCCAAGGAGGAGGTCTATAGTGCCATCCTCCCCACAGCAACGCAATACGCGCGCAATGCCATCTTCTCGGGCCTCCTGCCCGACAAGATTGCCAAGATGTTTCCCGACCTCTGGGTCGATGAGGACGAAGAGGAAGGCAAGAACCTCAACGAAGCGCCCCTCATTCAGACACAGCTTGACCGATATCGCAAGCACTATGACTTCTCTTACAACAAAGTGAACGAAAACAGCTACGGCGAACGTCTCGTGGGAAAACTCAAAGACCTCTCCCACAACGACCTCAACGTCATAGTACTCAATTTCATCGACATGTTGAGCCATGCCCGCACAGAGTCCAAAACCGTACGCGAATTGGCTTCCGACGAGGCTGCCTATCGCGCTCTTACCAAGACCTGGCTCGAACACAGCGCCACACTCGACCTCTTCCGCCGCATAGCGGAAATGGGCTACAAAGTGGTGCTCACAACCGACCACGGCACCGTGCGCGTCGAGAATCCCATCCGCGTTGTGGGTGACAAGAATGTCAATACCAACCTGCGCTACAAGTTGGGCAAGAATCTCAACTATCCGGCCAAACAGGTCTATGAAATCAAGAAACCCGAGGAGTTCGGTCTGCCCCGCCTTGACCTCTCCACGGCTTACATCTTCGCCACCGGCAAAGACTTTTTCGCCTACCCCAACAACTACAACGTCTATGTGCCCTATTATCGCGGCACCTTCCAGCACGGAGGCATCTCTATGGAAGAAATGCTCATCCCCCTCATCACGCTGGAACCCAAGAAAAGATAAGTAATCAGAATGAAAACAAGATAATACAATGGACATCTTTCCTCACCGCAGATTTGCTGCAAAATTCGCCTCCCCCGTGGAGGACAAAGAACACATCCTCCAAATAGCCATCGACATGGCTATGGAGGCCGGTCGCATCCAACTTCGCAAATTCCGCTCCCGTCACCTCGAAATGGAGACCAAAAGTTCCATCCACGATGTTGTGACCGAAGTCGATAAAGAATGTGAAGCCTTTCTCATCGCCCAGATTCACGAAGCCTATCCTACCCACTCGGTATTGGGCGAAGAAACGGGACTCCATCAGAAGGAGAGCGATTGGGAATGGGTGATTGACCCCCTCGACGGTACGAACAACTACAGCCAGGGGCTTCCCGTCTTCAGCGTCAGCATCGGCGTGAAGTACAAAGGCGAGACTCTGGTGGGCGTAGTCTATGCACCCTATCTCGACGAGCTCTTCACAGCCTCCAAGGACGGCGGTGCCGCCATGAACGGCCGCGCCATCCACGTGAGCCGCAAGACAAACTTCGGGGCTTGTGTGCTGGGCACCGGCTTCCCCTACGACAAAGGCTCAGTGACGAGTTACGACAACAACCTCGACAACGTGTGTGCCCTTCTGCCCAAGCTCCGCGGCCTTCGCCGCATGGGTTCTGCGGCATACGACCTTTGCTGTGTGGCCGCAGGCATCCTCGATGGCTATTGGGAGTTGGGACTTAAGCCCTGGGATTTATGCGCCGGAGCCCTCATCGTCGAGGAAGCCGGTGGCAAGATTGTTCCTTTCCGTCAAGACCGCCCCATCGCCATCGTCGCAGGCAACCAAGCCCTTGTCAACCGGATTCTCTCCTTGCTCGGCAAAGACAAAGCCTGAAACTTGAAACTTGAAACTTGAAACTTGAAACTTGAAACTTGAAACTTAATTGACTCCTATGGATAACGAAAAGAAAATCGTCCTCTCGGGCATCCGCTCCACGGGACACCTCCATCTGGGCAACTACTACGGTGCCCTCCGCAATTTCGTCGAGATGCAGAACGACTATAAGTGTTTCTTCTTCATCGCCGACTACCACTCGCTCACCACACAGCCCGATCCCTCGCTCCTCAATCCTTCGGTACGTTCGATTCTGGCTGAATATCTCGCTGCCGGCCTCGATCCCGAGAAGGCCAACATCTACATCCAGAGCGATGTGCCCGAGACCTGTGAGTTCTACACTTTGCTGAATATGCACGCCTATGTGGGCGAACTTGAGAAAACCGTTTCTTTCAAGGACAAAGTGCGCAAGAACCCCAACAATGTCAACGCCGGCCTGCTCACCTATCCCGTCCTCATGGCTGCCGACATTCTCCAGCATCGCGCCGACTACGTTCCTGTGGGCAAGGACCAGATGCAGCACCTCGAGATGGCACGCAACTACGCCGTCCGCTTCAACCATTTCTACCACACCGACCTCCTCAAGGAGCCTCAGCCTTTCGCAACTTCGAGAGAACCCATCAAGGTGCCCGGTCTCGACGGCAGCGGCAAGATGGGCAAGAGTGAAGGCAACTGCATCTACATCAACGACGACGACAAGACCGTCATCAAGAAAGTCAAGAAGGCTGTCACCGACATGACACCCACCGAGCAGAACTCTCCCATGTCCGACCCCATCAAGAATCTCTTCTACTTCCTTCAGCTCGTTTCCACTCAGGAAATCTACAATCAGTATCTTGCTGCCTGGAACGATTGTTCCATCCGCTACGGCGATCTCAAGATGCAGATTGCAACCGACATCCTCAAAGTGACAACGCCTATTCGCGAACGGTATAACGAGATTTACACCGACAGCGACTACCTCAACCGCGTAGCAGCCAAGGGAGCCGAAGCAGCCCGAGAGAGCTGTCGCAAGACACTCGCTGCCATGCGCGAAATCATGGGCTTCAAACACTTCTGAAACTTGAAACCTGAAACCTGAAACTTGAAACCTGAAACTTGAAACTTTGAACTTATGGTAAGCAAGGAACAACTCAACGCCGCCCTCGCCCGCCAAGGGCTGCAAAGCGTGGCTCAGGCCAACATCCGCGACATACAGACACTCTCCAAAGCGCTCGAACAGGAGAGCGGTGAGCCTTTCATCCATCTCGAAATGGGTGTGCCCGGTCTCAAACCTTCCGACATTGCCTTCGAGGCCGAAGTCGAAGCCCTCAAGGGCGGTTGTGCTGCCGTCTATCCTCCCAATGCCGGCATTGCCCGTCTCCACGAGGCTGCATCGCGGTTTGTGAAAGCCTTTATCGATGTCGATGTCGCGCCCGCCCACATCTGCGCTACGACAGGCTCGATGCAAGGCACATTCTCAGTCATGATGACGATGCATCATGCCAATCCCGCGAAGGACACTGTCCTCTTCATCGATCCGGGCTTCAATGTCCAGAAGACGCAGGCTCAGATTATCGGTCTCAAGGGCGAACACTTCGATGTCCATCACTGTCGCGGACAGCAGCTTCTCGACCGTATGGAAGATATCCTCCGAACGGGAAAGGTTTGTCTCATCGTTTATTCCAATCCCAACAATCCCTCTTGGATTTGTCTTTCGGACGAAGAACTGCAGGGCATCGGTGCCTTGGCTACCCGATACGACGTTGTGGTACTTGAGGACCTCGCCTATTTCGCAATGGACTTCCGCAAGGACCTCTCGCGACCCTACGAAGCACCCTTCCAGCCTTCCGTGGCCAAATATACCGACAATTACGTGATGGCCATTTCCGGCTCCAAGGCTTTCAGCTATGCCGGACAACGCATCGGCACCCTCGCCATCAGCGACCGGCTCTATGTGCGAGAGTATGCTCCCCTTGGAGCTTTCGGGGTGAAGAGCTGGGGCGACTTCCTCTCAGGCCGCGTGCTCTACACCATGTCGTCCGGCACGGCTCATGCACCCCAGCATGCCCTTGCCGCCATGATGGAGGCCGCCGTCGAAGGACGCTTCGATTTTGTGGCCGAGATTCGCGAATACGGCCGTCGTGCCAAGTTCATGAAAGATGTGCTGCTCCGCCACGGCTTCTATCTGGTCTATGACAACGACTTGGGAGCCCCTCTTGCCGACGGCTTCTATTTCACGACGCAGTATCCGGGCATGACCGACATTGAGCTCACTGCCGAACTCATGCGCTATGGTATCGCTGTCTTCCCACTTGAGAGCATGGGCTCCGACGAACAGGGCGTGCGCATCTGCACCTCGTTCATCACCGATGCCCAGTTCCCCCTCTTCGAGCAGCGCATCTCAGCCTTCGCCGCCGACCACCGTTAATCTAAAGGGAAAAAATTCCCGTAAAACTGAAGATAAATTGCAGACAGAAAATGCATCAAATCCAAAAAAGTCAGGATTTTTTCGGATTATAATCCAAAATTTCGCTCACTTTTTTGGATTTGTCAAAAATAATGCTTATCTTTGCCCCGCAAAATATTCCAAGAAACTATGATAACCCGTGAGTTGAAATCCATCATTGAAGAGAAACTTTTCAAGGGAAAAGCCATCATTGTAGTGGGAGCGCGGCAGGTGGGCAAGACAACCCTCTGCAACGAAATTCTTGACAGCCGTTCGGAGAAAGCGCTTCGCCTGAACCTTGACGAGGCAGAGGTACGCCACTTGTTGGACGAGCCGACAATGGGAGACTTGGAACGCCTGATAGCCGGCAACGAGATACTTATGATTGACGAAGCCCAAAGAGCCGGCAACATAGGGCTGACGCTAAAACGCATTCATGACAATTTCCCCAAGTTACAACTGATAGTGACGGGATCCTCATCACTCGACCTGCGTGCCGGCATCTCGGAGGCGATGACGGGTCGGAAGTGGGAATATACGATGTATCCCATTTCTACAGCGGAACTGCTGACCGACAGGGGCGAACTGGCCGTGCGACAGCATCTGGAAAACCGCATGATATACGGTTCCTATCCGGACGTACTGAACTATGAGACCGACGCGCGCGAGACGTTGATGAATCTGGCTGGCAGCTACCTCTACAAAGACCTGCTGGAGATGGAAGGGGTGCGCCGTCCGGCTCTCATTGAGAAACTGCTGGTGGCTCTCGCCCTGCAGACAGGCAGCGAGGTGTCGTACAATGAGGTTGCCCAGACTATAGGCACCGATAGCAAGACCGTGGAGAAATACATCAAGTTGCTCGAGAAATGCTATATCGTCGTGACCCTGCCTGCCTTCAGCCGCAACCTGCGCAACGAACTCCGCAAAAGCCGTAAGATATACTTTTGGGACAACGGCATCCGCAATGCCATACTCCAAAATTTCACGCCCCTGGCACTACGTAATGACACGGGAGCCCTATGGGAGAACTTCTTCATCACCGAGCGGCTCAAGGCCAACCATTACCGTCGCCGCTATGCTCACAGTTACTTCTGGCGTACCAAGTCGCAGCAGGAAATAGACTACATCGAGGAGGCCGACGGCGCATTCACGGCCTTCGAACTGAAGTGGAATCCCAGAAAAGCGGGAGCCACGCTGCCTGCTGCGTTCTCCGCAGCCTATCCCATTGCCCAATCAGCAATAGTGACACCGGAAAACTGGATAGACTTTGTCTCGTGAGTCTTCTTATGATATGTGCAGTTATAATTCAAGTTTCGAAAGCTCAGTTGGACGAGCCTTGAAGGGGCGGCATATTATAGGCGGGGGCGGAAGCCCCCGTATGAGGGTCGGCACACAACCCAAGCCCTAAAAGGGCGACATACGCTTGCGACTGTTATTTCGCCCATACAGGGCAAGAACGGGTACATCTCGTAACATAGGGGCAAGCCCCTGTGCTGGGGGTCTTTCGCCCCTACGGGGCTTGTTTTCAGCATGTTCATTACTTGCGAAAGTTGAATAAATAATTTATACCATCACGGAGGGAGAATTCGGCAAGACGTGCGGGAACGGAAGTATCGGAGCCCGTCAGTAGGCACATACCTACAGAATTGCATTTTTATACCGTATTTTTTTTGTATTTTTTTTCATTTTGTTTAGAAAAGCTTACAAAATGGCATTTTTTTCAAAAAAAAGCAAAAGATTTCAAAAAAATATTTGAAAAATTAAAAAAAATGGTTTATCTTTGCAGGCGCATTTCGGATGTAGAGAGCCGATATGAAAGAAACCAAGGTACAAACAAGGTACAAACAAACAAGATGTTACATGTTACTCTTTATTATTATATCATATTAATAATGTGTAAATTTGCTGTAATATCATGCGTTGTTTTTACCAGAGTTATTCTTTCGCCCATGGCGCAAGCTACGGGTTGCGTTTCTGACAGAAAAAAAGTATTTTAAATTATTTCTAATTGTTTCATTTTTACATTTCAAGTATGAGAAAACTCCTTTCAGTCATCGTATGTCTCTTAGCAGGCGTAACGATGTTGATGGCTCAGAACCGTACTATCACGGGTACAGTCATCTCCAATGAGGACGGAGAACCCATCATCGGCGCCAGCGTCCGTGTCACGGGCACGAACATCGGTACCATCACCGATGCCAATGGTAAATTCTCCCTCACAGTTCCTGCAAGTGCCAAGACGCTTACCTTCTCTTATGTAGGTATGGAAAACGTGGAGGCATCCATCCACAACAAGATGAACATTGCTCTTCACTCCAGCGAAGAGGTACTCGACGACGTTCTCGTCGTTGCTTATGGTACCGCCAAGAAGAGCGCGTTCACGGGTTCTGCTGCCGTCATCGACGAAAACAGCATTGCCAAGATTCAGGCTTCAAACCCTGTTGATGCCCTTAAGGGCAAGGTTGCCGGTGTGACAATCACCCAGGCTTCCGGCAAACCCGGTTCCACATCGCAGACGATTCGCGTGCGTGGCATAAGCTCCATCAATGCAGGCAACGCTCCTCTGATTATCCTCGACGGCTCCCCATACGACGGCGATATGAACAACATCAACCCCGCCGATATCGAAAGCATGACCATCCTCAAGGATGCCGCTTCCAACGCCCTCTACGGTGCACGTGGTGCCAATGGTGTCATTATGATAACCACGAAGCACGCCAAGGTAGGCGATGCCAAGGTGACAGTAGATGCCAAGTGGGGTGTCAACAGCCGCGGCAACCGTCGTTACGACATCATCACCGACAAGAAGGGTTACTATGAGGCTTACTACACCGCCCTCAACAACTATGCCCTTGCCAGCGGCATGGATGCCAATGCAGCTTGGATTTGGGCCAACCAGAAACTCACCTCCAACGAGTCATACGGCTTGGGCGTGAACATCTACAACATTCCCGAGGGTCAGTACCTCATCGGTCAGAACGGCAAGCTTAATCCCAACGCTACCGAGGGTCGCATCGTTACCTATCAGGGCGATGAGTATCTGATGCAGGGAGATGACTGGTTCGACGCAGCATACGGCACGGGCGTTCGTCAGGAATACAACGCTACCGTCAGCAACGCCACTGAGAAATCTACGTTCTACGCTTCTGTAGGCTACCTCAACAACAAGGGTATCACCGACAAGTCCGGCTACAAGCGTTTCGCAGCCCGTTTGAAAGCTGACACACAGGCCAAGTCGTGGTTGAAATTCGGCGGCAACTTCAGCTATACGCACTACAACGCCGAGTCTTCCATCTCCTCTGACATTGAAGGTGAGTCCGGTTCGTCCGGCAACATTCTGGCATTCGCCAACAGCGTTCCTTCCATCTATCCCATCTATATGCGCAATGCCGACGGAACTGTCAAGTATGATGCCAACGGTCTCAAGCGTTACGACTATGGTGACGGAAAGAACGGTGGTGCCACGCGTCCCTTCCTTGGCACGACCAACGCCTTCGATGCTCTTAACCTTGACGAGGACAGCTACGAAGGCAACGCTTTCTCGGCTTCGGGTACGGCTGAGGTTAAGTTCCTCAAGGATTTCACCTTCACCACAACCAACAGCATGACACTCGACGAAACTCGCTCCAAGGACGTTACGAACCCCTACTATGGCCAGTACGCTTCTTCGAACGGTATCCTCTATGTTTACCACACACGTCGTGTCAACTATAATTTCGACCAGATATTGAACTGGCACCGCATCTTCGACGAGAAGCATGACGTACAACTCATGTTGGGTCACGAAAGCTCTCGCTCGATGTACTACTACCTCTATGGACACAAGACCAACGTCTTCGATCCCTCCAACACCGAATTGGCCGGTGCCATCACCGAGGGTTCTTCGAATTCCTATACTACAGACTACAACGTGGAAGGATACTTTACACGCGCTCAGTACAACTACAACGAGAAGTACTTCGCTTCAGCCTCATTCCGTCGCGACGCTTCTTCCCGCTTCCATCCCGACAACCGCTGGGGTAACTTCTGGTCTATCGGCGGTGCATGGTTGATGCACAAGGAGAATTGGTTCAACGTAAGTTGGATTGACCTCTTGAAGGTGAAAGCATCTTACGGTGAGAACGGTAACGACAACATCGGCAACTACCGCTACACCACCACTTACAATATCGTAAACTCCAATGGTACTCCCGGCGCACAGCCCAACATCCTTGGCAACCCCGACATCTCTTGGGAAACTGTAGGCAATTTCAACGCCGGTATCGAATTTGAGATGTTCAAGAGCCGCTTGCGCGGTCAGGTTGAGTTCTTCACCCGCAAGACCACCGACATGCTCTATTGGTTCTCACTCCCCGTTTCGTTCGGTTACACCGGTTACTACGACAACATCGGTGACATGAAGAACACCGGTATTGAAGTTGAGTTGAGCGGCGAGATTATACGCAAGCGCGACTTCAACTGGAGCGTGAACCTCAACTTGACGCACTATAAGAACAAGATTTCTTACATTGCTGCCGAGAACAAGACCATCGATATGGAAGGTCACGGAGGTTTCGTCTCTGGCAACTACTTCATCGGTGAGGACCTCTCCCTGTACACCTGGCGCTTGAAGAAATACGCCGGCGTGGCCGACGATGGCCAGTCGATGTGGTACATGTACGAACTCGATGACGAGGGCAACAAGACAGGCAACGTCGTAACGACGAAGACCTACTCCGAGGCAGACTACTTCCTCTGCGACACCTCACTTCCCGACCTCACGGGTGGTTTCGGCACGCAGTTGAATTGGAAGGGCATCGATTTCTCTGTCGATTTCGCTTACCAGATTGGCGGCAAGGTTTACGATTGGGACTATGCCGACCTCATGGGCTCGCCTACCGCAAGCTCCCGTGGCACCAACATCCACTCTGACCTCTTGAACGCGTGGACTCCTGATAACATTGATTCCAGCATTCCTCGCTTCCAGTTCAACGACAACTACTCCAACGCTGCCAGCGACCGTTTCTTGACCGATGGTTCCTACCTCTCTCTCCAGAACGTAACGATTGGCTACACGCTGCCCTCCAAGTGGACGCGCAAGGCTCAGATTGGCTCGGTACGTTTCTACTGCTCGGCAGACAATGTGTTCCTCGTCTCGAAGCGTCAGGGTCTCGACCCCAGCCAGTCCATTAACGGCAACATCAACGGTTCTGCTTACTATGCTAAGATGCGCACTGTTTCTGGCGGTGTAAACATCACTTTCTAATATTAAACAAGAGATTTACATTATGAAGAATATTGCTAAATATTTCATTCTGGCAGCTACGGCCTCGACGATGTTCGCCACCTCCTGCATCGAAGAAACCGAGCCTACAACTTTGGCCACTGAGGAACAGCTCGGCAGTAGCGCCAAGGCTACGGAAGCTTTGCTCGCAGCCATGCCCTCGTTCTTCAATGTCTATGACAACCTCGGTACCTCACGTCACAATGACTTTGGCTACAGTTCCGTCATGCACGTCCGCGACGTGATGACAGCAGATATGACCATTGTCGAGAGCGACTACGACTGGTTTCAACGATGGGAGACCAATACATATCAGGGCGACAGCTACTATTTCACCCGTTTGGTTTACAACTACTACTTCAAGTTCATCCAGACGACCAACAATATCGCAGGCGCAGTAGATGAAGAAACGGCTACAGACCTCCAGAAGTTCTACTTGGGCAATGCCCTTGCTTTCCGAGCTCTCTGTTACTTGGACGTAGCCCGCATGTACGAGTTCCTTCCCTCGGACGTAATACCCGGCGATGCATCCATCCTCAACCTCACCGTACCTGTCGTAACGGAAAAGACGGCTCAGTCTGATGCTCAAAACAACCCCCGTGTATCGCACAAGGAGATGTACGAATTCATTCTCAACGACCTTTGCAAGGCTGAGCAGTACATCGGACTCTCGTCGCGCATCGACAAGACCTATCCTGACCTCACCGCCGTATATGGCTTGAAGTCACGTCTCTTCTTATGGGACCAGCAGTATGATTCTGCTGCCATCTATGCTCGCAAGGCCATTGACCTCAACAAATATCGTCCCACGACGAAGGAGGAATGGCTTGACGTAACGACGGGCTTCAACACCCTCTCCGAGGCTTCTTGGATTTGGGGTTCACAGCTCGTTGCCGAGGATGATGCTGTTCAGACGGGTATCTGCAACTGGACATCCTGGATGTCGCCCGAGGCTTATTATGGCTATGCATCTGCCGGCCCCATGCCTATGATTGACGCTCAGCTCTACAACTCCATCAGCGACGACGACTGGCGCAAGCTCTCCTTCATAGCTCCCGCCAACTCTCCCCTCGCCGGCCAGACACCTCTGGTTCAGAGCTACGAATATGGCTTGTATATGGATGGTCTCTACTACATCCTCAACGCGAACAACCAGTATTACGCAGCCTTCCCCGAATACACGGGCGTGAAATTCCGTCCCAACCAAGGCAACCTCAACGAGTATGCCGTAGGTTCGGCATCTGCCTTCCCTGTAATGCGTATCGAAGAGATGTACTTCACAGAGGCTGAGGCATACTGCCTCCTCGGAGACCCTGCCAAGGCCAAGGAGCTTCTCAACGCCTTCATGCAGACCTACCGCTACAGCACCTACACCGGTATCAACGGCACTTCGCAGGATGCTGTCTTCAACGAAATCTTCAAGCAGAAACGCATGGAGTTCTGGGGCGAGGGTATCACCTTCTACGACTACAAGAGCCTCAACCTCTCTGTTGACCGTCAGTACGATGGCAACAACTATCAGGGTCTTGCAACGTTCAAGACCAATGGTCGTCCCGCTTGGATGTCCTTAGTGATTCCCAACTCTGAGACGAACTACAACACAGCCATCGTCAACAACCCCGATCCTTCGGATTTGTACACTCCCCTGACCGAATAATCGATGTGTTTAATTTTAAAATGTATTGAATTATGAAACTCAATAAATTAGCACTTTTCCTCCTCGCTGCCGTAGCTTTTACGGCATGTGAGGACGAGGCAGACTACACTGAAGCAGCAGTTGAAAGCGGTGCGCAGGTGTATTTCTCGTCAAGCAATGCTGCAGTGATTCCTCTTACTCGCAATGCTGAAAGCTTCGACATAGCCATCTCGCGTGTCGTTACCGATCAAGAAATCACAGTGCCCATCACAGTGACAACCACCGACAAGGTTTCTGCTTACTCATTCCCTTCCAGCGTAACCTTCGCCGCCGGTGAGAGCGTGGCTACCTACACCGTCCGCTACGACGAGAGCAAGCTCGACTGGAACTATGCCGACACGACAACGTTGTCTATCGACCCCTCTGTCACCACAACCTATGGTATAGCAAACTACACGTTCACCTCAAGCATCGCCTTGACATGGACTTCGCTCGGCATCGGTTTCTTCAACGATGACTATTATTTCGGAACCGGCGATTTCAAGGTTGAAATCTTCCAGCAAGATCAGGATCCCAACGTCTATCGCATGAAGAATCCTTACGTCACCTACCTCTTGTCGGAGAATTACACTCCCTCCGAAGGTGCCAGCGAGTATTTCCAGTTCGAAATCTTGAAGAAGGGCGACGTTATCTTCGGCGAAACCATCCCCGAAGACGGCTATGTGTACTACGACGATGGCGGCGTTGAGGGATACATCAACACAGGCTACACCAACAGCAACTATGATGCTGACGTATTGGTATTGTTCCCTGCATTGCTTTCTTCGACGGCTTCGGTTGACTCTTGGGCCAACAACATCGTCAAGGTTTATTGCGAAGACGGAACTCCCGGCGTAATCAAAATCAATCCTCGCTACTACATGTTGGGTGTAGGCGGTTGGAATGCTACGGTCGAAACCGATGCCATCACCATCACGATGCCAGCATACGATCCCAAGGACTACGACGTAGATGTGACAATCAACGACGTAAACCTCTCCTACACCACAGGTCAGACCTCTACGAAGGTGACTGTAAATCTGGGTGCTGACGTTGACTCTGTCGTTTTGGCCAATGTGCCCATGTCAAGCCTTTTGTATCTCGACTCCTTCGAGAAAGCTTACTTGAACGGACAGCTTGCGACCGTCGTTGCCACAGCTTCAGGCTCCTACGATGTTCCCACTTATTACACGGGCTACGACGTTGCCATCTATGCTATAGTTTATGGCGATGAAAGCGTTCAAGACGAAATACTCGTGCCTTTCAACAATCCCGGCACTAAGGGTCTCAACGACGGCTTCACCGAGTTCGGTACAGCTACTTGGACTGACGACATCCTTACTATTTTCAGCGACGTTGAATCCTCGTCATACACCGTTCAAGTACTCACCGACAACGAAGGCACCATCCGCGTCATCAATCCCTACGGAGAGGCGAACCCCTACTATCGCTACGCCACCGATGCCATGGATGCCAAGATGGACATCATCCTTATGAGCGAAACTTCAGCTTTGATGGATGTCAACAACCTCGGTATCGAGTTCGTTTACAGCGGATTCATCTACACAGCCGACATGTATTTGCTCGGCTATGAAGCTGCCCCCGCAGGCACGGTAACTGACGACAAGATTACCTTCGCAAAGAACGGTTTGGTGACTATTATGGGAGAAGACCTCTACTACGGAAACCAGAATGGCCTCTGCGCTCTCGACTTTAGCACCAGCGGTGCCAAGGCTGCTGCCGACAACGGCAACTTCGTTCGTGCTGCTGCCGCCAAGTTCATGCCCACGAAGCCTTTCAGCCGCGTGAAAATTGCGAGCAAGCCCGTCAAGGACGAGTTCGTTCGATAAATAACCCCTGACTTGCCCGCCCATGACGGGCAAGTCCTCTTTCTCTACAGAAATGCTTGCAGCCGCAGCGGAGCGATTCGCGGCGGCTGTTTTCGTTTCCGGCTTGTTTCATCTGTCTTACAATTACACGTTTTCCAAGTGAAAACATGCTTTTAACGGATATTTTTCTGCCAAAAATTTGTTATTGTCCGAAAAATGCATTATCTTTGTCCCGAAATTGTCAAATAAACATAACGGCTTATGAATATAAAATATTACACCCTTACACTCATATTTGCCACAGCCTGTGCTTCGCTCTCTGCGGAAATAAGAAACACAGCAGAGGCTGAAGCCATTGCTCTGGACTTTCTCTCGCAGGGCAGAGCTTCTGCCAAAGGACATGTTCGCAACCTTCGTCTTCTCTCCTCGACAGACTCCCTCCACGTCTTCTCCAATACCGAAGGCCACACCGTCTTCGTGTCGGGTTCCACTCTCCTCCGTCCCATTTTGGGCTGGACGGATCAGCCACTCGATCCAGAGGTCGGACTCAGCGAGAATTTCACATCTTGGCTCCAAAGTGCCAAGGATGCCGTCGCCACCGTCGAAGCCAATCCTTTCGTTTCGCTTCTCCCCTACCTGACGGCTTCCAATCCCGTTGTCGAACCTCTTTTGGGCGAAATCAACTGGAATCAGGCTTCTCCCTACAACGCCCAGTGTCCCGTAATTGACGGCAGTACCGCACCCGTAGGTTGCGTAGCCACCGCCCAAGCTCAGGTGATGTACTACCATCGGTACGCTGTCGGCAAGGGCAGCGTGTGGTACAGAATAGCCCATGGCGACACCATCGACGTGACATTCACACCCTCCTACGACTTTTCCAAGATGGCCGACCAGGGACGCTACGCCACCGACAAGGCCGAACTCGCCCGCTTCAACTACCACGTGGCAGCATCGCTCTACATGGGATTCACAGGCAGTTCTTCGGGCACGATGACGGAACTTGTGGTCAACAGCTTGGTCAACAACTTCTCCTACAATCCCTATATCGTCTTCGTCAACCGCGAATGGTACGACTACATCGCTTGGAATGCCTTGCTCCAGCATGAGCTCCTCAACAAACGTCCCCTCCTCTATCGTGGACAGACTTCAAGCTCGGGGCACGCATTCATCCTCGACGGCGTGGATGCCGATGGCTACTACCACGTCAATTGGGGATGGGGTGGTATGGAGAATGGCTACTTTGACATCAACATCCTCGCCACCAACGACTTTGGCGCAGGTTCGGCTGCCGATGCCAAGGAAGGCTACCGTTACAATCAGGGCGTTTGCATCAACTTCCAGCCCACGGCGACCCTCGGCCAGGACGGCATTGAAGCCACCTCGATGGTCTATGCCTCCTGGATGGGCAACTACAAGAACGACAACATAACGCTCACCAAGGGAGACAAGGCTACCATCCACCTCAACGGCATCGTCAACTACAACTACTTGATGGACAAAAAGGGCAGCTACGGCGTGCTCATTTGCGACGAGAACGACAATGTGGTTCGCAAAATTGCCGGTGGAGAGCTCAGCTTCTTGCCCTACAGTGCCTTCATGGGCCAAGACTTTCGCGGCATCTATGGCGAGGGCGAGGCCGATACGACCCTGCCTCTGGCTTGCGAGTTCGAGATACCTGTCGATCTCGCCGATGGCAACTACCGTGTGTACGTTTACTACACACCTTCATACGAAGCATCCATCGCGGCACCCATCCACACCGACGGTTACCTCAAGAATTACGTGGCTCTCGACATCACCGGGGACGAAGCACAGCTCCACTACAACCTCCTCACCAAGCCCGAACTCTCGGCTTCGGCATTCTCTGTAGGAGGCTCGTCTCTCTATCGCGGCCAGTCGTCCACAGCCTCCGTCAAGGTGACCAACAACGGCTCCGATGCCTACGGCAAGCTCGTAATGGTATGGAAGGAGACAGGCGGAACAAAAGAAAGTGCCGGCGATGTGTTTGTCTTCAAAGCCGGACAGACCGTCACTTTCACGACCGACTACAAGCCCTCCAACATCGGACAGGCCACCGCATACCTCTGCTGGTATGGACAAACGGAGAATCGACCCGTCGGCACTTACTCTGTGATTGACTCCATCTCTTATGATGTGATTGCTTCCAACGTAGCCGGAGCTGACCTCAGGTTGGCCAAGTCTCCCTTCATCGCTGAGGGCAACGGCGTGATTAACTCCGAACTCACCGTCGGCGTGCCGCTCATGAACGAAGGAAACGCCTACTCCGGCAACCTTCAGATACGCTTCTATGCGGCTGACGATGCCTCAAAGACGATTGTACTCACCCTCACCGACTGGGTGGACATCGCTGAAAAGTCGAGCGACACTGTCTATGTGAAAGGCATTATCACCGATGCCCTCTCCGTCGGTACAACCTACTATGGTTCCGTCTGGTATTTCGGCGAATACGATTATTCCATCATTCCCACCTCGGGCTTGACCACACGCAACCGCATCACCCTCACCCCCGCCGCCGTTTCGGCCATCACAGAAGTCAAGGCCGATGACAGCAACGATGCCTCTGACGCCATCTTCAACCTTCAGGGCCAACGCGTCGGCACCGGCTACCGGGGTCTTGTGATTCAGAACGGACAACTCCTCCTTCAGCGTTGACCTTTGACTTTTGACCGTCCCCCGCTCCGTCGGATTTCCTGCACCCTTCCCTTTAGGGGAGGGCTGGGGAGAGGCTGTGAGGGGCTGGGGGTAGGCTGAACTTTTTGACTTTTGACTATGAACCGTTTTTTCTTGTCTGCCCTTCTGCTCCTTTCTGCTTTCACGGCAAAAGCAGAACTTCGCACTGCCGAAGAGGCTGAGGCCGTCGCCCTCGGGTTCTTTTCGCGCGAAACCGCCCGTTCCAAAGGTTCCCTTCCTGCGCTCAAACGTGTATCCCTCTCGTCCGACTCGCTTTATGTCTTTGCCGATGACTCCGGCCGCCGTGTTTTCGTCTCCGGCTCCACCTTGCTCAATCCGGTGCTCGGCTACACCGACTCGCCTGTCCTGCCCGAAGCCGAACTGCCCGTCAACCTCATTGACTGGATACAGCATGCCAAAGATGCAGTGCGTCGCCTCGAACAGTATCCTGCACTCTCTGTTGTAGGCCGGCAGACCGCTTCTTCCGTTGTTATCGAACCCCTTTTGGGCAAAATCGAATGGGACCAGGGCGCGCCTTGGAACAACCAATGCCCCCTCCTCAAAGGGGCTCGCACATACGTGGGCTGTGTGGCTACTGCCCTTTCCCAAATCATGTATTACCATTCCTATGCCGTAGGCCGCGGAAGCATCAGCTATACCGATGAAAGCAAACACGACATTTCTGTCGATTTCTCGACTCAGACATACGATTTCTCAGTGATGGGTCCCACGGCAGCTACCACCAAGGACCGCAGCGAACTGGCCAAGTTCTGTTTCCACGTGGGAGCCGCCTGTCAGATGAGTTACGACGGCAGCGAGGGCTCCGGAGCCTACTCCTGGAACGCCGCACAGGGCGTGGCACAGTATTTCTCCTACTCCGACCTCGTCACCTACATGGAACGCGTCATGTTCACATACGAAGAGTGGAACCGCCTGCTTGTCAACGAACTCGCCGCCAAGCGCCCCATTCTCTATTCCGGCTATTCCGAGGATGCAGGCCACGCCTTTGTGCTCGACGGCATCGACGAGACGGGAGCCTACCACGTCAACTGGGGGTGGGGCGGCGGCTACAACGGCTACTATGACGTGAACATCCTCGCCCCCGGCGGCTACGGCATCGGTGCCACCTCGTCGGCCATGGATGGCTTCCGCGACGATCAGGGCGCCATCTTCAATCTCGCGCCCTCACTCTCCGAGGGTAGCGACGGCGTGCAGTACTGGTGCGGCATCGAGTCCGAAGGCATGGGCATTGCCGACACCGTTGTTGCATTGGGTGAGACAGTGAAGATAGTGGAATACGGCATCTTCAATTTCCGCCACGACATCGACGGCGACGGAACCTACGGAATCCTCATTCAGCAGGACGGCATCGACGTGCGTGAAATCCCCGTGGGCAAGACCCCCTTCCAGGATTACGGCTACGGTCTTTGGTGCTGGAACAACCGCTCCTCCACCGTCTATGTGCCGTTCACCGTGCCTGCCGACCTCGCCGACGGCACCTATCAGGTATGGATTTACTTCCGTCCAGAAGGTAACAGCGACCGACGCGATGTCTTCCGCTCATACGCCTGGTGCCCTTCATGCGTCACCATGACCGTGGCCGACGGCCGGGCCACATTCGTCGATGCTTGGCCCTGGGACTATGACATCCAAGCCTCCGAGTGGAGTTCCGACAAGCTCTCCGACAGCTACATCCTCGGTGTCCTCACCAACTATTCCGTTACCGCCCGCATCGGCAATCAAGACCTCTACGGACACTTCACCCTCGTCTGGGACGAAAACGGCAAACGCCAATCCAAGACGTTCTCCGATGCCGCATACGAAGCCGGGTCCGAGGTTACTCTCTCTGCATTGTACAAACCGCGCACCTCGGGTACAGCCGTCTCGAAGCTCTACTTCTCCCCCGACAATGTGGGTGTCCCCAGCCAGACATACGGCGACACCGTCTTCTGCGTCGGATCCTCCGCAACATATCTGATTGAGGAGCCGGTCGCCACGGGTGACGGTTCGAACCTGCGCCTCATCTCCACACCCTCCCTCGAATCGGGCACCGTAGCCATTGGCTCGGAAGTGACCTTTGCAGTATCCGTCAGCAATAATGGCAGCAGTCCCTTCGAGGGGAAGTTGGCCCTCCGCTTCTACGAGGAGGAGGACGCGTCGAAGACTGTAGTCCTCACCATCACCGGCGATGTCGCCGTACCTGCCGAAGGAAAAGCCACAGCCCATCTCACCGGCACCCTTACCGACGACCTGGAGGCCGGGCGCACATACGTCGGCTACGCTTGTTATGTCGGCAACGAGGGATATTCGAAACTCTTTGTTTCTAAAATCAACGTCCTGAACAAGATAACAATCACTCCCGCCCAAGCATCGGCCAATGCCATAGGAATCCTCTCTGCCGACCCCTCCTCCCTTCCCTTCAGGGGAGGGCTGGGGAGAGGCTACTACAACCTCTACGGTCAGCGTGTGGCTCCCGGCCATAAAGGTCTTGTGATTCAGAACGGACAACTCCGCCTGAAACTTTGACCGTCCTCCGCTCCGTCGGCTTTCCTTCTCCCTTCCCTTTAGGGAGGGGCTGGGGGTAGGCTACTTTTCATCCCCGTTAATAATATGAAACTCGACAACCTCGACCGCAAGATTCTGTGCATGATAGCCAACGATGCCCGTGTGCCCTTCCTCGAAGTGGCACGACTCTGCAACGTGAGCGGCGCTGCCATCCACCAACGCATCCACAAACTCACAGCCATGGGCGTACTCGACGGCTCGCAATTCAATATCCGGCCCGAAAAAATAGGCTACGAAACCTGCGCCTACATCGGACTGAGACTCAAGAATCCCGAAGACTTTGAACATGTGCTCGAAAAGCTCAAGGAGATTCCCGAAATCACCGAGTGCCACTTCACCACCGGCAATTACGACATGTTCATCAAAATTTTCGCCCGAAACAACTACCATCTTCTCGACATCATCCACAATCGGCTCCAACCCCTCGGTTTGTCCGGCAGCGAGACCATCATCTCCTTCGGCGCAGCCATCGACCGCCAGATTCCCGTCGAGAACATTCCCGTCGAAGATTCCGTCGAAGAATAAACTGCCAAAAGGTCGCCTAAAATGTAGGCAAGCTTTTGGCACCTGACTTTGGGTCCATCGATAATCGATGGAAGTTTCCGCAACTGCCAAAAGGTCGCCTACATTTTAGGCGAGCTTTTGGCACTTGACTTTGGGGCTATCGTCTGACGATGGAGGTTTCCGCAACTGCCAAAAGGTTGCCTACAATTTAGGCAAGCTTTTGGCAATAATGCTCCCCGAGCTATCCTAACGGACGGCCCGGGGAGTTTCAATAACCTGTAAAACAATCTTCTGTAATCTTTATCGGATGAAAAGCAGTTCGCGATATTTGGGCAGAGGCCAGCAGGCATCGTCAACGAGCATCTCGAGTTTGTCTATCTCATAACGAATGGATTCCATCTTGGGAGCCACTGTGTCGTGATAGACGATGGCTTTCTCGTGTTCATCGGCTATCTTGTTGGCCACCCTGCGTGCGTTGACCAGTTCCTCGACCTGTTTCTCGATGGAAGAGGTGCGTTCCGAAATCTCCTCGATGATTTTGAGATTCCGTTCCGAAAGACGCGCAGCCTTTTCGGTCGGGAAAGCACCCCGCGTATGGCTGACGTTCTGGAGCAACTGGCTCTGGTAGCGAGTAGCCACGGGGATGATATGGTTCATCGAAAGATCGCCGAGCACACGGGCTTCAATCTGAATCTTCTTGGTGTAGGTCTCCCACTTGACTTCGTTGCGGGCTTCCAACTCCTTGCGGGTCATCACCTTGAGACTCTCGAACATGCGCACGGAGTCCTCGTCAAGATAACGTTCGAAGATGCGTGGGCAGGACTTTTCGACATCCAGACCTCGTTTTTCGGCCTCTGCTACCCACTCATCGCTGTAGCCGTTACCGTCGAAACGGATGGGCTTGCAGGTCTTGATGTCTTCGCGGATAACATCCAGAATGGCATGGAACTTTGCCGTATGTCCTGTACCTTCAGCAAAGCGGGGGTCGTTGCGTGTCTCTTCGATGCGGGCATCGACACGTTTCTTGAAATCGGCGAGCGCTTCAGCCACGGCCGAGTTCAAGGCTATCATGGCCGAGGCACAGTTGGCCTCGCTGCCCACAGCACGGAACTCGAAACGGTTGCCGGTGAAGGCAAAGGGCGAGGTGCGGTTGCGGTCGGTATTGTCGATGAAGAGCTCCGGGATCTCGGGGATATCCATCTTGAGACCCTGTTTGCCGGCGATGGCGAGCTGGTCCTTCTCGGCGTTCTCGATATGGTCGAGGAGCTGGCTCACCTGCTTGCCGAGGAAGGAACTGATGATGGCCGGAGGAGCTTCGTTGGCACCGAGACGATGGGCATTGGTGGCACTCATGATGGATGCCTTCAAGAGACCGTTGTGACGCCACACACCCATGAGGGTCTCAACGATGAAGGTCACGAAGCGGAGATTGTCCTCCGGTGTCTTGCCAGGCGCATGGAGGAGCACGCCGGTGTCGGTCGAGAGCGACCAGTTATTGTGTTTGCCGCTACCGTTGATGCCGGCAAAGGGTTTCTCGTGGAGCAGGACGCGGAAGCCGTGATGACGGGCCACCTTCTTCATGAGCGACATGAGGAGCATGTTGTGATCGACGGCCAGATTGGTCTCCTCGAAGATGGGAGCCAGCTCAAACTGGTTGGGAGCCACCTCGTTGTGGCGTGTCTTGCAAGGAATGCCGAGTTCGAGAGCCTGAATCTCAAGGTCTTTCATGAAGGCCTGCACACGATCCGGTATCGTTCCGAAATAGTGGTCATCCATCTGCTGGTTCTTGGCGCTGTCATGACCCATGAGCGTACGGCCGGTGAGCACCAAGTCGGGACGGGCCGAATAGAGGCTGTCGTCCACCAGAAAATATTCCTGTTCCCAGCCGAGGTTCGACGTGACCTTGTTGACATTGGGGTCGAAATAACGGCACACTTCGGTGGCAGCCACGTTGACGGCATGGAGCGCACGCAACAGGGGAGCTTTGTAGTCGAGAGCCTCACCGCTGTAGGAAATAAAGACGGTGGGGATGCAAAGTGTATCGTCGATGATGAAAACCGGGCTGGTGGGATCCCATGCCGAGTAGCCGCGAGCTTCGAAGGTGGAACGGATGCCGCCCGAGGGGAACGAACTGGCATCGGGCTCCTGCTGGACGAGCAGTTTGCCGGAGAATTCCTCCACCATGCCTCCCTTGCCGTTGTGTTCCACGAAAGAGTCGTGCTTCTCGGCCGTTCCTTCGGTGAGGGGCTGGAACCAGTGGGTATAGTGGGTGACACCCAGTTCAGTGGCCCATTTCTTCATGCCGACGGCCACAGCGTCGGCTACAGACCGATCGAGACGGGCACCGTTGTCCATCACGTCAATCATCTTGTCATACACTTCCTTCGGGAGATACTTGTACATCATCTCGCGGTTGAAAACCTTCTTGCCGAAATACTCTGAAGGTCTTTCGGAGGGGACCTTCACTTCGAGCGGCTGTTTGTCGAGAGCTTTCTCAACAGCCTGAAATCTTAAGTTTGCCATAGTTGTTTTTTATTTTTCGTTATATCGTTATATCGTTATGTCGGGAGCCGGATTTTCCGGAGATTCCGGAGGTTCCAGAGATTCCAGAGGATCCGGAGATTCCGGAGGTTCCGGGAGTTCCGGAGGTTCCGGAGGTTCCAGAGATTCCAGAGATTCCAGAGGATCCGGATATTCCGGAGTTTCCGGGGATTCCGGAAGTTCCGGAGGTTCCGGAGTTTCCAGAGATTCCGGGAGTTCCGGAGATTCCGGAGATTCCGGAGAACCGACCTTTGACCTTAGACCTTTGACCTTAGACCTTTGACCTTAGACCTTAGACCTTAGACCTTTGACCTTAGACCTTTGACCTTAGACCTTAGACCGTTAACCTTTGACCTTAGACCGTCATCCAGCGGGTGATTCGCTCGAGAGCCTCGGCGGTCTGTTCGTGACTTCCGAAGGCTGTGAAGCGGACGTAGCCTTCGCCCGAGGGGCCGAATCCCACTCCGGGCGTGCAAACCACGTGGGCGCCGTAGAGCATCTCCTCGAAGAACTTCCACGAATCGGAGCCTGCCGGCGTGCGCATCCAGACGTAGGGCGCATTTTCGCCGCCATATACCTCGAATCCGAGACTGCGGAATGTGGAAAGCAGGAGAGCTGCATTCTGCATATAGTAGCCGATGGTGGCCCGGACCTGTTCTTTTCCCTCGGGGGTATAGATGGCTTCGGCAGCACGCTGGCTCAGATAGCTGGTGCCGTTGAACTTGGTTGATTGCCGACGGAGCCAAAGGGGGTTGAGAGGAATGCGTTCGCCCGTGAGCGTAGCTGCTGTGAGTTCCTTGGGCACAATGGTGTAGCCACAGCGTACTCCCGTGAAGCCGGCGGTCTTGGAATAGGAGTGGAACTCGACGGCACACTTTCGGGCTCCGCGTATCTCGTAGATGGAGTGCGGGATGTTGTCATCCTGGATGTAAGCCTGATAGGCAGCGTCGTAGAAAATGAGCGTGTCGTTGTGGAGAGCATAACTGACCCACTTGTGAAGTTCCTCCTTGGTGAGCACCGTTCCCGTAGGATTGTTGGGATAGCATAGGTAAATGACATCCACACGACGGTCGGGCAGGGCGGGAACGAACCCGTTCTCGGCATTGCAGGGGAGATAGACCACATTGGACCAGCGTCCGTCTTCATCCTTCACGCCGGCACGTCCTATCATCGCATTCGAGTCGAGATAGACGGGATAGATGGGATCGGTGACACCGACGGTGTTGTCCCAGCGTATCAGTTCCTGGATGTTGCCCGTGTCGCTCTTGGCACCGTCGTTGATGAATATCTCATCGATGTCAAGGTGGATGCCTCGCGGCAGGAAATCGTTCTTGAGAATGGCCTCTCGCAGGAAATCATAGCCCTGTTCGGGGCCATAGCCGCGGAATCCCTGCCGTGTGCCCATCTCGTCGGTAGCACGGTGGAGAGCCTCAATGACGGCGGGACAGAGGGGTTGCGTCACATCGCCGATGCCGAGGCTAATGACATCGGCCTGACGGTGAGTCGTCTTGAAGGCATTGACTCGTTTGGCGATATCGGCAAAGAGGTAGTTGCCGGGCAGTTTCAGAAAATGTTCGTTTACCAGTGCCATACTCTATAATTAAAGGGTTTCAAGTTTCATGTTTCATGTTTCAACGACCTTTGACCTTTGACCTTGCCCCCTTCCCTTCAGGGGAGGGCTGGGGAGAGGCTCTTTGACCTTAGACCTTTGACCTTAGACCTTAGACCTTAGACCTTGGACCTTTGACCTTTGACCTTTGACCTTGGACCTTAGACCTTAGACCTTAGACCTTTGACCTTAGACCTTAGACCTTTGACCTTAGACCTTAGACCTTAGACCTTAGACCTTAGACCTTTGACCTTAGACCTTTGACCTTAGACCTTAGACCGTGGTATGTCCCCCTCATAGACGGTCTCGGCGGGACCTGTCATCCAAATGTGACCGTCGGAAGCGCTCCATTGAATCCCGAGTTCTCCTCCGTCCATTTGGATGCTGACAGAACGTCCGGCACGCCCCGTGAGACAGGCGGCTACAGCTGTAGCGCAGGCACCTGTACCACAGGCTTGGGTCACGCCGCTTCCGCGTTCCCAGACGCGGGTACGCAGACTTCCGTCGGGAAGAACCTGAACAAATTCGATATTACAGCGCTCGGGAAAAGCGGGATGATGCTCCAGCAACGGACCGAAGTGATGAATGTCAACGAGAGTAAGATCTGGGGTGAAAATCACGAAATGGGGATTGCCCATTGAAACAAAAACACCCCGAAAAGTACGGTCATCGGCACTGAGAGCTGTCTCCACGCCTCCCTCGCCTGTAAATTGTGAAAGATTCTGCAGAACTGGCTCGCCCATGTCCACCGTCACACTGCCCACATGTCCGTCGGTCAGTTGTAGCTTGAGGATGCGGATGCCCGAGAGGGTAAGCAGTCGGACGGAAGTTTTGTCGGTGAGACCTTTTTCGTAAACATATTTTCCGATACACCTCGAAGCGTTGCCGCACATGCGGGCTTCGCTGCCGTCGGCATTGAAGATGCGCATCGTGAAGTCGGCATCCCCTCCTTCAGGACGACCTATAAGCACCAACCCGTCGGAACCGATGCCCTTGTGTCGATTGCTCCAGGCCACAGCTGCCGCCGAGGGATCTTCTATAGGATAGACGGAGGAATCGACGTAAATGTAGTCGTTGCCGGCGCCATGCATCTTGGTGAAGTGTACAGAAGTTGTCATTTTGCAAGAAATTCTTCAGAAAAACTTTCTTTTGTCTTGTATTCGGGTGCAAAGATAAGACATTTTGTAAGAAAATCAAAATATTTTGCGACAAAATTATCTTAATTTGCGAGAATATTTACAATTTGCCAGAAAATCGTACAGTCTGCCTTACATTTTGAAATACAAAACACCCGAAATCATCCGATTTTACAATCTGTCCCCGGGAAAGAGCCTTAGAGAAGTTTCCCCTGCAACGAGAATCCGAAAACCAGATAGGCTTTCTGTGCACACGGATTGGCCACCACCTGTCCGAAAAGGGGAATCGAAAACGAATCGGTAACGCGAATTTCTTTCGCACACTTGACACTGAGATTCGTAACAGCAAAACCCGACGTGCCGTAGCTCGTGGTCTCCATGGGCACAAATCCGGCAGCAGCCGTCCAGTCGCAGGTACCCAGCGTAAAGGGTGCCGAAAGTTCAACGTAGGTGGAATAGGCACGTTTCCCCTTGTCGTTCGCACCGTCGTTGCCTGCAAAGTTGGCGTATGCCTGCACATTCACAGGACCGAAATCGTAGCCGAGGTTGGCTTCAAAAATGTGATTCGTTCGATGGGCATCGTAGAGGAAATAGCGTCCGTCGGGATCCTGTCCATCGTTGAACCAATAATCGGTCACACCGACATTGAATCCGCCCAGCGTGTAGCCGAGCGTCAAATCGAACTCTTTGGTGTCGGTTGCCTCCGTCAGCCCTACGCTTCCCCAAGCCGTGAGGGAAAATCCTTCATAGCTGAGTCCGAGGGTAGGCTGGAGGGAAACATTGCCCAAATCCAGGCCGCGCCAGATATAGTTGCTCACAACGTCGGCGGCTACAGTCGCCTCCACTTTGTCTTGTGCCGAGGCGGCAGTGCCCGAAAGCATGGCCATAGCCAACATTACAGATATTTTGGTTTTCATAATCATTCGTTTATTTTAAAAGTAATAGTTCGGGTTGAGATTTCTGAAGTCCGCCCCCGAGAAAGTTCCCGAGGGAGGAGTTCAGACTACGGACGGGGAGAATCCCCGGGAGATACTGAGATTTCAGTTGTAGCAGGCTTCGCCGTGCTCATAGATATCGAGACCTTCCTCCTCAATACGCTTGTCGCAGCGCAGACCTACCGTATATTTCAGGGCGTAGAAGATGGCAAAGCCCATAACAAGCGCCCAACCGCAGACCGCCAATACACCGATGAGCTGGGTCAGAACAGTGGTTTCGGTGCCGTTGATTTCAGGATTGACAAACACACCCGTCAGAAGCGTTCCGACAATACCGCCTACACCGTGAACCGAAATAGCACCTACGGGATCATCGATATGGAGGGTCTTGTCGATGAAGCTGACGCTCCAGCACATGATGGCAGAGACGACAACACCTATGACGGCAGCAGCCCAGACATCAACACAGTCGCAACCTGCCGTGATGCCTACAAGTCCGGCCAAAATACCGTTGCAGAGCATGGAGAGCGAAGGTTTGCCATCGACCACCCAAGTGTAAATCAACGCCGTGATGCCGCCGGTAGCAGCCGCCATATTGGTCGTGACGAAGACATGGGCGGAATGGACGGCACTCTCGCCTGTGATGCTCAGCTCGGAACAGGGATTGAACCCGAACCAGCCCACCCAGAGGCAGAATACGCCCAAGGTGCAGAGCGCCAGATTATGGCCGGGAATGGCCCGACTGTGTTTTTTGCTGTCGTACTTGCCGATACGGGGACCCAAAGCCATTGCACCGGCCAAGGCCAACATGCCGCCACAGGCATGAACCATGGTGGAACCTGCAAAATCATGGAAGCCCAACTCGGACAGCCAGCCTCCTCCCCAGCCCCAATGTCCGCTAACAGGATAGACAATGGCTGAAATCAGGATGGAATAAAGCACATAGCACGAAAATTTGGTTCTCTCGGCCATTGCACCCGAAACAATGGTAGCCGTGGTGGCACAGAACATCGTCTGGAAGATGAAAAAGGCAGAAGCAGGCAGGTTGTCATTTCCTCCGTTGGAGCGGAAGAAAAGGCCGTCCCAACCAATGAATCCCAAGTCTGCGCCGAACATGATTGAATAGCCGAGAATCCAGAAAAGGACAGAGCCGCACATGAAATCGACAAAGTTCTTCATGAGGATGTTGGCCGTATTCTTCGAACGCGTCAGGCCGGCTTCGACCAACGCAAAGCCCGGTTGCATCCAGAACACTAGCATGGCGCCCAACAATACCCACAGTGTATCGACGCCGCTGATGGCATCTATTGCAGTTGATGTCAAAAATAAATGTCCCATAATGATTACCTTTCTTTCATTTGAATTGATTTCGGACAGCTGTCCTTACTTTTTGTCACGTAATACGGTGTCGCCGTTCTCGCCTGTACGGATGGACCATACATCAATCATCTCCGACACGAAGATGCGGCCGTCACCCACTTCTCCGGTGTGAGCCACTTTGAGCAACACCTTGACCGTGGGAGTAACAAACTGGTCTCGGCACACAATCGTGATGGCAACGCGCTCAATCACGTCTGTAGAATATTGTACTCCACGATAGATACGTTCCTGACGAGCCTGGCCGATGCCATGAACGTCGTGATACTCGAACCAGTCGATGTCGGAGTGGAGCAATGCGTCCTTGACCTCCTCGAACCGGGTCTTCCTGATAATTGCTTCGATTCTTTTCATACCTTATTTAATTTAAAGTAAAACACTCGCGCAGCAGCGATGTCTGCGTTTGAAATTATAATTTGTCATTTTGAACATGAAATCATTTGTTTGAATATCTATTTGTTCGTTTTCCGCTGCAAAGATATGGCAAAATGAAATAATATACAATATTTTTATGTCATTTGATTATTAAAAAATTCGGAAAGTTTCAATCTGTAAGCAAAATACAGCCAATTGCTTTCATTTTTCAACGAATACTATCCGTTTTGCTATCTAACGGTCAGAGAATCAGCCGGAAAATCTAATTTTTAAAGACAAGTTTCAAATCGTAATCAAATAATTCGTTTCTCCTTTCAATTCTCACAACAAAGGAGTGATTTTATTTTGATTTGTTATCGAAGTTGAATCTTGAAGAAGTTCGGGGGATTTCTTTTTATCAAATTTCAAGAAAATCGCATATCTTTGCAGCAGAAATAATAGCAAAAATACAAATATTATGACAAATTGCAAACAAAAAGGACTTTATCAGCGTGATTATGAACACGATGCCTGCGGCGTGGGAATGGTGGTTCACATTCACGGCAACAAGAGCCACCAGTTGGTGGACGATGCCCTGCGTGTGCTCGAAAACATGAGGCACCGCGGTGCTGAGATAGGCAAAGACGGCGACGGTGCCGGCATTATGCTCCAAATTCCTCACGAATTCATCTTGTTGCAGGGCATTCCCGTGCCCGAAAAAGGAAAATACGGAACAGGACTCATCTTCCTGCCCAAAGACACCAAGGTGCAGCAGGACATCCTGAGCGTCATGATAGAAGAAATCGAACGCGAAGGCTTACAACTGATGCACCTCCGTGCTGTGCCCGTCAATCCGGACTGTCTGGGAGAACGTGCGCTCAATTCCGAACCGGATATCAAACAAGTGTTCATCACCGGTGTCGAGGACGAACAACTGGAGGCATTTCCCCGCACATTATATAAAATAAGGAAAAGGATTGAGAAACGAGTAACGGACAAAGATTTTTACATCTGTTCGTTGAGCAACACGAATATCATTTACAAAGGTATGCTCTCGAGCATGCAGGTTCGCCAGTATTTCCCGGATCTCTCGAATCCATATTTCACAAGCGGCTTGGCGTTGGTCCACTCGCGTTTCTCGACCAACACGTTCCCCACATGGAGCCTTGCACAACCCTTCCGCCTTCTGGCCCACAATGGAGAAATCAACACCATCCGCGGCAATCGCGGTTGGATGAAGGCTCGCGAAAGTGTGTTGGGAAGCGAGGCTTTGGGCGACATCAGAGGCATCTCCCCCATTGTTCAGCCCGAAATGAGCGACTCGGCATCCCTCGACAATGTGCTGGAGTTCTTTGTGATGTCCGGCATGTCTCTGCCGCATGCCATGTCGATTCTGGTTCCGGAATCGTTCAACGACAAGAACCCCATCTCCGAAGACCTGAAGGCATTCTACGAATATCATTCCATTCTCATGGAACCTTGGGACGGACCGGCGGCTCTGCTCTTCAGCGACGGAAGGTTTGCCGGAGGTATGCTCGACCGCAACGGACTGCGTCCTGCCCGATATACCATCACCAAAGGCGACACAATGGTAGTGGCCAGTGAAGTGGGCGTGATGGACTTCGACCCCACCGAAGTGGCCGAGAAAGGGCGTCTCCAACCCGGAAAAATCCTGCTCATCGATACGCAGGAAGGTAAAATCTACTACGACGGCGAAATCAAGCAGCAGCTGGCTTCCGAACATCCTTACCGGCAGTGGCTCTCCACGAACCGCATCCAGCTCGAGAAACTCAAGAGCGGACGCAAAGTCGAGAACGGAGTGAAGGACTTGCTGGCCCGCGAAACCCTGTTCGGTTACGGTGAAGAAGATGTCAGTGCGACCATCGTTCCCATGGCTACAGCCGGACAGGAACCGACGGCGGCGATGGGCAATGACACACCGTTGGCTGTACTCTCCACCCGTCCGCAGGTGTTCTTCAACTATTTCCGTCAGCAGTTTGCCCAAGTGACCAATCCTGCCATCGACTCCATACGCGAAAATCTGGTGATGAGTCTCACGGAATACATCGGACGGGTAGGTTCCGGCATTCTCAATCCCGACGAGACAAACTGCAAGATGGTACGTCTGCCGCATCCCATTCTCAACAATACACAGCTTGACATTCTCTGCAACATCCGCTACAAAGGATTCAAAACGGTCAAGTTGCCGATGACCTTCGGCAACGACCTTCACGACTCGCTCGAGAGGCTCTGCAAAGATGCCGAGCGCAGCGTGGACGACGGATTCAACTACATCATTCTCACGGACAGGGACGGGGATGGGCCTTTCATTCCCTCGCTGCTTGCCGTGTCGGCGGTCCATCATTATCTCATCGGCGTGGGCAAACGTGTCCAGACAGCCCTGATTGTGGAGAGCGGAGAAATACGCGAAACCATGCACGCAGCTCTTCTGTTGGGCTACGGAGCCTCGGCGCTGTGCCCCTACATGGTATTCGCCATTCTCGATGACCTGGTGAAGAACGGCAAGATTCAAGAAGACTATACGACGGCAGAAGCCAACTATATCCAGGCGGTCAAAAAGGGACTGTTCAAAATTATGGCCAAGATGGGCATTTCCACCATCCGCTCCTATCGCGGTGCCAAAATCTTCGAGAGCATAGGCCTCAGCGAAAGTTTGCTCCGCAGCTACTTCGGTACGGAGGTAAGCACCGTGGGCGGCATCGGTCTCGGGAAAATTGCACAGGATGCCATCGCCCGCAAGGAAGCCAGCGACCGCGTGAAAGCCGCTGTTCCGGGTCAAGCACCTGTGTTCCTCCCCAACCAGGGACAGTTCCACTGGCGCAGGGACGGCATCCGTCATGCCTGGAACCCGGAGACCATAGCCATGCTCCAACTCGCGTGCCGCAAGGGTGACTACAACAAGTTCAAGGAATTTACCCGCGCAGCTGACGAGAAAGCCGAACCCATCTTCATTCGCGATTTCCTGTCTCCCCGAATGAACCCTGCCGGAGCCATTCCGATTGAAGAGGTCGAACCTGTGAAAGACATTGTGCGTCATTTCGTCACAGGTGCCATGTCATTCGGAGCCTTGTCCAAAGAGGCTCACGAAACCCTCTGCCTTGCGATGAACAAACTCGGAGCACGCTCCAACACCGGCGAAGGCGGCGAAGACTCCGCCCGATTCCACTCCGAAGTGGATGGCGTAAGCCTCTCGAGCAAGACGAAACAGATTGCCTCGGGACGTTTCGGCGTAACGACGGAATACCTGGTGAATGCCGAGGAGCTGCAAATCAAAGTGGCACAAGGAGCGAAGCCGGGCGAGGGCGGACAATTGCCCGGATTCAAGGTGAATGAGATTATTGCCCGTACACGACATTCCATTCCAGGCATCTCACTCATCTCGCCTCCGCCCCATCACGACATCTATTCCATCGAAGATTTGGCACAGCTCATCTTTGACCTCAAGAACGTGAATCCCAAGGCAGCCATCAGCGTAAAACTTGTGGCCGAGAGCGGTGTGGGAACCATAGCTGCCGGTGTGGCCAAGGCCAAAGCCGACCTCATCGTCATCAGCGGTGCCGAGGGCGGCACGGGAGCCTCGCCGGCCTCCTCGATGCGTTTTGCCGGCATCTCCCCCGAAATCGGGCTTTCCGAGACACAACAGACACTCGTCCGCAACGGTCTTCGCGGACAGGTGCGCCTTCAGGTGGACGGACAACTCAAAACAGGCCGTGACATCATTCTCATGGCTCTGCTCGGTGCCGACGAATTCGGATTCGGCACAACGGCGCTCATCGTTTTGGGCTGCGTCATGATGCGCAAATGCAATATGAACACGTGCCCCATGGGTGTGGCCACACAGGATTCGCGACTCCGCGCGCATTTCCCGGGCAAAGTCGATCATCTGGTCAACTACTTCACCTTCCTGGCAGAAGAGGTGCGCGAATATCTGGCAGCAATGGGATTCCGTTCGCTGAACGAAATCATCGGCCACACAGAACTCATCGAGCATCAGGGTACGATGCTCGATTTCAGCCGGCTGCTCTGTCGTGAGGAAGGAACACTCTGTCACACGCATGACATCGCCCGCAATCTTGACTCGGTGCTCGACCGTCAGATTATACAGGCGGCTCAACCTGCCCTTGACAGCCGTGAAGAGGTGAACCTCGATTACGCCATCCGCAATACCGACCGTGCTGTGGGTGCAATGCTGTCGGGACTGATTGCCCAAAAATACGGAGAGGCAGCTTTGCCCGACGGAACCGTCAACGTGAAATTCAAAGGCTCGGCCGGACAGTCGTTCGGCGCCTTCCTGACGGGTGGAGTCAACTTCAAACTCGAGGGCGAAACCAACGACTACTTTGCCAAGGGGCTCTCCGGCGGACGTATCGCCATCCTTCCTCCCGTGAGGTCGAACTTCAATGCCGAGGACAATATCATTGCCGGCAACACCGGCCTCTACGGAGCCACGGGCGGTGAGCTTTATGTGAACGGAAAAGTAGGCGAAAGGTTCGGCGTACGCAACTCGGGTGCCATTGCCGTCATTGAGGGTGCCGGAGACCATTGTTGCGAATACATGACCGGAGGCCGGGTCGTTGTGCTGGGCGAAACGGGAAGAAATTTCGCAGCAGGCATGTCGGGCGGTGTGGCATACGTTTGGGATCGCCGTCACAATTTCGATTATTATTGCAATATGGATATGGTGGAAATCAATTTGGTGGAAGAGACACAATACAGGAAAGAACTGCACGAACTCATCCGTCAACATTATCTCTACACCGGCTCGAAACTTGCCCGAACGATGCTCGATGACTGGCAGCGCTATGTGGAAGACTTTATCCAAGTCGTCCCCATCGAATACAAGCGCGTACTTCAGGAAGAACAGATGAGAAAATTACAACAGAAAATTGCAGACGTTCAAAGAGACTATTAATATGGGAAATCATAAAGCTTTTTTGGAGATAGCACGACAAGAGGCCGGCTATCGTCCGATTCACGACAGAATACACGATTTCGGAGAGGTGGAGCAGACCCTCGGACAGAAAGACCGCAGAAGTCAGGCTTCACGCTGCATGGATTGCGGTGTGCCTTTCTGTCACTGGGCCTGTCCGCTGGGGAACAAAGCGCCGGAATGGAACGATGCTCTCTTCCGCGGGGACTGGGAACTCGCCTACCAGCTGCTGTCGGCCACCAATCCCTTTCCGGAGTTCACCGGGAGAATCTGTCCGGCACTCTGCGAGAAGGCTTGTGTGCTCAATCTCTACAACCACGAGCCCACCACCAACCGCGAGAATGAATGCGCCATCATTGAGACGGCCTTCCGCGAAGGATTCGTACAAACCGTTCATCCCCAACACGGGCGGGAAAGGGTGACTGTGATAGGTGCGGGACCTGCCGGTCTTGCAGCTGCCCACGACCTCAATCTCCTGGGCTATGAAGTGACTGTGGTTGAAAAGAATGAAGCCGCCGGCGGTCTGCTTCGGTACGGCATTCCGAACTTCAAACTGAACAAGGCCATCATCGATCGGAGAATTGCCCTGATGGAAGAGGAAGGGATTACCTTCCGTTACGGGGTCGGGATAGAAGACCCAACAGAAGTCTTCAATGCGAAGGAGAGACCCGATGCTGTAGTCATCGCTACAGGCACCCCGACGGCTCGCGACCTGAAGATACCGGGACGGGAACTGAAGGGAGTACATCTGGCTCTCGAACTTCTTTCCCAACAGAACCGAGTGTTGGCCGGCATGGAATTTACGAAGGAGGAACGCATCAGCGCCAAGGGCAAGAATGTACTGGTGATTGGCGGTGGAGATACAGGATCGGACTGCATCGGCACGGCACACCGACAGGGAGCCTTGAGTGTAACCCAGATTGAAATCATGCCCAAACCGCCTGTTGGTCCTGAAGATCCGCAGAATCCCTGGCCCAACTTCCCCCGTACGTTCAAGACGACATCGTCACACGAAGAGGGTTGCATCCGTCGCTGGAACATCAATACGCTCGAGTTTCTGGGCGAAAAGGGACAACTGAAAGGCGTGAGGGTACAGGAAATCGAATGGAAACCCAATCCGGAAGGCGGACGCCCCCTGATGGTTCCCAAAGGCAAACCCGAAGTCATCAAGGCCGAACTTGTGCTGCTTGCGATGGGCTTCCTCCGGCCGGAACATCCGGCCTATCCCGAAGGAGTCTTCGTCTGCGGCGATGCGAAGAGCGGGGCATCGCTTGTGGTTCGTGCGATTGCGAGCGGCAAGCAAACAGCGCTGGAAGTCCATGAGTACCTAAAAACAAGAAGCCTCTCCCCAGCCCTCCACAGCCTCTCCCCAGCCTCCCCTAAAGGGAAGGGGGCAGGGACGGTCTAAGGTCTAAGGTCAAAGGTCGAAATATCGAAATGTCGAATTAAGAAAATATAAAATATTATGTGTGGTATAGTCGGTATATTCAATATCAAACAACAGACACCCGAACTGAGAAAGAAGGCGTTGGCGATGAGCCAGAAAATACGTCATCGCGGACCGGACTGGAGCGGCATTTGGTGTGGCGGTTCGGCAATCCTGGCTCACGAACGTCTTTCGATTGTGGATCCGGAGTCGGGGAAGCAACCTCTGTTATCCCCGGACGGGAAACAGGTATTGGCGGTGAACGGAGAAATCTACAACCATCAGGACATCCGTCGGCAGTTCTCCGGGGATTACGCTTTCCAGACGGGCAGTGACTGCGAAGTCATTCTGGCGCTCTACCGCGCCAAGGGCATCGGGTTTCTCGAAGACCTGAGCGGCATCTTTGCTTTCGCATTGTACGACGAGACGCGCGACGAATTTCTCATTGCCCGCGACCCCATCGGAGTGATTCCGCTCTACATCGGTTACAACGAAGACGGAGGGGTCTATGTAGCCTCGGAGCTGAAGGCTCTCGAAGGTCAGTGCGACCGTTACGAACCGTTTCTCCCCGGCCATTACTACTGGAGCCGCGAGCCCGGGATGAAGCGATATTATGAGCGCGACTGGTTCGACTACGATGCCGTGAAGGACAATCCGGCCAACAGCGAGGACATCCGTCAGGCATTGCGGTCGGCTGTGAAACGACAGCTGATGAGCGATGTTCCCTACGGAGTATTGTTGAGCGGAGGTCTCGACTCGAGTGTGATTTCCGCCATAGCGGAACGCTATTCGGAAAACCGCATAGAAGACGACGGGCGAACGCGGGCATGGTGGCCCCGACTTCACTCGTTTGCCGTGGGGCTGAAGGGGGCACCCGACTTGGACAAAGCCCGACTTGTGGCCAACCATATCGGCACGGTTCACCACGAAATCAACTACACAATCCAGGAAGGCCTGGATGCCATACGGGATGTGATATATTACACAGAGACGTATGACGTGACGACAGTACGCGCTTCGACGCCGATGTACCTGCTGGCGCGCGTCATCAAGTCGATGGGCATCAAAATGGTTCTTTCGGGAGAGGGTGCAGACGAGATTTTCGGAGGCTATCTATATTTCCACAAAGCGCCAACAGCGCGAGACTTCCATGACGAGACGGTACGCAAACTGTCGAAGCTCTACATGTACGACTGCCTCCGGGCCAACAAAAGTCTGTCGGCTTGGGGTGTGGAGGGTCGTGTCCCGTTCTTAGACAAAGAATTTCTCGATGTGGCGATGCGCACCAATCCGTCGGCCAAGATGTGTCCGGGGCGGGAGATTGAGAAACGCATCGTGAGAGAAGCTTTCCAGGACATGTTGCCGGAAGAGGTGGCATGGAGACAAAAAGAACAGTTCAGCGACGGCGTAGGATATTCGTGGATTGACACCCTGAAACGCATCACCGCAGAAGCCGTAAGCGATGAACAGATGGCACATGCGGCAGAGCGCTTCCCGGTGAATCCGCCCTTGAACAAAGAAGAATACTACTACCGCTCCATCTTTGCGGAACATTTCCCGAGCGAATGGGCAGCGCGGAGCGTCCCGCAGGAAGCGAGCGTGGCCTGTTCCACGGCCATAGCCCGGGAATGGGACGAAGCCTTCAAACGACTGAACGATCCGAGCGGCCGTGCCGTCTCAGGCATCCATGCACAGGCTTATTAAGTTTCAGGTTTCAGGAAGTTCAAAAAAACAAGAGTTTTTTCATTTTAATAACGGGGAATACGGGGAAAAAGAGTTTTTTTTCATTTTAATAACGGGGAATACGGGGAAAAGAAATTCAGGGTTCAGGTTTTAAACGGCTGGAAAAATCACACATATCCGACGGCGCCCTTTGGCTTTCCGTTCCACTTGAAATGGACGACATCGGGAAGGGTGACAAGTCTTTCGCCATCATCGTTGACGGTGCGCAGGAGAGCGATATTGGCAATGGTCTGAGCCAGATGTACGACAACTCGGGCATTGACGGGGGAATCTTTTGTCTCATTCTTGTGGATGGCTTCCATATAGTTCAACATGTGGGCCTGAGCTTCAGGCGTGACTTCGAGATGATAGTCGTGGTGCAGGACATAAGTGAGGATATCGGCCAATTCGACAGCCGTGTAGTCCTTGAATACGATGGAGTTGCCGTAGGAAGAAATGCCGTTGGCGGTGAGGTTTTGCGCCACCATATCGTTGGAAGCACGTTCCTTGGCAAAGACAAGGGCGGTAATCTGACGGAGCTCGCGCAGCTTGTTGAAAGTCCAAAGCGAAAGCTGCCGGATGTTGAGATTGGCGGCCGAGGGAGCGTCGAGATCGAGGAAGAGGAGACCGTCCTTCGCCTCGGTAAGAGCACGTTCGAGCACCACATAACTGTCTCCGCCCATCAGTTCCTCGGCATTGACGATGACGGTCTGACCGCGCTTGAGGATACCGAGCCCCTGCATTACCTTGCCGAGAATCTCGGCCACAGTGCTCTTGCCGGTTCCGGTCTTGCCGATGAAGTTCCACGAGAGGCTCCGAGCCGAAATCTTGAGAGTTCCCTGACGATGGCGCAAGCGCGAGATGGCCACATAGTCACGTATAGCCTGCTTGACGTTGGTGAGCCCCATGAGTCGGTCGAGCCTTTCGAGTGATTCGGTGAGGATGGTTTCGTCGAGCTCGTTGGGCCGCTGGTCGTGAGACACGACTTCCGGGATATCGCACTCGCGAATCGTAGTCATATCCTCATCGGAGATTTCTTCGGCCGATTTGGCAAGGATGCGCTGACTGAGCGAGGGGATGATATGAGTGGTGATGAGCCTCGTGATGAAACGTCCGTTTCCGAAGTGGTCATCTTTGTGGTCGTACTCATGGATGACGTATTTGGCGAGTTTGCGTTCTGCCTCGGGAGTCATGACGTAATGTTCCTGCTCGAGCACTTTGCGCCCAATCTGGAGGAGTTGGTCGGGAGTATAGTCGTCGAAATGGAAGATGTAGGGAAAGCGGCTCTTCATACCGGGATTGGCTTCCAGCATCTTTTTCATCTCGTTGGTATAGCCGGCGAGGATAACGATAAGATCCGCTTCCTCTGAACCGAGATAAGTGAGCAGGGTCTCTATTACTCGCATACCATAGTCCCTTTTGTTATCGCTGTCGGTGAACAGATTGTATGCTTCGTCGATGAAGAGCACACCGCCGCCGGCACTCTTGATGGCATTCAAGGTATTCTTCTCGGAGACTCCGATGTACTCGCCCACAAGCTTGGTGCGTTCGGTCTCGACGACGTGGCCGGAAGAAAGGACGCCGATGCTGTGGTAGATTTCGCCAATATACTTGGCAATGGTTGTTTTGCCGGTACCGGGATTTCCGGTGAAAACCATGTGCATGGGGGGCATCTTGTTGAAGAGCCCTTTGGAAGCTCTGAGGCTGTTGAGCTGAACGAGGGCGGTATGGTCGCGAATCTGCTTCTTGATACTGTCAAGGCCCACCATAGCCTCCAGTTTGTCGAAGGCCGATGCGGCATCAGGATGTTGAATGACGGGCAAATCTTCGGGCAATATAGTACACAGGTCAACGCTGGCGATATCCTCCTCACCGGCTACTCGTTCAGCCATGCGCGGAACGATTTCATGATTGAGCAAGTCCTCCAAATAGAAGGTGTTGCGGAAGTGGGCTCCGCGCAGTTTGTAGGCATAACCGAGGTATTCGCGCAAGGAGTCTTCAGCCGCCGGGTCGAAGAGGAAGTTACTCCGGTTGGCATAATCCTTCATATACTCCATCATGGCCTCGGGAGTAAGATCTTCGAAATGGAAAACGTTGGGAAAGAGGGTGCGCCCCTGTTCGTGGCTGCTGATGAGCTGCAACAATCCAGCCCTCTCACCTGTGAGTACAAAGACGCTCTTCTTCATGGAAGGCAGCTTGTCACAGAGCATCTCAAAACCTGTGAACTGACCATTGCTGCCGCGCATGGAGAGACGTTCTGCATGGGAGATGTGGACGAAAACCTCATCGTGGTCACAAACCTCGTTAATAGCCGACTCATAGCCCAAAGTTGTTTCGAACATCTTCTCGGCGTGAAGATGAGAGCAGGTCTCCCGATTGGAGCGTCCCTCCCAACGGTTGAATATGGTTTCGACAGCCTCTTCAACACCTGTGCCTTCATTTCCGGTGATGACATAGTTCCTGAGCGAGTTGGTGCCGGTCAAGTCGAAGTTCAAACGGGCGTTACTGAACTTCAGCTGCTTATCGAGCTGACGCAGATGTTCGCTGAAAAGCCGGGGGGCATAGTCGATAATATTGAAATTCATTTTGGTCATTGGCAGTTTACAGTTTATCCTTCTTTAGTAAATTGTGGTCTCTCGGGTCTCACCTGTGGGGAAAACACCGATTGCAGGAAATCAGAAAGGCAGTTCGTCAGGGGACTTTTCCGGCGGTTCCAAGGGCATATTCTCAGACGTATAGACGGGATAGTCTTCGAATGTGACGATACTCAAAGATTTAAACCGGTCGTTGAGTACGTTGGCCAACTTGTCGCCGTCTCCGGCCTGATAATGGGAATAAAGGCTGTTGTACATCAAATGAATAGAATCCATATCGATTCCCATTTCAATATAAGAGACGAGAAAGAGGTGCAGGTCATCGCTACAGATAGTATGCGGAATCTTTCCCGATTCGATTTCATCACAGATATCCAGCATATCGCTGTCGTTGTCATTGCATGAAAGAAATCGCGAAATGATATCCGGGAAATACTTCGAGAGTGAAAGTACACACCTGTAAGCCTGATTGCGGACATGCTGCATAACAATGGGGCTGAGGTAGGGGAATCCGTCCATGGGTGCAGGCAAGTCCAAATGCAAAGGTTTGACATGGAGGGCTTGGCACACTTTGCGGTAGCTGGCAGAGAAATCGGGCAAACATTCGGAAAGGAGTTCGTTCTCGTCATGCGGAGTCAAGAAGACAGAAAGTCCCGGACTGTCTTCCCACACAGACTTGTGAGCGAATATGGGGGCATAGAGTTTTTGCAGAAAATCCTCCGTCTCCGGCATCATGTTATCCAAATCATTATGGGGGCCATGGATGGCATAACACAAAGAGACGTCGAAGCTTTTTTTGCCAGCCACAATATCGTATTGGCTTTTATCTTTGTCCCATTCTGGGAAAATCCGGCTGATGTACTGCCGCAAACGACAGACAATGCCGTAGTTCCCCTTCTGCAACTCGACTTTGAGACATCTCTGCACGCGTTTCAGTTTGACAGGGTTTATGGGTCCGTCCAAAGAAAAAAGCGATACCGTATAGTCCACAATATTCTGCATGCGAAGGTTATACTCTGCGTCGATGAGAGCCTCGGCCCGGGAACTGCCCAAAAGAGCCGCCTTCTCAATGAAGTAGGCGGCCAGGACGTGATTCACCGGCGTACCGATACCTTGGGAGCAGAGACGACCCAGATGCAGGAAAGCCTGCGGGTCCTTACCGCCGCGTATTGCGATGCGTGCTTGTCGGAAAATTTCTTCTTCGGTCATAATTGCAGATGAATAGGGGGGCAAAGATAGCAAAAAAAGTTGATATAGCCAAATCCCCGACAAAAAAAATACGTCACGATGCCAATTTCCCTCACTTTTGTTCCCAGGAAATCATGAAATACTGCGTATTTAATCCTATTCAAAGGTTCGTCGCCAAACGACAGACTCTTGAACTGGATAAAGAAAACTCCGGGCGATTCTTTTGTCGGGAATAGTGGTGAGCGGGATTATTTTTCTCTTTCTTTTCTTAAAACAAACACATTTTTTTTACTTTTTCGGATAAAAACGCGTGTCCTTGCAGTTGCAAATATGCGTTTGGATAGCGCCAGAAGCAGATTTACGTCTTCCGAAACGAACAAATCGTTACACGAAGTTCGGGAATTGATTTGCACACTTGCAAATCGTTACGCGAAGTTCGGGAATCGATTTGCACGCTCGCAAATCGTTACGCGAAGTTCGGGAATCGATTTGCACGGCTGCAAATGCTTACGCGAAGTTCGGGAATCGATTTGCACGGCTGCAAATGCTTACGCGAAGTTCGGGAATCGATTTGCACGGCTGCAAATGCTTACGCGAAGTTCGGGAATCGATTTGCACGGCTGCAAATGCTTACGCGAAGTTCG
>CALBPV010000006.1 GCA_937899265.1 uncultured Bacteroidales bacterium
TACGCGAAGTTCGGGAATCGATTTGCACGGTTGCAAATGCTTACGCGAAGTTCGGGAATCAGTTTGCCCCCAGAGGTGTTTTTTACACAGGATTTTCAGGGTTCAAGTTTCAAGGTTCAGGTTTCAAGGTGTCACCGAACGATAGAGCCGGGACGGGGTTGAGCGACGAGATGAAAGAGCAGCGACCCGGGAGGAGCCGCTGCTACTGATTATTCAAGTTTCAAGTTTCAGGTTTCAAGTTTCAGTTCAACACCACTTGGTGTATGCGAAGTCCATACGATGGGGCAGGAGGTCGTTCTTGGGGAAGAGACGGAAACCGCACTTGAAGATGCCGGAATGCTTGATGGTGTAATCAAGTTCGAAGGTTACAACGGAGCCTTCAACCTTGACTACGGACATCTCGGTGGCATGGTACTCATTGCTCTGTCCGTCGGCTGCCACTGCAATTACGAAATCGAGGCCGATGCTGTCGGCAATGTTCTTGCCATCGACGGTGACCTTGAGCTGGAACTCCTTGCCAATCTTGTTGCTGTACATTGCATCGGGCACTTCGATGTTCTTGACCTCGATGGCATCCCAAGCTGCTGCGACTTTCTCTTTCCAAGCGACTATCTCCTTGGCAATCTTGAAGTTGTTGGCCTGGAGCTGGGCGGCACGGGCAGCTTCCTTCTGATAGAAGCGCTCATAGTAATCGTCGAGCTGACGGCGCATGGTGAAGTTGGGAGTGATGCGGGCAAGACAGTTCTTGATGTACATAATCCACTCGGGAGAGTAGCCACGGGTATTCTTGGCGAAATAGAGGGGCACAATCTGGGTCTCTATCATGGTGTAAATAGTCTCGGCATCGAGCTGATCCTGAAGTGCCTGGTTCTGGAAGGTCCGCTTGTCGGTGAGAGCCCAACCGGCCTCTTCTTTGTAACCTTCGTACCACCAACCGTCGAGGACGGAGAGGTTGAGAGTACCGTTCATGACGGCCTTCTCGCCGGAAGTACCGGAGGCTTCAAGAGGACGTGTAGGGGTGTTCATCCAAATATCAACACCGGAAACGAGACGCTTGGCCACATCCATGTCGTAGTTCTCAACGAAGATGACTTTGCCCATGAACTGGGGCATGCGGCTCACCTCTACGATACGGCGGATGAGACCCTGACCGCCACCGTCGGCGGGATGTGCCTTACCGGCAAATATAAACTGGACGGGGCACTGGGGATTGTTGACAATCTTGGCCAGACGATCGAGGTCGGTGAAGAGCAGGTGAGCACGTTTGTAGGTGGCAAAGCGACGGGCAAAACCGATGGTAAGAGCGTCAGGATTGAGGCCGTTGATGGTCTGAAGTATCTTGGCAGGATTTTCCTGCTTGCGGCTCATGTTGTTCTGCACCTCAGTCTTGATGAACTTGAAGAGCTTGTCTTTGAGACGCTTGCGGATTTTCCATATTTCCTCGTTGTCAGCAGTGTAAATCTTGCGCCACATATCCTCCTTGGTCTGGCTCTCGAGGTAATCTTTGCCGAAGAGACGCGTGTAGAATTCCTTCCATTCATGGCCGGCCCATGTGGGAAGGTGTACGCCGTTGGTGACGTATCCCACATGGAGTTCTTCGGGGGCATATCCCTTCCAGACGTTGGCAAACATTTCGCGGGAAACTTTGCCATGGAGCCATGAAACGCCATTGGCCTCCTGACAGGTGTTGAGCGCGAAAACTGACATGGCAAACTTGCCTTCGCCGGGGTTCTCACGACCCATATTGAAGAAATCTTCCCAAGAGATGCCGAGTTTGCCGGCAAAGGGGTTCATGTATTTGTAGAAGAGGCCTTCCTCGAAATAGTCGTGACCTGCGGGAACGGGAGTATGGCAAGTATAGAGAGAGGAAGAACGTACAACCTCAAGAGCCTGGTTAAAGGTGAGACCTAAAGCCACATAATCGGCAAGGCGCTGGGCGGCAATAAGGGCGGCATGACCTTCGTTGCAGTGATAAACCTGCTTCTTGATGCCGAGTTTGTTGAGCATGAGGATACCACCGATGCCGAGCATATACTCCTGCTTCATACGATTCTCCCAATCTCCGCCATAAAGCTGATGTGTGATGGAACGGTCGTATTCGGAGTTTCGGTCGATGTCACAATCCATGAGGTAGAGGTTGATGCGGCCTACGTTGACTTTCCAAACGTTGGCATACACCACGCGATCGGGGAAAGGAACTTCGAGCAACATGGGAGTTCCGTCGGGATTCATTATCTGCTCGATGGGGAGCTGATAGAAATTCTGAGCCTCATAGTTTGCTTCCTGATTACCGTCTGCCGAGAGGGTCTGGGTAAAGTAACCGTAACGATAGAGGAAACCCACGGCCGTGAGATCGACGTTGGAGTCGGAAGCTTCCTTGAGGTAGTCACCGGCGAGAATACCGAGACCGCCGGAATAAATCTTGAGACAAGAGCACAATCCGTACTCCATGGAGAAGTAGGCTACAGAAGCACGCTCCTTGTCCTTGGGCTCGTTCATGTAGGCATGGAACTTCTTGAGCACATCCCTTACCTTATCCATGTAATCCTCATCGGCAGCCATCTGCTGAAGACGGTCGAACGAGAGTGTGTCGAGCATAGCCACAGGGTTGTGACCTACAGCACGCCATGTCTCGAGATCGAGGTGACGGAAGAGGTTGCGGGCATCGTGATTCCACGACCACCACAGGTTGTGAGCGAGTTCATCAAGGCCCTCGAGTGCCTTGGGAAGGTTGGATTTCACTGTAATATCACGCCACACGGGTGCGTTGGTATTACTCACTTGAATCTTCATTCTGATTATAATTTAGGGGTTAATAAATTACTTATTATTGGGTTCTCGCCTTAGGGGGAGAGTGCGATTATTCAGGTTTCAAGGTTCAGGTTTCAAGTTGCATTTCGGCTCCGCGCAGCAGCGATTGCTCCCCCGTATGCCTTCCAGTAGTGGCGCATAAAGTGTCGCCAATCTGCCTGAGTGGAAATCTTGCGTGCCAATTGACGTGCCAACTTCACATCGCCGGCAGGTGCCACATCAGCGTAGCGGCGAATAACGTGGGCTATCTGATCAACCACTGCTGCATAGTTACCGTCGTTGCGGGGAATCACGGCCACTCCGTCCATCACATCATCGTCTTTGCCCATCTCGCGACACCAGGCACCGAAACCTGAAAGAGATGTCGTGATGGTAGGAACTCCGAACGCACAACTTTCGAGCGGTGTGTAACCCCACGGTTCGTAGTATGACGGGAAGACTGAGAGGTCGAGACCTGAAAGGAGATCATAGTAGGTCATGTTCAGTATCCCGTCGCGACCGTCAAGGTAACAGGGTATATAAATAACCTTTACATTATCGTTACCGTAGTTGCGGAATCCGAGGGCGTGGATGCGGTTGAGCAAGACATCCTCATTATAATTATTGAGAGCGTGTGTGAAAACGGGGTCACCCACAGGATTGTAGAAACGGGCATTGCTCTTCATGCGGGCCTTGATGTCTGCACGAGGTTCCTGTACCCAACCGGGAACCATAACGAAACCTATGATTTCGTGTTTGGGATTGAAGCGACGCAGGAGATCGAATGAATCCAGGAAAATGTCGAGTCCCTTATTGCGATACTCGCAACGGCCTGCGGTACCCACCAGAACGGCATCATCGGCAGGTGCATGACCAGTGACACACTCAACGAGACGCAAGAGGGTGGTACGGGCTTGTTTGCGGAGGCGGGAAAAGTTCACTCCTTTGGGCACAAAGCCGGATTCGAATCCATTGGGAGTGACATAAGGACGACGCTCCAAAAGCTGATAACACTCACGTGCGGTAATCTCTGACACTGTGGTAAAAGCATCTGCCTGTTGGGCAGCACGCTTCTCTACAGAATGCTTGGAGGTCATATTCAATTCGTCGGCCATCTGATCTCCACGATAACCCGAAAGGTAATCATATAGTGGCTTGTTGTTGCCGCAGATAGAACGTCCCACACAGGTCGCATGGGTCGTGAAGACAGTTGCCACAGAGGGGAGTTGATGTTTCAACCAAAGAAGACCGGCTCCGGTTGTCCACTCATTGAAATGGGCAATCACGGCAGAACGCTGGGGACAGAAATGCTTATAGAGAGACTCTATTACCTGCGCAGCGGCATAGGCGAAGACGCAGCCTTCATCGTAGTCGCCGTAAGAATGCAGTGAATCCACGCCATACCATTCCCAAAGACGCGCATAAAGGTCATCCTTGCTACTGAAAAAAGGCGTAAAATCAACCAAAACTGCCTGAGGACTTCCTGGCACGCGCCATGTCCCCACTTTGACATGAAGACCTTCGCGAGAAACCTTGTCGCCCCAAGCCTTCAGCTCCGGGGAAGCAGTCTCGGACTCAAAATAGATGGATTCTTCGTTGGGACCGAGCAAATCGGGGCCGATGAAGAACAGCTTGTTGGAGCCGAGTTCATTGACGAGTGTAGCCGCTTTGGTGGAAAGAACGGCATAAATGCCGCCTACTTTGTTACAAACTTCCCAACTCACCTCAAAGAGGTAGTCCGGTCGTTGAATGGATGGAGTCATACTTATCTTTAGAACCTTTGAAATTGCTTAACGAGACAAACTTTAGAATGATAACATCTGTTGTTTGATTTAGCGCTGCAAAGATAAGGAAAAAAAATGAAATTGAAGTGCTCAAAAATGCGAAAAAATCCACGAAAGGCCGTTTTGTTACATTTTTTAATCATATTTGAGTCGATTTTAAAGTTAGTTAACGTTTTGTTCGTTGTATGAGATTGCTTTTTATGACGATTAACACAAAAAAGACACCGCTCCTCCCCCAAAAGGGCGAAGCGATGTCTGATGTATGGGAATATGACCTCTGAAATCAGAAGTCGAGGATACGACGCGGAGCGCTGTATGAACGATTGAAATCGTCGCGAGAGCCGACAACAAGATTTTCGAACTCACGCTGACCGGTACCTGCAGGAATGAGGTGACCGCAGATAACGTTCTCCTTCATGCCCTCGAGATAGTCTGTCTTGCCGACAATGGCAGCTTCGTTGAGTACTCGGGTAGTTTCCTGGAAGGAAGCTGCCGACATAAAGCTCGAAGTACCGAGAGCCGCACGGGTGATACCGAGAAGGAGCTGTTCGCAGGTTGCAGGTACAGTCTCGCGGGCATCTGCCTGTCGTTTGTCTCGGCGACGAAGCATAGAGTTCTCGTCGCGGAAGTTGCGGGCTGTAATAATCATGCCGGGGCGAAGCACTTGACTGTCTCCAGCTTTCGTGATATATTTCTTGCCCCAAATGAAGTCGTTTTCGGCCTGGAACTCGAGCTTGTCAACCACTTGACCTTCGAGGAAGCGGGAATCGCCGGGGTTGATAACACGAACCTTGCGCATCATCTGACGAACGATAACCTCAAAATGTTTGTCGTTAATCTTTACGCCCTGAAGACGGTAAACTTCCTGCACTTCATTGACAATGTATTCCTGTACAGCCGTAGGACCGAGGATATTGAGAATATCGGTGGGAGTAACGGAACCGTCGGAGAGTGCATTGCCAGCACGAACGTAGTCGTGTTCCTGAACAAGGAGCTGGCGCGAAAGAGGAATCAGATAGCGAACTTCATCACCGAACTTGCCTGTGATAATAAGCTCTCGGTTACCACGCTTGATTTTGCCGAAGGACACTTCTCCGTCGATGGATGCCACAACGGCAGGATTGGAAGGATTACGGGCTTCGAAGAGCTCGGTAACACGGGGAAGACCACCCGTAATATCGGATGCCTTGGAGGTGTTACGCGTAATCTTAACCAGCACTTCACCAATCTTGATATCCTGACCGTCTTCAATCATAATGTGACCGCCAACGGGGAAGGTATAAGAACGGAGTACATTATCTTCTGCATCGACAATATCAACGGACGGAGCCTTTGTACGATCCTTGGACTCGACGACAATCTTTTCCTCGATGCCGGTTGTATCGTCAATTTCAGACTGATAAGTAACACCTGCTTCCACATCTACGAAACGAGCCTTACCTGCAGCTTCACTGATGATAACTGCATTGAAGGGGTCCCACTGACAGATGATATCGCCCTTCTTGACAGTTTGGCCGTTCTCGACAAAGAGCTCGGAGCCATATCCGATGGTCGTATTGACGAGAGCCATATTGGTATGGGGGTCAAGAATGCGGAACTCGGTCATACGGGACACAACCACCTTGGTGAAGGAGCCGTCATCGTTGGGACGCTCCACGGTACGGAGTTCATCCAATTCGACAACGCCGTCATATCCGGCCTTGAGGTTATTGACCGCAACAGCGTTACCGGCAATACCGCCGGCGTGGAAGGTACGGAGCGTAAGCTGTGTACCTGGCTCACCGATAGATTGGGCTGCGATAACGCCCACTGCCTCACCCTTCTGAACCATTCGGTTGGTAGAGAGGTTACGTCCATAGCACTTGGCGCAAACGCCGTGCTTTGACTCGCAAGTGAGGACGGAACGGATTTCAACCTGCTCGATGGGAGAATCTGTAATGATGTCGGCAATGCGATCGGTGATTTCTTCACCTGCAGCGACGATGAGCTCACCTGTGATGGGATGAATCACATCGTGCACAGACACACGACCCAAGATACGGTCATGAAGTGTAGCAACAACCTCATCATTATTCTTGAGTTCGGTGCAAATCAAGCCACGAAGCGTACCACAGTCTTCCTCGCGAATTATGACATCGTGAGCCACATCGACGAGACGACGGGTAAGATAACCGGCATCTGCCGTCTTAAGTGCGGTATCGGCCAAACCTTTACGGGCACCATGTGTGGAAATGAAGTATTCGAGTGCCGACATGCCTTCCTTAAAGTTGGCAATGATAGGATTCTCGATAATCTGAGCACCTTCAGCGCCGGCTTTCTGAGGCTTGGCCATCAGGCCGCGCATACCGGAAAGCTGGGCAATCTGATCCTTTGAACCACGGGCACCGGAATCCATCATCATGTAGATGGCGTTGAATCCCTGGTCGGCCTCGATATAGTGCTTCATAAGCACCTTGGTGAGATCGTCGTTAACCTTACTCCAGATATCGATGACCTGATTGTAGCGTTCCTTGTCGGTAATCCAGCCGCTCTCATAGGTTGCAGTGACATCTTCAACCTTCTGCATACCCTCATCAATCATTGCGGGCTTTTCTTCGGGGACAAGCACATCACCGAGGTTGAACGAAAGGCCGGCCTTGAACGACTGATAGTATCCGAGGTTCTTGACGTCATCAAGGAAGTCGGCCGTACGTGGAATACCGCAATACTTAATGACATCGGTAATCACATTGCGAAGAGTCTTCTTGTTGACAACATCGTTGAAGAAACCTACCTGGGCAGGTACTTTCTCGTTGAAAATGAGACGACCCACGGAAGTCTCTACAAGATGACGGATGGGCTTGCGCTGTTCGTTGACATCGTCAACCAGACACTTTATGCGGGCGTGCATCGTACACTTACCTTCATTGTAGGCAATCATGGCCTCCTCAGGTCCGTAGAATGTCAGACCCTCACCCCTCTCGCCTTCGCGGATACGGGTAATGTAATAGAGACCCAACACCATATCTTGAGAAGGAACCGTGATGGGAGCGCCGTTGGCGGGATTCAAAATATTGTGGGAACCCAACATAAGAATCTGAGCTTCGAGAATGGCTGCATTGCCCAAGGGAAGGTGAACGGCCATTTGGTCACCGTCGAAGTCGGCGTTGAATGCCGTACATGCGAGGGGGTGGAGCTGAATAGCCTTGCCTTCTATCATCTTGGGCTGGAAAGCTTGAATACCCAGACGGTGGAGCGTAGGAGCTCGGTTGAGGAGCACAGGATGACCCTTCATGACGAGTTCGAGTATGTCCCATACCACAGGCTCACGTTTATCGACTATTTTCTTGGCCGATTTGACGGTCTTGACGATGCCGCGTTCGATGAGCTTGCGTATAATGAAGGGCTTGTACAATTCGGCTGCCATCAATTTAGGCAGACCGCATTCGTTCATCTTGAGTTCAGGACCGACAACGATAACCGAACGTGCAGAATAATCGACACGCTTACCGAGAAGGTTCTGGCGGAAACGTCCCTGTTTGCCTTTGAGAGAATCGGAGAGTGACTTCAGCGGACGATTGCTCTCGCTCTTGACAGCCGAGCTCTTGCGCGAATTGTCGAAGAGTGAATCGACAGCCTCCTGAAGCATACGTTTCTCATTGCGGAGAATGACCTCGGGAGCCTTGATTTCCATCAGTCTCTTCAAACGGTTGTTACGGATGATGACACGACGATAGAGGTCGTTGATATCAGACGTAGCGAAACGACCGCCGTCAAGCGGAACGAGAGGACGGAGCTCCGGAGGAATGACGGGCAGATTCTGCACAATCATCCACTCAGGCTTGTTGCGACCCTCAGAAGCACGGAAAGCTTCGACCACCTGAAGACGTTTCAAGGCTTCGGTCTTACGCTGAACAGCACCTTCGTTATTGGCCTTCTCACGAAGCTCTGCTGCGAGTTCGTCGAGATTGACCTCCTGGAGAAGGCGAAGGATAGCTTCTGCGCCCATCATGGCGACAAACTTGTTGGGGTCATCTTGAGGCAACCGCTGGTTCTTGGCACCTGCGGCCTCGAGAGCTTGGAGATACTCGTCCTCCGACAGAGTATCAAGTTTCTTCAAGCCCTGAAGTTTCTCCAATGGACCGGGCTGCAGCACGACATAACGTTCATAATAAATAACGGAGTCGAGCTTCTTGGTAGGCATGCCGAGGAGGTATCCAATCTTATTGGGCAAAGAACGGAAGTACCAAATATGAGCTACAGGCACAACCAAACGGATGTGTCCACAACGCTCACGACGCACCTTCTTCTCGGTTACCTCGACACCGCATCGTTCACATACACAGCCTTTATAACGGATGCGTTTGTACTTGCCGCAGTGACACTCATAATCCTTGACAGGACCGAAGATGCGTTCGCAGAACAAACCATCGCGTTCGGGCTTGTAGGTACGATAGTTAATCGTCTCGGGCTTGAGAACCTCTCCATACGAATTGATGAGAATCTCGTCCGGCGATGCCAATCCGATGCTGATGCTCGTGAAATTGGTCTTGGAATTTGTATCTTTACGAAAAGCCATTTTTTCTGAATTGAGAATTGGTAATGGACAATTGACAATTAATTGAGTTGAACCGAGAGGCCGAGACCCTTGAGTTCGTGGAGGAGCACGTTGAGTGACTCGGGCAAGCCGGGAGTAGGCATGTTTTCGCCCTTAACGATGGCCTCATAGGTCTTGCTGCGGCCTGTGACATCATCGGACTTGACGGTGAGCACCTCCTGAAGCACATGGGATGCACCGAATGCCTCAAGAGCCCAAACTTCCATCTCACCGAAACGCTGACCGCCGAACTGGGCTTTACCGCCAAGGGGCTGTTGGGTGATAAGTGAGTAGGGACCGATGGAACGGGCATGCATCTTATCTTCAACCATGTGGCCGAGTTTCAAGAAGTAGGTGATACCCACCGTAGCCATTTGGTCAAAAGGTTCGCCTGTACCTCCGTCGTAAAGCTGCATCTTGCCATAACGGGGAAGACCGGCTTTGTCTGTCCAAGCATTGAGGTCATCGAGCGAAGCTCCGTCGAAGATGGGAGTGGAGAACTTCTCGCCCAATACGCCGCCGGCCCAACCGAGAACTGCCTCGAAAATCTGGCCGAGGTTCATACGAGAAGGCACACCGAGGGGGTTCAATACCAAATCGACAGGCGTACCGTCGGCCAAGAAGGGCATATCCTCTACACGGACAACCTTGGAAACAATGCCCTTGTTGCCGTGACGACCGGCAAGTTTGTCGCCCACGCCAATCTTACGCTTCTTGGCGATATATACCTTGGCAAGCTGAAGGATGCCGGAAGGCAGTTCGTCTCCGATAGAGATATCGAACTTCTTTCGAGCCAACTCGGCATTGAGCTTTTTGGATGTCGAAAGGTAGTTCATAATGAGGTTGTGAATCAGGAGATTCTTGTGATCGTCCTTGGTCCAGCGGGCAATCATGACACTCTTATAATCGACCTGAAGCAGGGCATCCTTGGTGAACTTGGCTCCCTTGGGGAATACTTCGATTCCGATGAAGTCCTTCACACCGACAGAAGTCTCACCTTCTGTAACCTGAAGAAGTTTCTCAACGAGTGTATTGAGCAGAGCTACCTGTTTGGTTTCATATTCTTCTTCAAGGATAGGCATTTGGGCTTTTTCGGCCATTTTGGCCTTGCGGTCCTTGATAGCACGCTTATAAAGAGCTGTATCGATGATAACACCGTGGAGCGAAGGATTGGCCTTGAGAGAAGCATCCTTCACGTCACCGGCCTTGTCACCGAAGATGGCACGAAGGAGTTTTTCTTCGGGTGTAGGATCGGACTCGCCCTTGGGCGTAATCTTACCAATCATGATGTCACCGGGCTCAACCAAAGCGCCGACACGGATGATACCGTCTTCGCCGAGCTCCTTGGTAGCATCCTCCGATACATTGGGGATATCGCTGGTAAGTTCCTCGACACCGCGTTTTGTTTCACGCACTTCAAGAGTATATTCATCAACATGGACAGAGGTAAGAATATCCTCGCGAACGCAGCGTTCAGAGAGCACAATGGCATCCTCATAATTGTAGCCCTTCCAAGGCATATATGCCACTTTGAGGTTCTTGCCCAATGCAAGTGTACCTTCGGCAGAGCAATAGCCCTTGGAGAGGATATCTCCTGCCTTGACACGTTGACCCTTCACGCAGTTGGGCTGAAGGTCGTAGGTCGTGCTTTGGTTGGTACGACGCCATTTGGGAAGGATATATTCGCGAACGGGTTCATCGAAAGCGCAGAACTCCTCGTCCTCCGAACGGTCATAACGGACACGGATGACTGTAGCATCGACAAATTCGACAACACCGTCACCTTCAGCCATAACCTGAGTACGGGAATCACGAATTACCTGATCCTCAATACCCGTGCCGACAATCGGAGCTTCGCAGGTCATGAGAGGTACTGCCTGACGCATCATGTTGGAACCCATGAGTGCACGGTGAGCATCATCGTGTTCCAAGAAAGGAATAAGGGCTGCTGCAATAGATGCAATTTGGTTGGGAGCTACGTCCATGTAGTTGACCTCAGCGGGTTCGACAACGGGGAAATCAGCACCCTGACGGGCCTTGACTCTCTTCTCGAGGAAACGTCCCTTGTTATCAACGGGAGAATTGCCCTGAGCGATAATGAGATCTTCCTCTCCGTCGGCCGAATTCCAACTTACGCCTTCATCCGTAAGATTTACAATACCGTTCTCTACCTTGCGATAGGGAGTCTCGATAAAGCCGAGGTCATTGACCTTGGAATAGACGCACATGGATGAAATCAGACCGATGTTGGGACCTTCGGGTGATTCGATAGGACAGAGACGGCCATAGTGAGTATAGTGAACGTCGCGCACTTCGAAGCCGGCCCTCTCGCGTGAGAGACCGCCGGGACCCAGAGCTGACATACGACGTTTGTGGGTAATCTCAGCCAACGGATTGGTCTGATCCATAAACTGCGAAAGGGCATTCGTTCCAAAGAACGAATTAATCACAGCTGAAATCGTCTTGGCGTTGATGAGGTCAACAGGATTGAAATCCTCATTGTCACGCACGTTCATACGTTCGCGAATGGTGCGGCTCATGCGAGCCAAACCGATTCCGAACTGATTGTAAAGCTGCTCTCCGACGGTACGAACACGACGGTTGGAGAGGTGATCGATATCATCGACTTCAGCTTTCGAATTGATAAGCTGTATAAGATATTTAATAATGTCTATGATGTCCTCCTTGGTGAGAACACGTACGTCCATGGGAACCTCGAAGGCGGGGTTGCCGTCTTTGTCGAGCAACACATTTCCTTCCTCGTCGTAACGGGTGTGGAACTTCTTGTTGATACGATAGCGTCCTACCTCGCCAAGGTCATATCTCTTGTCCGAGAAGAAGAGGTTTTGAATGACCTCTCGTGCCGATGTATCGTCGGCAGGTTCTGCGTTACGGAGCTGACGGTAGATATAGACAACAGCTTCTTTCTCCGAGTTGGAAGGATCCTTCTGGAGAGTATTGAAAATGATGGAATATTCATCATTGTGAGCCTCCTTGTTTTCGCGGATAAGGAGGATATGATCAACGCCTGAGTCGAGAATCTTTGAAATGTTCTCGGCTGTAATTTCCTGTTCGCGATCGACAAGAACCTGATTACGCTCGATAGATACCACTTCTCCGGTATCTTCGTCAGCATAATCCTCCACCCAGGATTTGAGCACGCGTGCTGCCAAGCGACGGCCAATGTACTTCTCAATCGTGCTCTTCTTCACCTCGACACTCTCGGCGAGATCGAAAATCTGAAGAATATCTTTATCGCTTTCGAAGCCAATGGCACGGAGCAAAGTGGTAACGGGGAGTTTCTTTTTCCGGTCGATGTATGCGTACATCACATTATTGATGTCGGTGGCAAACTCAATCCAAGAGCCTTTGAACGGGATGATACGGGCAGAATAGAGCTTCGTACCGTTGGTATGAAGACTCTGTCCGAAGAACACGCCCGGGGAACGGTGAAGCTGAGAAACGACAACTCGTTCAGCACCGTTGATGACAAAGGTACCCTGCGGGGTCATATAGGGGATTTGGCCAAGATAGACATCACTCACTTTGGTGTTGAAGTCCTCATGGTCAGGATCGGTACAGTAAAGTTTCAACTTCGCCTTGAGAGGGACGTTATAGGTGAGGCCGCGAAGGAGACATTCTTCGATGGTGTAACGCGGAGGCTCAATAAAATAGTCCAAGAACTCGAGAACGTAGTTGTTACGCGTGTCGGCAATGGGGAAATTCTCAGCAAAGACCTTGTAGAGGCCCTCGTTCTTACGCTCCTCGGGAGGAGTGTCAAGCTGCAGGAAATCGCGGAACGACTTCAACTGGATGTCGAGAAAGTCAGGGTATGCCAACGGACTCTTGACAGAGCCGAAATTGACTCTAGGTTTTCTTGTAACAGAAACTTTTTGGGGCATCGTTTGAATGTTTTGAGCGCCAGGAGACGCCTTAAAAGAGGAATTTTGAACTGGTTCAGAGGGAAATTCGCCCTTACAGTTCATAAAGAGTGGGAATTTGGTTCGGAAAAAGCGCAAAAAGGTTAAGATCCCCCGAAAGGGTGAATCTTAACCATATTGTCCTGAGATTTTGACTCAGGTAGATTACTTGAGCTCGACGGTAGCGCCAACCTCCTCAAGAGCCTTCTTGAGGTTCTCTGCGTCTGCCTTGGGAAGACCTTCCTTAACGGTGCTGGGAGCGCCGTCAACGAGATCTTTAGCTTCCTTCAAGCCGAGACCACAAGCCTCCTTAACGGCCTTAACGACCTGGAGCTTCTGTGCGCCTGCTTCCTTGAGGACTACGTCGAATGAGGTCTTCTCCTCAACTGCTGCTTCAGCAGCAACTGCGGGACCGGCGGCAACAGCCACAGCAGCAGCTGCGGGTTCGATGCCATACTCATCTTTCAAAATTTGTGCGAGTTCGTTTACGTCCTTTACTGAAAGGTTAACCAACTCTTCTGCGATTGCTTTCAAATCTGCCATAATAGTAATATAATTTTTTGTTTGTAAATATGCAAATAAATGATTAATTACGCAACGTCCGGTTCATTATTCCGCACGCTCGCCCAAGGTCTTAAGCACGCCGTGGATCGTGTTCTTGCCACTCTCGAGAGCCGAGATGACATTCTTGGCGGGTGACTGGAGAAGAGCCACGATGTCTGCGATAAGTTCGTTCTTGCTCTTGAGTGTTGCAAGTGTATCGAGCTGATCGGCACCATAGAAGCATTCCTCTACATAAGCGCCTTTAAGTTTAACTTTTTCGTCCTTATCTCCCTTGATAAGCTTTGCAGGAACGTTGCCCGTGTTGCAGAACATGATGGCAGACGTACCCTTGAAAGCCTCAGCAATGGGCTCGAAGTCGATGCCTTTGTTGGTGAGCGCCTTCTTGAACATGTTGTTCTTGACCATCACCAACTTAATCTCCTTGTTGAAGCAAGTACGACGAAGAGCCGATGTCTTCCCTGCGTTGAGACCGGATATGTCGGTCACATAGAAATGTGCATACTCACCAAGAAGAGCTTCAAGCTTCTCAATGTTAAGGACTTTATCTTCTTTCTTCATAATAGAAAAGCGTTAAATTTATGCTTCGATTGACTTCGGATCAACCTTGATACCGGGGCTCATTGTGCTGGAAATGGCAACCGACTTGATGTAGGTGCCTTTTGCCGTAGCAGGCTTGAGTTTGATGACGGTAGCGATGAACTCGTTGGCGTTCTGAGCAATCTGTTCGGGTGTGAACGATACCTTGCCGATGGAAGTGTGAACGATACCGGCCTTGTCAACCTTGAAGTCAATCTTGCCGAGTTTCACTTCCTTGACAGCTTTGGCTACATCCATCGTCACTGTGCCGGACTTGGGATTGGGCATCAATCCACGGGGACCGAGAACACGACCGAGTGCACCGATCTTACCCATGGCTGAGGGCTGTGTGATAATAACGTCAACGTCAGTCCATCCGCCTTTGATCTTATCGATATATTCGTCCATGCCAACATAATCTGCGCCTGCCTCTTGTGCAGCCTTCTGATCAGCGTCAGAGGCTACGAGAGCGAGCACACGTACAGTCTTACCCGTACCATTGGGGAGAGTCACCGTACCGCGAACCATCTGGTTGGCCTTACGGGGATCTACGCCCAAGCGGACATCGATGTCAACGGAAGCGTCGAACTTTGTGAATGTGATTGCCTTGACCAATTCGCAGGCTTCGGCAATTGTGTAAGCCTTACCTGCTTCAATTTTAGCAGCGGCTAACTTCTGATTTTTTGTAAGTTTACCCATTGTCGTAATTGAAGTTTAAAGGTTTACAAATCAGTGGGAAATTCACCCGTAACTGTGATACCCATTGAACGTGCAGTACCAGCCACCAATTTCATTGCGGACTGGATTGTGAAACAGTTCAAATCGGGCATCTTGTCCTGAGCGATGGCTTTCACCTGATCCCAAGTAACGGAAGCAATCTTCTTGCGGTTAGGTTCGCCGGAACCCGACTTCTGCTTCGAAGCCTCGAGAAGCTGAACAGCTGCCGGAGGAGTCTTGATGACGAAGTCGTAGCTCTTGTCAGTGTAATAGGTAATGACTACAGGAAGAACCTTGCCCATCTTGTCTTGTGTACGGGCGTTGAACTCCTTGCAGAATGCCATGATGTTGATACCCTTCGAACCCAAAGCAGGACCTACCGGAGGTGCCGGACTGGCCTTTCCGCCCTGAATCTGAAGTTTGATCTGTCCACCAATTTCTTTTGCCATTTTGTAAAAAAAATTTGAGTATATAAAAGAGTCACTCAGTCAAACAGGATTGCTTCCATCGCGCATCCGAAAATGCATCCCGGTACAAACTCCCTTCTGAATCGACTTTTCAGGAACAGTCTCGCAGCACTGCGAGTTCATTCCTGTTTTGAGACTTGATTATAGTCCAACTCAAGTTGGGTTTTACGACCGAAAATCTTAACCTCCACCTTGAGTTTTTGTTTCTCGTCGTTAATCTCTGTGATTTCACCTTTGAAGTCTTTGAACGGACCGTCGTTAACCTGAACGCTTTCCCCCTTCATGAAGTTGAACTCAGAGTCTTCGTAAATATCTTTCTTCGAGTCGGCGGCTCCCAACATCTCTGCCACTTGTTCATCCGGCAGGGGTTCGGGTTTGTTTGTAGTACGTCCGCGCAGAAAAGCGACCACATTCGTCGTGCTTTCCAATTCTGCCTGCACATCGGGTGTGAGGCGACAACGTACAAACACATATCCGGAAAACAGTACTTTCTCTTTGATAACCTTCTTCTCGCCTCTCTTGGTTGCCACCTGTTCGGTAGGCACGACCACCTGATCAAGACCGCCCCTGAAATCTCCGGCAGCTTTGCCGGCCTCAAGCACTTCCTTGACCTTGAGCTCTTTACCTGAGATTGCGCGAAGGCAATACCATTTGAAATCTACTGCAGCCATTATCTCTCTTAGAAGTTAACCGAACCTGTGTAAATAAGGCTCATTATCACATTGCCGAAGATAAGATCCATCGCCAAGATAACGAGTGCTATAATCACACTGGCAGTAAGCACCACGACACTGCTGTTGATGACCTCGGTCCGAGTGGGCCAAGACACCTTGTTTACGAGTTCGTAATATGAGTTTTTAACGTAATTAATAATCTTCTTCATCATTAATTCTTTTATAGCACGGGTGGAAAGGTTCGAACTCTCGACACCTGGTTTTGGAGACCAGTGCTCTACCGACTGAGCTACACCCGTAGGAAAGATGGGCTGAGCTATTCAGCCCATCTTAATTATACAGTTTCGAAATTATTCGAAGATTTCGGTAACCTGGCCGGAACCTACCGTACGACCACCCTCACGGATAGCGAAACGGAGACCCTTGTCCATTGCAACGGGAGTAATCAACGTTACATCGATGGTTACGTGATCACCGGGCATTACCATCTCAACTCCTTCGGGCAACTTGATTTCGCCGGTAACGTCCATCGTACGGAGATAGAACTGGGGACGATAGTTGTTGTGGAAAGGAGTGTGACGGCCACCTTCTTCCTTCTTGAGGACGTAAATCTGAGCCTTGAAGTGATCGTGAGGTGTTACAGAACCGGGTTTGCAGAGTACCATACCACGCTTAACCTCGTTCTTGTCAACGCCACGGAGGAGAAGACCTACGTTATCGCCGGCTTCACCCTCATCGAGGAGCTTGCGGAACATCTCAACACCGGTAACAACGGTCTTCTTGTCCTGACCGAGGCCGAGGAGCTGAACTTCGTCGTTAACCTTTACGATACCCGTCTCGATACGGCCGGTAGCAACGGTACCACGACCGGTGATGGAGAAGATATCCTCGACAGGCATAAGGAAGGGCTTGTCAAGAGCACGGGGAGGAAGCTGAATCCAAGTGTCAACAGCATCCATGAGCTCCAGCACCTTCTCTTCCCACTCGGGTACACCATTGAGGGCACCGAGGGCAGAGCCGCGGATGAACGGGGTGTCATCCTCGAAGTCATACTGAGCGAGGAGGTCACGCATTTCCATCTCAACGAGGTCGAGCATTTCGGGATCGTCAACCTGATCACACTTGTTGATGAACACTACCAAGCGGGGAACGTTCACCTGACGAGCCAAAAGGATGTGCTCACGGGTCTGGGGCATGGGACCGTCAGTAGCAGCAACTACGATGATAGCACCATCCATCTGAGCAGCACCGGTAACCATGTTCTTCACATAGTCGGCGTGGCCGGGGCAGTCAACGTGAGCATAGTGACGATTTGCCGTCTGATACTCAACGTGTGCAGTGTTGATTGTAATACCACGCTCCTTCTCTTCGGGAGCATTATCGATCTGATCGAAGGATTTAACCTCAGAGAGGCCCTTCTTTGCGAGCACAGCAGTGATAGCTGCGGTCAAGGTCGTCTTACCGTGGTCAACGTGGCCTATAGTACCAATGTTTACGTGCGGTTTCGAACGGTCAAATTGTTCTTTTGCCATAATCTTATATATTTAAAATTGTAAATGTTTGTGTCCGAACTGATTCGGGTCTGAAGAAAAACAAAAAGAGCCGTTTTCGGGATTTGAACCCGAGACCTCATCCTTACCAAGGATGTGCTCTACCACTGAGCTAAAACGGCAGTAATTTTGAGCGGTAAACGAGACTCGAACTCGCAACATTCAGCTTGGAGGGCTGACACTCTACCAATTGAGCTATTACCGCAAGTCTGAGTGTGGAGCAAGGGGAGACAAAATCGCCCAAGTCGCACGCACCCACAAAACCTCCGACAGCTACTTTTAAGCCTCATCGTCAGATTTGCGGGTGCAAAGATAATGCTAATTTTTCAAACACACAAATTTTTCGACTACTTTTTTTGTGTTTCGATGCATTTTTTTTCAAAAAGGCCTGTTTTTGATGCCTTTCGGTTGCAAATTAGCCCTGTTTTTTCTCCTTGGCGCGTTTTAATTGACGTTCCAAAGCCTCTGTTGCCTGCGAAATGGCATCTTCGTAAATCTCTGCCGTCTTCGATGCATATATGCTCTGGTCGCCCACCAGCAGCTTGATGCCGATTTCTTTGTTGGCCTTGTCTGTGGTGTTGATAACTTTGAGTTGGACTTCGGCCGCACGGATGTTGTCGGCAAAACGTTCAAGCTTACCCAATTTCTTGCGGATATAAGCGTTTACACTCTCACTTGTGTCAAAATTGACGGATTGAATGGTGATTTCCATAAATCAATCTCCTTTCTTTTTTAAATTAGCGGCCCGTGGATGAGCCTGTTTGTAATTAGACAATATCTCCTGTGGAGTTATATGCGTATAAATTTCTGTCGAATCGAGGCTGGCGTGACCCATTAGTTCCTTGACCGACATCAGGTCGGCTCCGGCTGTAAGCATGGCTGTTGCAAAGCTGTGCCTCAACACATGGGGGCTCCGCTTTGTCAGGGTAGGTATCTCGCTCAGTCTCGCGCGTACAATATTATATATGGCATTAGGCTTGAGCGGATTGCCGTCCTTGTCCACCAAAAACCTTTCGGTGGTACCCGGCGCCACTTCCCTGTGACGCAATTCCAGATAATGTCGAATCAGGGAATCCAATTCTTGACCGAATGGAATCAGCCTCTCCTTGTTCCCCTTTCCCAACACCTTCAGCATTCGTCCACCCAAATCTATATCGGCATCCCTCAGACCCAACAGTTCGGCTTTTCTCATTCCGGTTTGGTAGAGCATATCTATAATAAGCCTGTTCCTTTGGTCCTCGAAGGTATCTTCATAGTCCGTAGCGTCAATTACCCGATCCATCTGTTCCGCCGTAACCCACGCCGGCAATTTCTTCGGCACTTTGGGCACACGGAGCAACTCCAGGGGATTCTTGTCCAGAATGCCCCGTTTTCGAAGGAAACGGATGTACGACCTCAGAGCCGAAACTCTCTGTTTGATGCTGGAAGGGGCACGATGCTCTTCCATCATGCTCTTCATCCAAAGCCGCACGGTATTGAGGTCAATGTTCCTCGGGGTGAAGTCGCCTGTCTCGCGTCTCGAGAAGTCTTCAAATTGTAAAAGAGCCTCTTGATAACTCGTACGCGTCAACTCCGAATAATTCCTTTCATACCTTATGTAGTCCAAAAAGTCAACTGTTGTTTTATCCATCGTTATCTTGTACTTATTATCATCAATTTGACGGTGCTAAGGTAAGCATTTTTTTCGGGATTTCCAAATCTTTTCCGACTTTTTTTTCTTTTTGGGGCAAAGTTTTTGATTTTTTAGACACTTTCAGCCCTTTTAAATACATTTTTTTGTATCTTTGCAGCATGCAAACGATACTTTTTATCATCATCGCTGCCCTTCTTTCGGCCACGGTTATTTTTGCGGTCTTTTACTTCCAGGCCAAACGCGAAACTGTCACCCGTGTTGCCGAAGCGAAAGAGGAAGCCCGCAAGTCGCAGGAGAAGCAGGAAGCCCTCCTGCGTGAACAGTTCGACCGTCAGCTCAAAGCCACAGTGGCCGAAATGAAGACGGCAACAGAGGAAATGCTCCAACGCCGCTCTCAACAGCTCACCGACATCGACCACAAACGTCTCGAGTCCCTCTTGACACCCTTCCAAAAGAACATCGACGACCTCCGCGCCTTCGTCGATAAGAGCGATAAGGAGAACACCTCCCGTATCACCCGCCTCGACGAAGCCATCAAACTCACCCTCCAACAAACGCTCAATCTCGGCAACAGTGCCGACCGCCTGGCCAATGCCCTTACGTCGGAAAACAAAACGCAGGGCAACTTCGGAGAAATGCGGCTCACCCAACTGCTTGAAGATATGGGATTCACCGAGGGTGAACAGTTCGAGACCCAGAAAACGATGGAAGATCCCCTCACCCGGGAGACCATCAAGACCGAAGAAGGCCGGAGGCTCCAGCCCGATGTCATTCTGCATTTCCCCGACAAGCGCGACATCATTATCGACTCCAAGATGTCTATCAAGGATTACGAAGACTATTGTAACAGCGACAACGAAACCGCCAAGGCGCTCGCACTCAAAGCCCATATTGCCTCCGTACGACGTCATGCCGACGAATTGGCGCGCAAGAACTATTCCCGCTATATTGCCAACGACCACCAGCGCATCGACATCGTCGTGATGTATATGTTCTCCGAGGGGGCCCTCCAATTGGCTTTGTCCAGTGACCCTACGCTTTGGAAGGAGGCCTACAACAAGGGCGTATTCATTACCGGCTCGGCCAACCTTTATGCCCTGCTCCGGGTGCTCGACCTCGCGTGGAAGAACATGTATCAGCTCACCAACCAACACGAAATGATGGAAGCGGCCAATGTCATTATCGAGCGCACTCAAGACTTTTTCGCCCGTCTCACGGCTCTCGAGAAGACGTTCGACAAGGTACATGATGCTTTCCAAGACCTGAAGACCACAGCGGCTCCCGGCGGCAAATCGCTCCCCACTGCAGCCCACAAACTTCTTTCCTATGGTGCCCGGGAAAACCCCAAGAAAGCCAAAATTCCCTCTCCGAACGAAGACCTCCAATTGCCCGTTGAGTGAAAATTTTATCACCGAATGTGTTTAAATCCTTTTAAAACTGCCCGTTTTTGAGGAAGAAATGTTAAATCTTGCGGAAAATTTAACTTAATCACAAAACTAAATGTTATATTTGCAGTCGAAAAATCGAACAAAATAAACATTTTTAATAAAGAATTAAGTTATGAACACAGATTTCAAACACATTGCCGTCACTCTTCTGGTGAGTGCAGCCACGGCTTTCGGAACCTATTGGTTCTTGGCCGGTACCAACCATGCGACAGCTCAGGAAGACCTTTCCCTGAACAACGACTCCAACATCACCAACGTCGGATTCTTCAATACCGTCAGCCACTCATCCGTTACCGAAAACGACTTCACCAAAGCCGCCGAAAAGACCATCAATGCTGTTGTCGGCGTCAAAAACGTTCAGACCGTGCGTCAGCAATATCAGTCCGTGGATCCCTTCTTCGAGTATTTCTTCGGTTACCAGGGCCGCCAACAGCAGAAGCCCCAAACCAAAGAGGGCTATGGTTCCGGTGTCATCATCAGCGAAGACGGCTACATCGTGACCAACAACCACGTCATCGACGGAGCCGATACCCTTACCGTCACGCTCAACGACCAGCGCCAATTCTCAGCCACACTTGTGGGCACGGATCCCAGCACCGACATCGCATTGCTCAAGATTGATGCCAAAGACCTCCCGACCATTCCCTTTGGAGAGAGCGATGCGCTCAAGATTGGAGAATGGGTGCTTGCTGTGGGCAATCCCTTCATGCTCAACTCCACTGTCACGGCCGGTATCGTATCGGCCAAAGCACGCAGCCTCGGCATGAGCAACGGCCAAATGGGTATTGAATCCTTCATCCAGACGGATGCAGCTGTCAATCCCGGTAATTCCGGCGGTGCGCTCGTCAATACTGCCGGCGAGTTGGTAGGCATCAACACGGCCATCTACAGCCAGACCGGCAACTATGCAGGCTACTCCTTTGCCGTGCCTTCCAGCATTGTCCAAAAGGTAGTCACCGACCTCCGTCAATACGGCGCTGTGCAGCGTGCCATGTTGGGTGTCATCATCCGCAATGTCGATGCTCAGTTGGCCCGTGAGAAAGGTCTCTCCGTCTCCGAAGGCGTTTATGTCGATGATGTCAGCGAAAACAGCGCTGCCGAAGCTGCCGGAATCAAGAAGGGCGACATCATCACAGCTGTCAACCATACGTCCGTCAAGACCTCTTCACAGCTTCAGGAGCAGGTAGCCCGCCATCGTCCGGGCGATAAGATTTTGGTCGAGTATCTCCGCGACGGCAAGTCTTCTTCTGTCAACGTAGAACTCAAGAATGCCCAGGGCAACACCGAATTGGTCAAGAAACGTGACATCAGCGAATTGGGTGCTGAATTCTCTGCCCTCAGCCGCGAAGACCAGCTCCGCTACGGTGTACGTCACGGTGTGAAGGTCAAGAGCGTAAAGTCGGGCTCGGCCTTTGCCAAAGCCGGCGTGAAGGACGGATTTGTCATCCTTAAGGTCAATGACCGCTCCATCAACACCGAAAAGGAAATCAAAGCCATTGCCGAAGCGCTCACCTCGCGTCGCGACAATTCCGAAGACCCCGTCATGTTCATCGTCGGTGTCTATCCGCAGGGCAAGACGGCCTACTACGCCGTTGACTTGAGCAAATAATTCCTCTTCAATGTGTGATAAGTTCCTTGTGAACACTTCCATTTCAATAATAGCTTTTTCATTGTTCCGCATCGGCCTCAGGGTCGGTGCGGTTTTATGTTCAAGCTGCCGGGGGCGTCTGAAATCGTACAAAAAACAGTTCTCCGAGCCCAAACTTCGGGGTTTTCGAAGCTAAAAACAGCCATTTTTGTCTTTTTTTGCTTTTCGATGCGGTTTATGTCACAAAAGTTTCTTATCTTTGCGGAAAAATTCAACCCCGCCTTATGAATAACAACCGACAATCGCGGCAGGAAGTGGAGGAAGTCAGCCGCTATCTCGAGATGATAGGCAACGAAGAGAAACTCTCTGAGGAGGAAACGCTCTCCCTCGTAAAACGCATACGTCAGGGCGACGACAGTGCGCTCTCCCGCCTCACCCGTGCTCACCTCAAGTTCGTTGTTTCCGTTGCCACCCAATACCGGGGACTCGGCCTGGATCTCTTCGACCTCATCAACGAGGGCAATATGGGTCTCATCCGCGCTGCCCGCAAGTATGACCCCGACAAGGGGGTACAGTTCATCAGCTATGCCGTCTGGTGGATACGCCAGAGCATCGGCGATGCACTTTCGGCTGCACAGAAGGAACGCGACCTTGCGACAGCTTCGCTCAACGATGCACGGGGTAACGACCGCTCCACTTTGGCCGACTACATCGCCGACGAAGAGGCCGAACAGGCCGACAGCCGTGTAATCTCTCCCATCCATCAGGACCGCATCCAGCGTGCCATGCAGGATCTCCTCCCCCGCGAAAGGGAGGTCATTGCCCGTTCGTTCGGGTTCAACGGCTCTCCCATGACAATGGCCGAGATAGGCGAAGAAATGGGACTCTCCCGGAATCGCGTTCGCCAAATCCGCAAGAATGCATTCAAGAAACTGAAAAAACACAATCTCTGACCCCTCGTGACACGTTTCTCTGCCATAATTACTTTGGCTCTTCTGCTGCTCTCCTCTTTGGCGGGGTGCAACACCGCCTCATTCTCCGCAGGCAAAGATGCCTACGACCGCGGAGAGTACTTTGATGCCCTTGCCGTTTTCAAACGGGTCTATCGCCGCACCGATGCGCGCGAGGAGAAAGAGAAGAAGGCGCAGATATCCTGGTATATGGCCCTCTGCGACGAGAAACTGATGCAACCCCAGCGAGCTGCCGGCGATTTCCGCAATGCGATGCGCTACGGTTATCGGGACACCGCCCTATGGCTCCATCTGGCTCAGAACCTCCACGAATCCGGCCGCTACATCGAGGCGGTTGCAGCCTACGATTCCATGTTGGCACTCCATCCCGACCATCCTGTTGCTCTTTCCGGCAGGTTGGGAGCCCTCAATGCCGAACAGTGGAGACAGGACGGTTCCCGTTACGAAATTTCCAAGTTTGCCCTCATCAACGGTCGCAGAGCCGACTTCTCCCCCGCAATTTGGGGGCAGGAGGATGAAATTCTCTACTATACCACCTCCAACGACAAAGCCGAAGGAGACACCAAGAGCAAGATTACGGGCACCAAATTCTGCGACATTTGGATGATGGCCAAAGACGAGAAGGGCAAATGGCAACGTCCTGTCTCAGCCGGCACTGTCAATACCGCAGGCGACGAGGGCACTCCCGCTTTCACTCCCGACGGCGAGACCATGTACTTCACCGGTGCCGGAGGCTCCGCTTCCCGTCCGGCAGCGCCACAAATCTACGAGTCCCGCCGTTCTGACGGTTCTTGGGGTTTCGGTACCTTGGTCAATATCGGCATGGGCGACACCCTCTCCACCTTTGCCCATCCGGCTGTTTCCCCCGACGGGCTTTGGCTTTATTTCGTCTCCGACATGCAGGGCGGGCAAGGTGGATTGGATCTTTGGCGCGTTTCTTTGGGTCAACACGGAATGGGCTTTCCCGAGAATCTCGGCCCGCAAATCAACACGGCAGGCAACGAGGAATTCCCCTCGTTCGACAACGAAGGCATTCTCTATTTCTCCACCGATGGCCGGCCCGGATTGGGTGGTCTCGACATCTTTTCGGCCCGTCTCGACGAGTGGGACCAATGGCACGTCGAACATTTGGGTGCCCCTCTCAACTCTCAGGGCGACGATTTCGGCATGACTTTCATGCATTCCACCAAGGAAGAACAGGAAGGGTGGTTCTCGTCCAATCGAGGACAGGGCAAGGGCTACGACAACATCTACAAGTTCGTGTTGCCGTCCATCAAAGTCCGCATCACGGGCACCGTCTATGATATGGACGAATATCCCATTGCCGAAGCCATCGTGCGCGTGGTGGGACGCAACGGCATGAATTTCAAGAGTGTGACCAAACCCGACGGAACCTACGAGGTTTCCATCAACCGCTCCACTGAATATGTCATGATGTCCGGCAAGGAAGGATACCTCAACCGCAAGGCTCAGTTCCTCAGCGACTCGGCGCAGGAGGATGCCGACTATCAGGTGGATTTCTACCTGCCTGCCATCTCTGTGCCTGTGCTCATCGACAACATTTTCTACGACTACAATATGGCCACCCTGCGCGAGGAATCCTATCCCTCTCTCGACGAGTTGATTCAACTGCTCAACGACAATCCCTATTGTGCCATCGAACTTTCGGCCCACACCGACCGAATCGGTTCCCAGGCCTTCAATCTCGACCTCTCTCAGCGCCGCGCCCAGTCGGTGGTAGATTATCTGGTGTCTCAAGGCATCAATCCCGACCGGCTCACTCCCGTCGGCTACGGCAAAGAGACACCTAAAATTGTGACTGAGAAACTCCACGAACAGTACGATTTCCTCCCCTACGGGCAGGTTCTTTCCGAAGAATACGCCGACAGCCTCACTGCCGAGCGGCAGGCCGTAGTCGATCAAATCAACCGCCGCACCGAGTTCAAAGTCACCTCCGTCACCTGGGGCATCGAGTAAACTTCTCTGCCCGACAACAATGACAATTATTAAAAAGGCCGCCCGTCACGAATGACAGGCGGCCTGATTTACAGAGGTCAGTGAAAAATTATTTTGCCGAAAGATACTCGTGCATGTGGGCTGCTGCACGGCGACCGTCGCCCATGGCGAGGATGACCGTTGCACCGCCGCGCACAATGTCGCCGCCGGCGAAGAGGTCCTGAACCGATGACTGGAGGGTGTCCTCGTTGACCACGATGGTACCCTTGCGGCTGGTCTCCAAGGCGGAGATGGCATTGGGGATGATGGGATTGGGCGAAACGCCTACGGCCACAATCACAAGGTCGGCAGGCAGCGTCTCGGTCTTGCCTTCAACGGGCACAGGACTGCGACGTCCGGAAGCATCGGGTTCGCCGAGTTCCATCACCTGAAGCACCATTTCGTTCACACGTCCGTTCTCGTCGGCATGATATTCGATGGGGTTGTGGAGGGTCATGAATTCGATACCCTCTTCCTGAGCATGATGTACCTCTTCCTTACGGGCAGGCATCTCGTCCATCGAACGGCGATAAACCAACATCACACGTTCGGCACCCATACGGCGGGCAGTACGGGCCGAGTCCATGGCCGTGTTACCACCGCCTATGACAGCCACATTCTTACCCTTCAGCACAGGAGTATCACCCAAACCGCGACCGGCACCCATGAGGTTGATGCGCGTCAGGTATTCATTCGACGACATCACGCCTATGGCGTTCTCGCCGGGAATATTCATGAAACGGGGAAGACCGGCACCTGAGCCGACGAAGATACCGTCAAAGCCCATCTCGTGGAGCTGGTCATACGATATCGTCTTACCCACAATCACATCGGGTTCGAATTTCACACCCATCTCGCGGAGCACATTGATTTCGGCATCCACAATCTTGTTGGGCAGACGGAATTCGGGAATACCGTATTTCAGCACGCCGCCGATTTCGTGGAGCGCCTCAAACACGGTCACTTCATAACCCAGCTTAATCATGTCGGCTGAGAAAGCCAGACCCGAAGGACCGGAACCAACCACAGCCACTTTCTTTCCGTTCTTGGGTGCACACTTGGGAGCCTGCATCTGACCGCTCTCGCGCTCATAGTCGGCAGCAAAACGCTCCAGATAACCGATGGCCACTGGCTGCTGCTTCATCTTGAGTTTGATACATTGGCTCTCGCACTGTTTCTCCTGGGGGCACACACGTCCGCAGACAGCGGGAAGCGACGAGGTCTCCTTCAGCACGTGTGCTGCCTCGAGGAACTCTCCTCGCTCTATATTTTTAATGAAGGTGGGGATATTGATGCTGACCGGGCAACCCTTCATACACGAGGGGTCGGCACAGTCGAGACAGCGCTTGGCCTCGAGCAGAGCCTGCTCCTTGGTGAGACCTTGGTTGACCTCCTCGGTGAAGGTTGTCACACGATACTCGGGAGTCAGTTCGTTCATTTTGACGCGCTCTATAGCCCCGCGCTCCTTGGGCGAAGTGGCTTTACGCAGTTCCTCCCTCCAGGGTTCGGAACGCAATGCTTTTATTTCTTCTGATGTCATTTTCTTTCTCTTTAAGCATTCAACTTTGTCATTGCCTCGGCCTCATCGGCTTTGTAGGCGCGCATTCTCATCATCATTTCGTCGAAATCGACCTCATGGGCATCAAACTCGGGGCCATCGACACAGACAAACTTCGTCTTGCCGCCCACGCTCACACGACAGGCACCGCACATACCGGTACCGTCCACCATGATGGTGTTGAGCGAAACGATGGTCGGGATGTCGTATTTCTTGGTGAGCAGAGCCACGAACTTCATCATGATGGTAGGACCGATGCAGACCACCTTGTCCACCTTCTCGCGATTGATAACGGTTTCCACACCGTTGGTCACGAGACCTTTGGTGCCGTACGAACCGTCATCGGTCATGATGATGACCTCGTCCGAAGCAGCTCTCATCTCGTCCTCGAGGATGATGAGATCCTTGGTACGGGCTGCCAAAACCACGATGACGCGGTTGCCTGCCTCATGCATGGCCTTCACGATGGGATAGAGAGGAGCCACTCCCACACCGCCGCCGCAGCATACCACAGTGCCGTATTTCTGAATATCTGTAGCGTGTCCCAGAGGACCCACCACATCGTGGAGCGAATCCCCGGCTTCCAACTGTGTAATGCGGGTCGAGGATGCACCTACTGCCTGAACAACGAGGGTAATCGTACCCCTCTCTGTGTCGGCATCTGCAATGGTGAGCGGAATACGCTCGCCCTTCTCGTCGATGCGCACAATCACGAAATGTCCGGCCTTACGGCTACGGGCAATCAAGGGAGCCTCCACTATGAGACAGGCTACCTTTTCCGAGAACATCTTTTTCGAAAGAATCTTGTTCATATTTTGTTATTATTCCTGTTTTGTCCGATAGAGTTACCGCGAGAAAAAAATCAAAATCGCGGATTTTCGGTTGCAAAGATACGAAAAAATATCCGAAATCGGGAAGAAAACGTATCAAAAAATAACATTTTAGCGAAAAAAAAACGTTTTCATGTAATATTTTTGATAAACTTTACGTTTATATACAAAAAATAGATTATCTTTGCAGACAATATTATAGGTATGCGCAAAAAAGTCCGTCTCCTGTTAATCGCCACGTGCAGTGTCGTTCTGGTTCTTGCTGGGACGTGCCTCTTTATTGCATCGGACGTACTTGATCACATCACCCGACCGCACACGGAATATACGCAGGACTATGATGTTGCCTATACCAAGGTTTTCCACCGTTATCCGCAGCTCAAGACGTGGCAGGACTCTCTCATAGCCAAGGGGGCTTGGCGCGACACCATGATTACCGCCGAGGACGGAGTACGGCTCCACGGGGTCTTCATCAGCCACGACAATCCCTCGATGACCGCTTTCGTGGTTCACGGCTACAAAGACAATGCCGTAATCATGATGCGTTATGCATATCTCTGTTACCTGCTCAACCTCAACGTCTTTATGCCAGAGATGCGCTACCACGGCCTCTCCGGCGGCGACCACTGCACGCTCGGCTGGCTCGACCGCTACGACATGCTCCGCTGGATCAAAATCGTCCACGAACGGTGGCCGCAGCAGGACATCTTCATGTACGGCCTTTCCCTCGGCGCGGCCTGCACACTTTCCACAGCCGGTGAAGGCACTCCCGAATATGTAAGAGGCTACATTTCCGACTGTGCGCCCACCAATATCTGGGATGAATTCCAGATTATTGTCTATCGCGAATACGGTCTCCCCCTCTTCCCCGTCTATCATTTGGCTTCCTGGCTCTGCAAGCTCAAGTATGGCTTCTCCTTCCACGAAGCTTCTGCCTACAAGATGGTGAGTCATATCGAGAAACCAGTACTTTTCGTCCACGGAGATCAGGATCAGACGGTGCCCATCGAGATGGGCTATGAGCTCTACAACCGCAAAGAAGTCGGCAAACGCGAGTTGTGGGTAGCCACAGGATGCGACCATGCGCGCGCCATTCACAACCACTACGACCTTTACCTCGACCATATCGGCGAGTTTGTCAATACTATCATGGGACGCGCAGTTTCCGTTGAACGTCCGGATGCTGTAGCCTTCAAGAAAGCTGCCGGCGAATGATTCGCCCTTGTCTCCCTTTTTTTTTCTGACATCCCATCTCTTATGAACCGTTTCCTCCGATTCTGCCTTTTTCTCCTTCTGTCTCTCATTTCTGCACTGTCGGGTTGGGCCACTGTAAAAGATCCGGTCACCGGCAAACAGCGACCCAAAGTTGCTGTCGTTCTCGCTGGCGGCGGTGCCAAAGGCATGGCCCATATCTCGGCCTTGGAAACCATTGAGCAGGTCGGCATCCCCATCGACATGGTGGTGGGCAACTCGATGGGCTCTCTCATCGGCGGCCTCTACAGCGCAGGCTACACCCCCGCCGAGCTGCGCCGCCTCGTCTGCACCCAAGACTGGATGGGTCTCCTGCTCGACAAGCCCACATACGGAAAGGAAGGGCTGGAAGTGCGCCGCGAGAACGAGCTCTACATCATACAGATGTCGCTGGAGGCCTCCCAGTGGAGCGTGGCGCGTGCCAGCGGCATACTACAGGGCAAGAACGTCGTCAGCCTCCTGCGTGAGCAGATGCTCGGAGGTCTGCCGGACTCCATCGATTTCAATTCCCTTCCCAAAGCGTTCTCCTGCGTGGCTACCGAAGCCCAAAGCGGCAGGGTATATGAGTTCCACTCGGGCGACATCGTCCAAGCCATGCGTGCCTCCATGGCCATTCCCGGAGCTTTCACACCCGTGCGCAAGGACAGCCTCATCTTTGTGGATGGCGGAGTGACTAACAACTTCCCCGTCGATGTGGCACGCCGCATGGGTGCCGATGTCATCATAGGCCTCGACCTCGTCACCGGAACCACCAATGCCCAGCTCATGGACAATTTCGCCGATATCATCACCCACCTCTACGATGTACAGGCCGCCCCCCTCTATGAGAAGAACATCCGTGACTGCGACCTCTACATTCCCCTCAATGTGGCGGGTTACGGCGCGGCCTCCTTCACCCACGATGCCATCGACACACTTTTGGTGCGCGGCGAGGTGAGTTCGCGCCTGTATGAGGATGACCTCCTGCAGCTCAAGACACAGACTTTGGGTTTGGCTCGCGACTACCGCCCGGCTCCCACCCCTGCCTACCCGGGACTGCAGTATTGGAACCGCACCCCCATCAACACGCCAAGCACTATCAGCAACGGCCTGCACAGAATCAATGACAGGTTTATGAAGACCATCGTATGTGTGGGCGCAAGGTTCGACAACTATGAGCACGCTTCCCTGCTCTTGGCAGCCTCCATGCCCATAAACAGGAAGCACCAAATCATCACCGACCTCAGTTTCCGACTTGGCAACCGTTTCGAAATCAAGGCCTACGTCCACCATCGGCTCTTCAACATCAGGCACATGAACCTCGGGTACGAGTTCCTGCGCTGGGATCAGAACCTCTATGCGGGCGGATACAAAGCCATACAGATGCGCACCTTCAAGAACCGCATACAGCTCCATGCCGGCACCAACTGGAAAAACATCGACTACAAGATAGGCCTGCGAGCCGATTTCTGGCACTACAGCGACATCCTTTTCAACGAGAAACTCACCGAACTGGTCGATGTAGCTGAGACAAAGCGCAGCGAGAGACACATCACCTACTTCATCGAGGGCGAATACAACTCGCTCAACTCGCGCTATTTCCCCACAAGGGGGCTACAGTTCGAGTTCGGCGGCCATCTCTACACCACCAACTTCTATCGCTACAAGAACCAGAACATCGTACCCGAGGCCGATGTCTTCTACCAGCAGGCCTTCTCCGTCTCCTCCTCCTTCGTGCTCATCCCGCATATCCAGAGTCGCTTCCTCTTCTTCGACGGCATCACTCCACTATCGCTCGTCAACTTGACAGGCGGTTTCGAACGCGGAATGTTTGCCGACCACCAGATGACCATGTGTGGCATCTTCTATCCCGAGATGAGCGAGGATTTCACTATCTCGGCAGGCTTCAAGGTACAGCAGCGCCTCTTCAAGGCCCACTACCTCACAGGCGGCGTGGAAGCGCTCACATCGGCACCTCACCTCAAGAACCTCTTCTCCTCCGAATACGACACTTGGGGACTCCAGTTCGGCTACACTTATCGGTTCATGGCCGGCCCCATGTCGGCCTACGGATATTGGAGCCATCAGACCAAAGAATTCGACTTTCTCCTCAATTTTGGCTACGTTTTCTGATTTTTTTGCCCGAAAATTTGGATATGTCAAAAAAATGCGCTATCTTTGCGCCCGCATTCCGGTTCAGTAGCTCAGCTGGATAGAGCAACAGCCTTCTAAGCTGTGGGTCTTGGGTTCGAAT
>CALBPV010000007.1 GCA_937899265.1 uncultured Bacteroidales bacterium
CGTAGAGCGCCTTTGAGCCAGTCGGGTTTTTCCCAAGTGGAGCGGTTGCCGGTGTCGGCCTCGCGCATCACATCGCCCTCGGCAAGGGGATAGAGGAGGTCCATTTCCTTTCGGTGGGAGGCGGCCAGGCGCTGTGATTTGGCGCGCTGGCGGTATTTCTTGCTGAAGAGCATCGAGAGGCCGTGGCAGAAGTCCCAGTTGCCGGTCGAGAGAGGAGAACCCGACGGCAGCCCCGTGATGCGTATTCTGAGGCTGTCGCTGACGGGGATGCAAAATTCCTTGAGATAGCATTTGTAGGCGAAATATTCGGGCGTGAACTTCTCCTGCGTGCGTACGGCGGTGTCGGCCTGAGGCTTGCCCACCCATTCATGGAGCTGCTCGCGCGTCAGCTCGTCCTTGCGGGGAACATCGACAGCCGATGGCACCATCTCAAATGCCTGTTCGAGCGACTTCATGAACCGGCGGTTGAGTTTCAGCGTGCCGTCGCCCGATGCAGCCTGTGTGCTGTCGGCTTCGGCCCAAAGACACTGACACAGCATCCAGCAGAGTGATATGGTGAATACTTTTTTCATTTTAGCGCTGCAAAGGTAGCCTAAATTCACGAAAAAGGGACGATTTTGTCATCCAATCTTAATTCAATTTAACCTTAGAGGCCAAGAAACGGCCCGATTTTCAAAAAAATGAACAAAAAATTTGGATAATTAAACAGGATTCCGTATCTTTGCGGCAAGCTAAAAACATCCACAATGAAGAGAACCTTTTCACTCATCGCATCATTCCTCATGATGCTTTCTGTGGAGGCGCAGGAAGTGCGTCCGCAGGCCGGCCCCTTGCAGGCCAATTCCATCGACGTGAGTCTGGACTTTGCCGACTTCACCCACATCTATTTCTTTGCCGACTCGCTGGCTTCGTTCGATGCCGCCACAGGCGAGGGCACGGTGAAGTGGTGCCGCAACATACTTCATACACGTCAGGCTTTCAACCTCAACGGCATCTGGCCCCAGCCGTTGGATATGCTGGATTTCCCCTTCACGGCCTACGACAACAATCCGGTGCTCCGTTTCAGCCTTGACTTCGTGTCGCCGCGGACGGTGCGTGTACGCCTTTTTACGAGTTCGGTTGAACCCAAGCCCGAGGACGTGATGCTCCTCTCGGAGCCGCAGGATCAGGGCGGATGGACTTATACTCGTACAGCCACAGGTCACCGCTATGACGGCGAGGGCGGCTCCATTGTTGTGGATGAATATCCCTGGCGCATCCGTCTCTGCAACAGCGAGGGACGTCAGATTTCGCAGACACGCACCCTCACCGACAACGACACGACACAGGTGAAGCTGTTGCCCTTTGGATTCCTCAAGCGAGGTGACACCAACGAACGCGAGGTGGAGGCCGTCTTCTCCATCACCCCGGGCGAGAAGATTGTGGGCTGCGGCGAACATTTCGGAGCCCTCAACAAGGTGGGACAGAAGTTCAATCTCTTCGTGACCGACCCGCAGGGACCCGAGACCCCCGATATGTACAAGCCCGTGCCTTTCTTCATGTCGAGCAAGGGCTACGGCATGTTTATCCATTCGTCGGCTCCCCAGACCTACGACTTCGGTCAGAGCTATGTGGGTGCCATGAAACTCTATATGCAGGATGAGGTGTTCGATGACTTCATCTTCTTCGGCACGCCCAAGGACATCCTCTACGAATACACCGCCCTCACGGGTCGGTCGCCTCTGCCCCCGCTCTGGAGTTTCGGCACATGGATGAGCCGCATCAGTTACTTCACACAGGAAGAGGGCTGCGAGGTTGCCCGCCAGCTGCGGAAGAACAAGATACCCGCCGATGTGATTCACTTCGACACGGGCTGGTTCACCACCGACTGGGAGTGCGACTATGTGTTCGACCCCGAGCGTTTCCCCGACCCGCGCAAGATGATAGCCGACCTCAAGGACAACGGCTTTCATATCTCCCTCTGGCAGCTGCCATATTTTGTGCCACGCAATCGCTATTTCCGCGAAATTGTGGACGAGGGTATGGCGGTGAAAAATGTGAACGGCACGCTGCCTTACGAGGATGCTGTGCTCGACTTCTCCAACCCCAAGACGGTGGCCTGGTATCAGGACAAACTGCGGGGCCTCCTTGAAATGGGGGTAGGTGCCATCAAGGTCGATTTCGGCGAGGCAGCTCCCCTCGACGGATTGTATGCCAGCGGCAGAGGCGGCCTCTATGAGCACAATCTCTATCCGGTGCGCTACAACAAAGCGGTGGCCGACATTACACGCGAAGTCTCGGGCGAGAACATCATCTGGGCTCGCAGTGCCTGGGCCGGCTCGCAGCGTTATCCGCTCCACTGGGGCGGCGATGCAGCCAATACGGACATGGCGATGCTCTCCGACCTGCGCGGCGGTCTGTCGTTCGGTCTGTCGGGCTTCTCGTTTTGGAGCCACGACATCGGAGGTTTCGTGCAGTCCACGCCCGAGAACCTCTATCGCCGTTGGTTGCCCATTGGATTCCTGTCGTCCCACAGCCGCGCTCACGGTGCACCTCCTACGGAGCCTTGGCTCTACAACGACTCCTTCCTCAAAGCCTTCCGTCAGTGCGCCGAAATGAAGTACAAGCTCATGCCATACGTTTATGGACAGGCTGCAGAGTGCAGCGAGAAGGGTCTCCCGATGCTACGTGCCCTCTGTGTCGAGTTCCCCGAAGACCCTGCCGTATGGACCATCGAGGACCAGTATCTCTTCGGCTCCGAAATTCTGGTGGCTCCCCTCTTTGAGGACTCCGATGCGCGCGATGTCTATCTGCCCGGCGGCAACTGGATTGACTATCAGACCGGCAAGACCTACGGCAAAGGATACAACCGCATCAAGGCCGGCGAGATTCCCTGCATCATTCTGGTGCGCGACGGTGCCACCATCCCCCACTGCCGTCTCGTCCAGAGTACCAAGGACATCGACTGGGATCACCTCGACCTCCGTCACTACGGCAAGGGCAACCGTCCCTATCGGATAGTGAAACCTTGAGGAATGGTCAAAGGTCAAAGGTCGGTTCACGGTCTAAGGTCTAAGGTCTAAGGTCTAAGGTCGGTTAACGGCTGAGCGCCTTTGACCTTAGACCGTCCTTTAGGACGTAGAGTGCCTTAGACCTTTGACCTTAGACTTTTGACCGTCCTTTAGGACGTAGAGCACCTTTGACCTTTGACCGTCCTACAGGACAGTGGTTGGGGAGAGGCTGAAACCTGAAACTTTTCTTGTAGCGAGAAGCGGAGCGGACAAAAAAATCCCCGCACCCTTGTGGGATGCGGGGAGTGTAGCGGGTCGCTGTTGCCCGGAAGGAATCACTCGATGGTGATGGTCTGGGCGAGTTTGGCTTTCTCTTCGGCGGTTACTTTGGGGAGAACGATGCGGAGAATGCCGTTTTCGACCTTGGCCGTGATTTGATCCTTGTGGATGTTGTCGGGCAGGGCGATGGCCTCTTTGAAGTGGGCGTAGTGGAAATCGTGACGCAGATAGTGGAACTGCTCTTTCTTCTCACCCTCCTTGGGTTGTTCACTCCTGTGTTCGTCCTTGTGCTCCATGGCAACCACGAGGTTGTTGTCGGTGTCGATGGAGAGGTTGAGATCCTCCTTGTTCAATCCGGGCACGAGGAATTCGAGCGTATAGTTGGCATCGGACTCTTTGATGTTGATCTTCGGGTCACGGGCGAGGTTCTGGGACCAGGCGTTGTTGAAGTTGTCGAACACATCATTGAACAACATCGGAAACAAATCATTTGAACGTACTAACATAGTTTTAATCTCCTATATATTTAAAAGTTTAACATTTCAATTTGTGACCTCTTCGGGAGGATTACTTCCGGGCGGTCACTCCAAGAAATGCAAAGGGCGTGCCAACTTGAAAAGCGGCCCGTGCCCATCGAAAAAAGGAGACAATCTGTCGCTAAAAACGGACAAAATGTCCAAAACGCGGACAAAAATAACGTTCGGGAGCGTTTTTTTGAGCTCGGAAGGGAAGAATTTCGCAGAAAATTCTTATCTTTGCGCGAGAATATAGAAACAAGTTGCCAAGTCAACTATATAAAAACCTTGTATAAATCATATAAAGGTGGAAGAGAAGATGAAGAAACTTCTGTCACTGCCGCCCAATCTGGTGGCTTACTTTCACGAGATAGCGAACAAGAGTCGCGACGAATGGTTCTGTACGAACGACCCGATAGGCCGCAAGCTGGGCAGCGGGGGAGGTACAACCTGGTTGCTCCGCGAGGCCATGAAGGCCGACGGAGCCGAGGACAGAGATGCCTGGATAGCGCGTGAACGGCGTATCTTGCTGCACGCCGGCGGACAGAGCCGCCGTCTTCCGTCGTATGCCCCCTCGGGCAAAATCCTGACTCCCGTGCCCGTGTTCCGCTGGAAACGGGGACAGAAGCTGTCGCAGACGTTGTTGGACCTGCAGCTGCCGCTCTACACCGAGATGATGGAGAAGGCTCCTCAGGGACTGCGTACAATGATTGTGTCGGGCGATGTGTATATCACTGCCTCTCGTCCGTTGCAAACCATCCCGGAGGCCGATGTGGTGTGCTACGGTCTCTGGGCAGAGCCGACGCTGGCGCAGAATCACGGCGTGTTTGTGATGGCGCGAAAACATCCCGAGACGCTGGATTTCATGACACAAAAGCCGTCGCTGCAGGACCAGGCCGGCCTGATGAGGGACTACCTGACGCTGATGGATATCGGCATCTGGATATTGAGCGACAAAGCGGTGAAACTTCTCATGGACCGATCGATGACTTCCGACGGACAGGTGAAGAATTACGACCTCTACTCCGAATTCGGATTGGCTCTGGGCAACCATCCCCGTATCGCAGACCCCGAACTCAACGCCCTCAAGGTGGCCATCCTGCCCCTGCCGGGCGGAACCTTCCACCACTACGGCACATCGAAAGAGATGATTTCCTCGACGCTGGCCGTGCAGAACAGCGTGACGGACCAACGGTCCATCCTGCTGCACCGCGTGAAACCCCATCCCGCCATGTTCATCCAGAACAGTTGGGTGGAGGAGCATCGGACGGCCGACAATCAGGAACTGTGGATTGAAAATTCGTGGATTCCGAAATCGTGGAAGCTGACCCGGCGGAACATTGTGACGGGTGTACCCAAGAACGACTGGAACCTCACGCTGGGAGCCGGACAATGTCTTGATGTGGTTCCGATGGGCGACGCAGAATGGGTGGCCCGTCCCTACGGCATGGACGACAAATTCAAGGGAGCACTGAGCAACGACCCGCTCTACCTGGAACAGCCTGTGGGCCGCTGGATAGAGGTACACGGCCTCAAAGCCGAAGATATCGAAGGCAACGATGACCTACAGAGCGCCAAGCTTTTCCCCGTGATGAGTGACGTGGTTAAGCTGGGAATGGTGATACGTTGGATGCTGGATGCGAGAACCTGTCCCGAGGGCGCTGCCTTCTGGCGGGAAGCCCGTAAGGTGTCGGCCGATGAAATCTCGGCATACGCGAACCTGCGCCGACTGGTTGCCCAGCGGAATGCTTTCCGTCGCCTCAACTGGAGCGAACTGGCCACCAATCACAGCCGTTCGGTGTTCTACCAACTGGACTTGGACGATGCCGCCCACGAGTTTGCCGAGGCGGGTCTCGCAGCTCCGGCACCCCTCGACAGCGACGAGGATCGGATGAAGAAAATACAGGATGCCATGTTCCGGGCCAGACTCACAAGCCTGTTGCCTCACAATGCGCCCAATGCTCCCGTGACACCCACGGGCCTGCCGTACGAAGAACAGGCTTTTGCGCTGATGCGCGAAGGACTTACCGAAACGATGTTGTTGCCTCAGGAACCGCGCCTGTCTGTCCACTCCGACCAGATAGTGTGGAGCCGTTCGCCCGTGCGTATCGACATCGCCGGCGGATGGAGCGACACACCTCCCTACTCGCTCATGAACGGAGGCAACGTGGTGAATCTCGCCATCGAGCTGAACGGACAGCCTCCGCTGCAGGTCTATGTGAAGCCGTCCCAAACATACGATATCACCCTCCGCAGCATCGACCTCGGAGCCGTGGAGAAAATCACCACCTGGCAGGAACTGGAACAGTTCAACAAAGTGGGGTCGCCCTTCTCCATCCCGAAGGCCGCTCTCGTTCTGGCCGGTTTCGACCCGCGCTTCAACGACCAGCACTTCACAAGTCTGACGGAACAACTCAAAGCCTTCGGAACGGGTATCGAGATGACGACACTGAGTGCCATCCCTGCCGGCTCGGGTCTGGGAACATCGTCGATACTGGCTTCGACGGTGCTGGGTGCCGTGAACGAATTCTGTGGCCTGAAGTGGGACAAATACGACATCTCGAACCGCACTCTCGTGCTCGAACAGCTGCTCACCACCGGCGGCGGCTGGCAGGACCAGTACGGCGGTGTGCTGCACGGAGTGAAGCTCCTGCAGACCCAGCCCGGATGGAGCCAGCAACCTATTGTGCGATGGTTGCCCGACACGCTGTGGACGGCGTCCGAATACCAGCATTGTCACCTCCTCTATTATACCGGCATCACACGCACGGCCAAAGGCATTCTGGCCGAGATAGTGAGAGGAATGTTCCTCAATCGCGGCGAAACGCTGGCCACGGCAGATGCCATCAAGGCTCAGGCCATCGAAATGTATGAGACCATCCAGCTGAACGACTTCAACCGTCTGGGCCTCGAACTGCGCAAGAACTGGACCCTCAACCAGCGCCTCGACGCAGGCACCAATCCTCCCCAAGTGGAAGCCATCACCCGACAAATCGACGACCTCTGTCTGGGCTACAAACTGCCCGGAGCCGGCGGAGGCGGCTACATCTACATGATAGCCAAAGACGAAGAGGCAGCTGTCCGCATCCGCAAGATACTGACACAGAATCCGCCCAACGACAAAGCACGATTTGTCGAAATGACCCTCTCGCAAAAAGGACTTGAAATCAGTAAGAGCTAATGAAAATCTACGAAACAAAGGACGGCAAGAATTATCTGTTGCCATTCATTCTGGTGACGTCCCTCTTTTTTCTGTGGGGCATTGCCAACAACATACTCGATGTGCTGAACAAGCACTTTCAGGATGCGTTTGAACTCTCGAAGGCCCACTCGGGACTGGTTCAGGCGGCCATCTACGGCGGCTATTTCCTGATGGCCATTCCTGCGGGGAAGATTATCTCGCGATGGGGCTACCGTTCCGGCGTGCTGACGGGCCTGATACTCTTCGGCATCGGAGCCCTGCTCTTCATTCCCGGGGCAGGAATCAACAGTTTCTATTTCTTTGTGCTCTGCCTCTTCATCATCGGGTGCGGACTGACGTGTCTCGAGACCTCGGCCAATCCCTACATCACGGTATTGGGCGACCCGAGCCGTGCGGCCCAGCGCATCAACCTGGCCCAGTCGTTCAACGGTCTGGCCTGTATCGTTGCTCCCGTGCTGGGTGGTCAGTTGGTTTTGGCCAACGACAATCTGACGTTGCCCTACACCATCATCGGCGTGGTGGTTCTGTTGGTGGCTCTGCTCTTCACCCGGGTGAAGTTGCCCGAGATTCCCGACGAGCCGGTCGAAGCAACCGACGGCACGACAGCAGAGCATCGCGGACTGTGGTCGGCCCCAACGTTTGTGCTGGGAGTCACGGCCCTCTTCCTTTATGTGGCCGCACAGACGGGTGTGAACTCGTTCTTCATCAACTACATGGACGAGAATCTGGGCATCGACCCCACACGGGCCGCCAATCTGCTCGGCTACGGCGGTATGGGACTTTTCTTCGTAGGACGTGTGACGGGCACATGGATTATGTCGTATGTGAAACCCTGGCTGCTCCTCACCCTTTATGCGCTGACGGCCACGCTGTCCATGCTGGTGATTATCTTCGGACAGGGAACGCCCGCGCTGGTGGCTTTCTTCGTGGTCTATTTCTGCGAGAGCATCATGTTCCCCACCATCTTCGCGTTGGCACTGCGTCACGTGAAAGGCCATACCAAGGAGGCTTCGTCCTATCTGATTATGTCGATAGTGGGCGGAGCAGTGGCTCCCGTCCTGATGGGCTGGATCGGCGACCGTGCCGGAATGGCACTGGGTTTCCTCGTGCCTGCTGTCTGCTATGCTGTCATCTTCATCTACGGTCTCTATTATGGTAATCGTCAGAAAAGCAACGCTCGTTGACTTGCGTCCCATCCACGACCTGGCCTGGAAAGTGTTTCCGGCTACCTATCGCGAAATCCTCAGCCCCGAGCAAAGCGATTTCATGATGGAGTGGATGTATTCCATACCGAGCCTCACGGCACAGGTGCTCGAAGAGGGACACAGGTATTTGGTGGCCGAACACGCTGAAGACGGAACGATAGCGGGCTATGTGAGCGTGCAGCCGGAGAACCGGCAGGATGACGCGTCCGGGCTCCCGCTGTGGCACCTCCAGAAGATTTATGTGGATCCCGACGAGCAGGGAGAACATTTGGGACGCAGGCTCTTTGAAGCTGCGTTAGCATACGTGCGCGAACTGCAGGGCGGACCGGCGATGATTCATCTCAACGTCAACCGCCACAACCGTGCGCTGGGTTTCTATGAGCATATAGGAATGGAGCGTGTCGGGCAGGGCGATTTCGACATTGGCCACGGATTCTACATGAACGATTACATTATGGCCAAACGGGTGGATTGACTCTCTTGTAGGAAAGAGACAGAAAGGTAAAACAAGAATATGAATGGCAAAAACTACATTCGGTCACTGAGCATTCTCGGGCTTTGGACGCTCATGACGGTCGAGGCCCGGGCTTGGCATCCCGACAGCAGTTGGGTGTTCAATCAGTGGGAGCTGGGTGTATCGCTGGGGTCGGCCTTGAACGATCCCGGCGACATGGAGGGTGGCTTCTCGTCCATCTGGCAAATGAGGTTTTACCATCAGTATTCTCCCGAGGACTTCGGTCCGCAGACTCCCCGCCATTTCTTCCCCGCCGTAGGTCTGGTGCTGTCGTATGCCGACTTCAGTCGTACGCCCGTCTATCGTGAAGTGAATCCCCCGCAGGAAATTTACAGGGGCGATTACGGACGTTTTTTCTCGTTGGCCATTTCCTTCTCGCGATATCATAGAATGTGGGGCAGCCGTCACCAGTGGCGACTGCGCAGCGCTATAGAAAACGGTTTTGCCTGGGCATTCAACCCCTATCATTATCCCGACGGAATGGGCAACACCATAGGCGGCAATTTCCAAATTTATTTTCATGCCGGCCTTTTTGCAAGTTATGCATGGGGACATCATGAGATAGCGGTGGGGCCGGAGTTTACCCATTTCAGCAACAGCGGTGTCTATCTCCCCAACGGCGGAGTGAACAATATCGCCGTGGGTCTCCGCTATCGTACTTTGGCCCAAACGGACTATCCCCATACCGCCAAGGAAGGCTACAAACTGGACGAGTTTCTGCCCTACCTTTATTCTTCGTTCTACGTCTCTATAGGCATACACGGCGAGGGCGACCGCGGCGACAGAGCGGAAGACCATGCCGACATAGCCGTCTATTCGCAGCTGAATCTGAGCTACGACCTCATGTTCCGCTTCACTCCCGTTGTGGCGATGGGTTTGGGGACAGACTTCTTCAGCGGGTGCAAGGCCAACCAGCTCACGAAATCATGGGTGGGTCTCGGTCTCAAACATGAGAGCATCTACAGGCACTTGTCCATCAGTGCCTGTGTGGGTGTCTATTTAAACGGAATGCATCCCAAAGGCCGAGGGGACTCCGGGACGCGCATATATGAGAAAATCGGATTGAAATATTATCTCCCCGTCAAGGTGGAGAATGTGTCGCAGCCCTACGTGAGCTACCACATCAAGGGCAACGAGTTCTATGCCGAACAATTTGAAATAGGCATCGGTTTCATTTTCGACCGCCACTTCCGTTCCGCTTTCGTCCGGAAGGTGCAGAAGAGCTGGGAGCAGGCGTTTCGTCAGCAAGAATAAAATCGACGGTCTTACGTTCCATATTGACGGCAGCCACTTGCACGTTGAGCGTATCGCCGAGGGTATATTTTTTGCGCGTACGGCGTCCGGTGAGACAGAAATTGCGGTCGTCGTAGATGTAGTGGTCGTCCTTGAGGTCGCGCACGTTGACCATTCCCTCGCAGAGGCTGTCGCGCAGTTCCACATAGAGACCCCATTCGCTCACACCGCTCACGGTGCCTTGGAACACCTGACCCAACCGGTCGTTGAGATACTCAGCCTGTTTGTATTTGATGGAAGCTCGTTCGGCGGCTGCCGCGAGCTGTTCCTGGGCTGAACTGTGTTCGCATTTCTCCTCGAATTCGGGACCGGGAGCCGAGCGCAGATTCCGGAAGAGATATCGGTCGAGCAAGCGGTGGACCATACAGTCGGGATAGCGTCGGATGGGAGAGGTGAAGTGGGTGTAGTAGTCGAAGGCCAGGCCGTAGTGGCCGATGTTCTGGGTCGTATAGACAGCTTTGGCCATACTGCGGATGGCGAGCATTGAGAGGAGGTTCTCCTCGGGCCGACCCTTGATGTCTTGCATGAGTTTGTTGATGCCCTGTGAAATCTCTTTGTTGTTGCCGGTCGATTTCATGCGGTGACCTAGGCGGGAGGCCAGACTGACGAGACTGTCCCATCGTTCGGGCGACGGCTTGTCGTGGACGCGATAGACAAATGTCTTGGGCTTCTTGCCGGCGGGCACTTTGCCGATGGCTTCGGCGACGGCACGGTTGGCGATGAGCATAAACTCCTCGACGAGTTTGTTGGCATCCCGCGACACCTTGAAATAGACATCGGAGGGCTTGCCCTTCTCGTCGAGCACAAACTTGACCTCCTCGCGGTCGAAAGCAATGGCGCCTTGGGCAAACCTGCGGGCGCGGAGCTGCTTGGCCAAACGGTCGAGCTGCAGGATCTCGGGCGCAAAGTCGCCCTGTCCGGTCTCGATGATTTGCTGGGCTTCCTCGTAGGTGAAGCGCCGGTTGGACCGGATAACGGTGCGCACAATCCGGGAGCGTAGGATATTGGCATCTCCGTCCATTTCGAAGAGAACGCTGAAGGTCAGTTTGTCCTCGTCCTGACGGAGCGAACAGAGTTCGTTGCAGAGCCGTTCGGGGAGCATTGGGATGGTGCGATCGACCAGATAGATGGATGTGGCGCGGGAGTATGCTTCTTTGTCTATCACGGAGCCGGGAGTCACATAGTGGGTGACATCGGCGATGTGGACACCGGCTTCCCAATGGCCGCCCGCGAGCCGTTTGAGCGAGAGCGCGTCGTCGAAGTCTTTGGCATCGGCGGGGTCGATGGTGAACGTTGTCACCCGGCGGTAGTCCAACCGGCGGGCTATCTCCTCGGGCGTGCAGCCGTCGGCAATGCGGTTTGCAGCCTGCACCACTTTCTCGGGATATTTGTAGGGCAATCCGTATTCGGCCAGAATGGCGTGCATTTCGGTCGTGTTGTCGCCGCTTCGGCCCAGGATATCTACAATGTGGCCCATGGGATTCTTGATGAAAGCGGGCCAATGGGCAATATCGACCAACACTTTGTCGCCGGTCTTGAGTTTGCCGGCTTCGGACATGGGGATGTAGATATCCTTGTCGAGGGCGCGGTTGTCGGGGATGACAAAGCAATACTCTTTGTTCTTCTGGATTTCGCCCACATAGCGGTGTTTCACTCTTTCCATCACTTCGACGACACGAGCACGCTGTCCTTCACGCGACTTTTGGCCGAGAATCGCCTGAATCCTCACCTTGTCGCCCGAGAGGGCATGCAGGTCATCATCGTCATAGACCACGAACGGATTGTCGTGACCTTCCACCCGGACTTCGTGCACGCCGTTTCTGCGGCGTTCGAACACACCTTCCAGTTCTTGGTCGGCTTTGCGCGAGGCAAGCGCGAATCGTCCGGGCGACACTTCTTTCAGGAAGTCCTGTTGACGGAGGGTGAGCAGGATGTCATAGACGTCCTGCCGGTTGGCACGGCCATAGATGCCCAATTCCTGCGACACTTGCAGGTAGTTGTAGTTGTCCTTGGGATGGGTTGAGAACCATTCGGTGATGCGGGAGGCCAGTTTCTGAGCCCCGCTTTCTCTGACTCTTTTCATAGGCTTTACAGGGATTTATATATTTTAGATTTATTTATTACGGTCTAAGGTCTAAGGTCTAAGGTCGGTTCACGGCTGAGCGCCTTTGACCTTTGACTTTTGACCGTCCTTCAGGACGTATTGACTTAGACCGTTAACCGACTCAATTGACCTTCAGGATATCGTTGAGGTCGGTGGTGTAGTTTTGGCTGGAGTAATCGTGGCGGATGCCATCGCGCCACGCGGTGTCTTTGCCGGTGCGTTCGTCTTTGTGGAGTTGCTGGACACCCATCTTGAGGGTGTCGGCTCCCATGCGGGAGTTGATGCAGTCCATCACACTCGAGAGTTTGTCGTAGCGGGCACGTTGCTCGGCCGGAATGTCGTCGAAGAGATTGGTCTGTATGGCATCGTTGGCCGAGGTTCCGGAAACGATGACTCCCGCCCGTTTGAACTGATACCCCTCCCGATAGAACAAGCGGAGTGCCCGCAGAGCTGTCTGCACAATCAAGGGTGTCGATGAGGCCGGAGTCTGCAGGGTGAGGGTGAGTGAGGGTGAGTATTGGGGGAGGTCTTCCCGGAAGGGACTGGTGTTGGCAAACACGGTGACCATCGAGCAGACCGACCTCTCCTTGCGGAGTTTGGAGGCACAACGTGCCGCGTAGTTGCTGATGTACATTTCCATTTCTTTGAGCGTCGTGACGGGTTCGGCAAACGAGCGCGAGGTACAGATGGTCTGGCGGCGGGGTTCCTGCTGAAAGGTGATGCAGTCTTCGCCCCGCAACTCGCGCCAGGTGCGCAGTCCCGTGACCGACAATCGGCGTTGTACCCATGCTGCTGGACGTTGGGTGAGGTCCCAGGCTGTGTGGATTCCCATTTCGTAGAGTTTGTCTTTCCGTCGCCAGCCTACGCCCCACACTTCGGCCACATCGAAAAGCTTGAGCGCTTTCTCCCGTTTCCCATTGTCCGAGAGGCAACACACATTCGCGTAGCCGGGATAGTGTTTGGCAAACCATGCTGCCATCTTGGCCAAAGTGCGTGTGGGGGCAATGCCTATGCTGACGGGCATTCCGACCCACTGTCCGATTTTCTTCACGAGATGATGTCCGAATGCTTCGTAGTCGATACCTTCCACGGAGCGGAGGTCGAGAAAAGCTTCGTCAATCGAATAGACTTCGACTACGGGAGCTTCCTGTCTCAGGATGGACATGATGCGGTTGGAGAGGTCGGCATAAAGCGTATAGTTGGACGAGCGGAGCTGTACGTCCTTGGCGGCTATCAGTCCTTGAATCTGGTAGAGCGGCACACCCATTTTGATGCCGAGAGCTTTGGCTTCGTTGCTGCGGGCCACGACACAACCGTCGTTGTTGCTGAGCACAACGACAGGACGGCCTTTCAAATCGGGCTGAAAGACCCTTTCGCACGAGACGAAACAGTTGTCGCAATCGACCAGAAGATACATAGGGTGGAGAGGAGAGAACAACGGTGGAGATTTGAAACCGGACGCGGAAGGTGCACTTCCGTATTATTTTAAAAAGGAGTGAATCGTGTAGGCCACTACTCCCCAGATTTCGAAATTGGAGTCCCGGGTCACAAGAATGGGCTCGTAATCTTTGTTGCGTGGTCGGAGGATGAGGATGCCTTCGGCCTGACGCGAGTAGTCGAGTTGTTTGAGGGTGAACTCCCCATCGTAGAAACAGACGGCGATGCAGCCGTCGCTCGGTTCGATGCTGCGGTCTATGCATACCAAGTCGCCCGGCAGGATGCCCGCCTCCTTCATCGAATTGCCAATGACGCGGGCATAGAAGGTAGCCTCGGGATGGCGGATGATGTCGCGGTTGAAATCCAGTTGCAGGTCCACATAATCCTGGGCGGGGGAGGGGAAGCCCGCATGAATGCCGCCGTCGGCGTATGGCAGCGGCTGTCGGGTCTCGAACGAAGAGACAATGAATTTGATGTCGTCGGCCATGGGTGAGTAAAAAGCAGGGCACCGGGTGTGTCCTGCTTTATTGACAGTTAAACAGACTGAAGAGAACGGACGGTTCAGGCCTTCAGCTGAGCTTCTACGATTTCCTGGGTGTCGGTGGCAATCATCAGCTCTTCGTCGGTGGGCACAACGGCTACAGTCACCTTAGAATCGGGCGTTGAAATTATGGCCTCGTCACCGTGGACGATGAGGTTTTTCTTCTCGTCGAGCTTGATGCCGAAGAACTCCATACCCTCGCACACAAGCTTGCGGGTGTAGTCGTGGTTCTCTCCCACGCCGCCCGTGAAGGCAATGGCATCGATGCCGCCCATGGCAGCCACATAGCTTCCGATGTATTTCTTGATGCGATAAGCGTATGCATCGAGAGCCATCTTGGCGCGCTGGTTGCCCTCAAGCATGGCGTTGTAGATGTCGCGCATGTCGGACGAAATGCCGGTGAGGCCGAGCATACCCGACTTCTTGTTGAGGAGCGTGTCGGCTTCCTGGGCTGTGAGGTGTTCCTTTTCCATCAAGAAGGTGACGGCAGCGGGGTCGATGTCGCCGGAACGGGTACCCATCACGAGACCTTCGAGGGGAGTGAGACCCATGGAGGTGTCAACGCACTTGCCGTTCACGACAGCCGTGATGGAAGCGCCGTTGCCGACGTGGGCAACTATAATCTTCGAGTTGTCGGGGTCGAGACCGAGATACTCGATGGTGCGCTTCGAAACGTAACGGTGGGAGGTGCCGTGGAAGCCGTACTTGCGAAGGTCATATTTCTCAAAGAGCTCGTAGGGGATGGCATACATATATGCCTTCTCGGGCATCGACTGATGGAAAGCGGTGTCAAACACGGCTACCTGAGGCTTGCCGGGCATGAGTTTCTCGACAGCACGGATACCCTTGAGATTGGCGGGGTTGTGGAGGGGACCCAGAACGGCGCAGTCTTCGATGATGTCGATGACATGCTGGTCGATGAGCACCGACTGCGTGACGCGCATACCGCCGTGCAGCACACGATGGCCTACGGCGTCAATCTCGTTGAGAGATTTCAGGCAGCCGTATTTGGGATCCAACAACGTGTTGAAGATAACCTGTACGGCAGCCGTGTGTTCGGGCATGTCGTGGGGCTGGGACACTTTCTCGCCGTTGAAGGTGAATTTGATGAACGAATCGGGGAGGCCGATTTTCTCTACACCGCCCTGAGCAACGACCGTTTTGTCGTCGAAGAGCTTGTATTTGGCAGACGAGCTGCCGCAGTTGAGAACTAAGATTTTCATTTCTATTCTGTCTTTTCTTTACGGAGTGTTATGCTTTGGCTGCTGCACGTTCCTTGGCGCCGATGGCCTGGTTGCAGGTTACAACGATGGTCTTGTAGATTTCCTCGACATTGCAGCCTCGGGAGAGGTCGTTGACGGGACGTGCAATACCCTGAAGGATGGGGCCGATGGCTGTTCCGCCGGTGAGGCGCTGCACGAGTTTGTAGCAGATGTTGCCTACCTCGAGGGTGGGGAATACGAGGGTGTTGCAGTGGCCGGCCACGCTCGAACCTTTGGCTTTGCTGGCACCTACAGAGGGCACAATGGCTGCATCGGCCTGGAGCTCGCCGTCGATAACGAGGTTGGGCTCCATCTCTTTGGCCAAACGGGTGGCTTCGATAACCTTGTCCACCACTTCATTCTTGGCAGAACCTTTGGTCGAGAAGGAGAGCATACCTACGATGGGCTCTTCGATGCCTGCGATGTCGTGGGCCGTCTGAGCGGTACATACGGCAATCTGGGCCAACTGGTTGGCCTCAGGCACGGGAGTAACGGCGCAGTCGGCAAATACCATGATGCCGTTCTTGCCATACTGAAGGGCGGCCTCGTTGGTCATAATCATGATGAATGCGCCGGAGACACAAGAGATGCCGGGAGCCGTCTTGATAATCTGCAGGGCGGGACGGAGCACATCACCCGTGGTGTTGCGTGCACCCGCTACCTGCCCGTCGGCTTCTCCGGCGCGGATAATCAGTGTGCCCAAATAAAGAGGATTCTCGACCGTCTGGAGGGCAAGTTCGGGGGTCATACCCTTCTTCTTGCGGAGGTCGTAGAGGATGTCTGCATACTTCTGCTTGTCGGGGTTGTTTTGGGGATCGACAATCGTAGCCTTGTCGATGTTCTTGAGGTCATACTTCTTGGCCAGTGCCAAAATCTCGTCTTTGGGTCCGATGAGGACGATGTCGGCTACGCCGTCACCGATGATGCGGTCGGCGGCCTGAATGGTACGTTCCTCGGTTCCTTCGGCGAGGACGATGCGCTGCTTGTTAGCTTGAGCTTTAGCAACGAGTTGAGACATTAAATCCATAGTTACTTTTTTATTTATGTGAACGTTTATAAGACAATTTGTGCGCAAAGATACTCATTTTTTTTGAAAACTTGCATATTTCAGTCGATATTTTTGTTAAAAAACACGTTTTTTATAGAACTTTTGCCGATATTTCTGTTTTTATTGTTATTTTTGCAACGGGAAATTACGACAAGTGTTCTCCTTTCAATCTTTTTTTAACTTATAAATTATTAAAACACTAATGAGATTTTTTAATCTGACCCTTTTGATCTTCAGCTGTTGTTTCATGTCCCTCGGGGCGCGTAACTGGTATATCTCTCCATCGGGTAACAACGATGCCGAAGGCACCAAGGACCATCCATGGAAATCTCTTTCCCGAGCCCAGTCGGTCGTTGAGGCCGGCGACACGGTCATCATCGGTAGCGGAACCTACCGTCTCACCAACGATGACATCATGAAGGAACAAAACATTTACTCCGTTATCTTCTACCTCGACAAGAGCGGAACGGGTCCCACCGGACGCATCTGCTATTTTGCCGAGAACCCGCTCGACCGCCCCGTCTTCGACTGTTCCGACGTGAAGCCCGAGGGGCGTCGCGTCTCGGCTTTTTGGATTACGGGCGACTGGCTTTGGCTGCGCGGATTCGACATTGTAGGCGTCCAGGTGGTTGTCAAGGGGCACACTCAGAGTGAGTGTATCTCCATGATGGGGTCGCACAACATTATCGAGAATCTGTCGATGCACGACGGCATGGCTATCGGATACTACCAGAAGAAAGGCTCCGATGACATTGTCCTCAACTGTGATGCTTATTCCAACTACGATCCTTATTCCGAGGGAGCTTACGGCGGTAACGTGGACGGCTTCGGCAGCCACAACTCTGATGACAACGCCACGGGCAACATGTTCATCGGCTGTCGTGCCTGGTGGAACAGTGATGACGGGTTCGACCTCATCAACAACAAGTCGGCCGTCTCTATTGTGGGGTGCTGGGCTTTCTATAACGGCTATCAGCCCGGCGGACTCAAACCTGCCGGAGACGGCACCGGCATCAAGGCCGGAGGCTATGGCATGGGCAATGTGAGGGTGCGCCCCAAGGTGATGCCCCGCAACACCATCCGCAACTGTATCGCCTACTGCAACAAACACCGCGGTTTCTATTCCAACCATCACTTGGGCGGCATCAACTGGTATCACAACACTGCCTATTATAATCATATCAATTTCGAGATGGTCAATCGGCAGAGCCGCGAAGTGGCACGCGACACGTTGGGCTATGAACATGTTATGGCCTTCAATCTCTCTTTTGGAGCACGCCGTGACTCCACCGGCGAAGTGCGCAATCTCAACCTCCAGTCGAGTGTGGCCGATATCAACAGTTTCGGGGCCATTACCGATACTTCAGTCTTCATCTCCCTCGACCCAGAGGAACTCATGAAACCCCGTCATCCCAGCGGCAACCTTCCCAACATCAACTTTCTCAAGCTCAAGGAGGGAACCGAATATTACACCAGGGGATTCGGCTATCAGTTCTAATCCGGGTTCCGGTCAACAAACGCCCGTCAAGCTTTTTCGGCCTGACGGGCGTAATTGTCTGAGTAGGATGGCAGGTTCAGTTTTTCGATTCTCCTGTCGCAGGCACGAGGAAATCGACTTCGACGATTCGGAGCTCTCCCTTGACCTCCTTTCCGTTGGGATCTTTGTAGAGGTCCAGCTCACCGGCTGCGCCGTTGGCCAGCTCCACCACCTGTCCGAAGGCTTCCTTCTCGGTGGCTGTGCCCACTTGTCGGATGGTGTAGCGGCTGGCTGTCACGGGATTCTCTATCTTGAGGGGTACATAGCCCAGCGATTTCTCGGTGTTGCCTTTCCAGATGACGATCTGTGTGCCGTCCGGAGCCTCTGCTATCACCTCGATGGGGTAGGAGCGCATACGCCAGCCTGTCAGCTTGATGTTGATTTCCGCAACGGGTACGGCTTTCTCCAGATTGTAAGTAATCCAGGCCGTCTGCATCTTGCCGTCGTTCTTCCACTCCGAAAGCTCGTTGTCATCGTATGACTCCTGTCCCGTATTCTCGCCTTGGGCGGTTATGGCCGAGACGATATGCACGGTACGGTAGCGTTCCTGATAGGAAGGAGTGAGCGGTGTCTCTCCGCGTTCCAAATGGCAGGGAAGTGTCAGGTTGGGCTGGTAGGAGGAAAGTCCGCCTGCACAGTCAACGGCCTCCGTCTGCCACGTGAGTGTGACGGGAGCGAGGTGTTTGGCTTCGGCCTTGAGTACAATCTCGCCGGCCTTGACGGTGGAACGTACAAAGACGCGGTTCACGCCAGCCTCGACAGGCAGTACGGTGTCGAGAATGTGATTCTCGCCGTCTCCCGATTTGGCTATGCCGCCGCGCCAAATGCCTTCGCCTTGGAGGGTGAAGCGGACATCGCGGTTGTCAAGCGGACAGCGGCGACCGTCCTTGTCAACGACCTCCACCTGAACCATCGCCAAATCGGCTCCGTCGGCCTTCATCCCCTCGGGATTTTGGATGAGGGTGAGCTGCAGGCGGTCGGGTGCTCCGGCAGTGCGTATTTCGTATGAAGCCAGTTCTTTGCCGTCCTTGTCCATGCCTACGGCACGTATCACACCGGGTGCCCATTCCACATTGTCAAAATCGAAGAGGAAGTCATGTTTCTTCTTGCCGAAGCCTTTGGATTTGTCGTTGACGAAAAGTTCCACCCGGTCGCATGACGAAACGACATGTACAGGTTTGACCACTCCGGGCTGATAGTTCCAGTGCCCCACAATATAGATGCCGGGACGTTCCACATCGACCCAACCGTCCCACATCACCTTGTGGGCATACCAGGAATCCTTGGGGATGCGCATCGCATCGACCACGCCCGATACACGATAGTTGAATTCCGAACGTCCGTGAGTGTTGGTCTCGGCGAAGATGATTTTGACACCGCCCGACGACACGCGGTCGCCATAGCCGGGACGCACACGATAGTATTCGTCCCAGCGGATGATGTGCTCGATGCTGAGCGAGTCCTGGTTTTGGTTATAGACCGTAGCGGGTGCTTTCCGGTAGAAGGGACCGGCTCCCTGCTGATGGTAGGGATAGGACCAGTTGTCCCAGTACATGCGATAGCCCTCGTCGCGGCAGTATTCCATCGCCCATACGGGGTGTTTCCGGCTGGTGTTGATATAGAGCATTTCGCCTCCGTATTCGGCCTCGTTGATGTCCAGCATCTCACGGCTACCGATGGCACGTCCGCCCTTGGGGTCGTACTTGTCGCGAATCTGCTTCATGGCTATCATGTGTTCGCGAGAGATGCTTTCGTTGCCGCACTCGTAGAAGATGATGGAGGGATTGTTGCGGTTGTAGATGATGGCAGCACGCATCAACTCGGTGCGCTGCTCCCACTGTCGTCCTTCCCTGTCCTTCTCGGCGTCGCCAGCAGGCATGGCCTGCATGAGTCCCACGCGGTCGCACGATTCAATCTCCTGTTTGCCGGGCGTGACGTGCATCCAGCGTACGAGGTTGCCGTTGCCTTCCACACAGAGGGCATTGCCGTAGTCCGACAGCCAGACGGGGATGTCGGTGCCCACGGCGGGCCATTCGTTCGAGGAACGCTGGGCGAAGCCGTGTACCATAATCACACGGTCGTTGAGCCACACCCTGCCCTGCCCGAACTGCGTCTTGCGGAAGCCCGTGCGGAGGGTCACCTCATCGGTGCTCTTGCCTCCGATTTCGAGCGCTGACTTGACGGTGTAGAGATAGCCATAGCCCCAGCTCCAGAAATGGAGACGGCTCATGGCCTGCGAGGCACTGAGCGTAACGGTATCGCCGGCGGGAATGAGTTGTGTTTTGCCCGAGAACCGGGCTACCTGCCGTCCGTCGGCATCCAGAAGGGTGATGCGCAGACGTCCCCTTTGAGCCTTGTCGGTGGCGTTGATTACCTGCGATTCGACGTGTACGGTGGCGCGATGTTTGGCTACGTTGTAGTCTGTAGCATAGACATAGGTGCCTGTGGTGCGGAGGTTGTTGTAAAGAGGCAGTGTCTGATAAATCGGGTCGGTTGCGTGGAGCCACACGTTTTTGGGCAGACCGCCGTAGTTGACGTTGAAGTTGCGGTCGTTCCACTGGAATTTGGTATTGGTGGCTTTCTCGCGATAGTCCCAGTCGTTGTCCACACGCACTGCAATTTCGTTGGCCCCGTCCTTGAGGTAGGGCGTGAGGTCGAATCCGAATGCCATCACGCCGTTCTCGTTCAGACCCACCCGTTCTCCGTTGAGGTAAACCTCGGCGGTCTGGCGTGCGCCCTCAAATTCCACGAAAACCTTTTGTCCGCGAGCCGAGGCCGGCAGTTCGAATGTTTTCCACCACCAGGATATCGTATCGGTGTGCTCCCTGATGGCACGTTGAAAGGCTTCCGTCTCATTGAAGGCGCAGGGCAAACTGCAGGCTGTGCCGCTCTTCTTGGCCTCGTCGAGCGACTGGTCGCCTACAGCGTAGTTCCAGTCGCGATTGAAGTTCCAACGATGGCGTTCGGCATGGGCCTCCAAAGAGATGCTGAGCAAAGCTGCTGCGCCCAGCATCATGGTAAATAATCTGCTCATTTTTTTCAGTAAACTTATAATATAATAATGTATAGCGCTTATTTCAGTGTCAGCGTTACGATGCTGTGGGCAGGCAGAGTGACCAGAAGTTGGCCCTTCTTGACTTGGGTGCCCTTGAAGACTTCGGGATGAATCTTCTCGGCCTTGCCGAATTCGTTGTAGTCGGAGATGTTGCGGGCGTTGATGATGGTGCCTTCAGCACCCTTGATCTGCATGCCGTCCACGTTCACAGCCACGGTGTGTTCGTGCGAGAGGTCTGTGTTGGTGAGCGAGAGGGTTATCACGCCGTCTTTGACGGACTGGGTCGAAGACACCTGCGGCACGCTCTCCTTGTCGTTGACGGTGATTTGTTCGCATGTGAGGTCGGCGGGAATGAAGGTGCCCAGTTTGTGGGGCTTGTACATCGTGAAGACGTAATAGGTCGGTGTGAGAAGCATTTGGTCTCCGCGGGTGAGCACCATGGCCTGGAGCACATTGACGACTTGGGCGATGTTGGTCATCTTGATGCGGTCGGTATATTTTTGGAAGATGTCGAGCGAGGTGGAGGCCACGATGGCATCGCGCATCGTGTTCTGTTGGAAGAGGTGCCCGGGATTGGTGCCGGGCTCCACTTCCCACCAGGTGCCCCATTCATCCACCATGAAAGCCACCTTCTTCTTGGGATCGTATTTGTCCATGATTTTCATGTGATCCACCACGCACTTCTCGATGCCCATTGCCTTGGAGAGGGTCTCATAGTAGTTCTGGGCAGTGAAGTCTGTCGCGGAGCCTTTCTTGCCCTCGTCCCAATTGCGGACGGCGTAGTAGTGCACGGAGAGTCCTTTCATGCGGCCGGGGCCTATTTGTTTCATGCAGACTTCCGTCCAGTGGTTGTCGGTGGCATTGGCTCCCGACGCAATGCGGAAGAGTCTGTTTTTGCCGTAGTCGCGGGCATAGATGGCATAGCGGCGGTACTCGTTCACGTAGTATTCGGGAGTCATGTTTCCGCCGCACCCCCAGCTTTCGTTCCCCACGCCGAAGTATTTCACCTTCCAGGGTTTGTCTCGTCCGTTTTTGCGGCGCAGTTCTGCCATTGTGGAGTTGGTGTCGGAGGTCATGTATTCAATCCACTTGGCCATTTCCTCGACCGAGCCGGAACCCACGTTTCCGCTCACATACGGCTCGCAGCCCAGCATCTCACAGAGGTTGAGGAACTCATGGGTGCCGAACGAATTGTCTTCCACCGTTCCGCCCCAGTTGTTGTTCACCAGGCGCGGACGGTTTTCCTGCGGGCCGATGCCGTCCATCCAGTGGTACTCGTCGGCAAAGCATCCGCCCGGCCATCGCAGTACCGGTATCTCAAGGTCCTTGAGAGCCTGCAGCACGTCGTTGCGGTAGCCCTCCGTATTGGGAATGGGCGAGTCTTTGCCCACCCAGATGCCTCCGTAAATGCAGGAGCCGAGGTGTTCGGCAAACTGTCCGTAGATTTCGGCAGGAATCACATTTTTGGCGTCCTGTGGGTGGAGCGTCAGCTGCACGTCTTGTGCATGGAGGCTCAGGGCACTGGCGGCGAGTGCTGCGAGAAGGAGTCGTTTCATCGTTGCTTAGAGGATATGGAGGGTTTATTCTTCTGCTTCGTTGGGAAGGTCTTCGTGACGCTGGAATACATAGACCCCGAACGTCTTGGCGCCGATGCGGATGGGTTCTCCCAGCTTGATTTCCACCATGCGGGGCTCAATCTTCTTGGGATTGTCGAGGCTGTTTTCGGCATCGGGTTCGTCGCAATGGAGTACTTCGGCATAGGCCGATGAGAACTTCAGGTCATCTTTTTTGCCCTGCCACTTGATGTTGACGGTCTGTTCCTCGTCCGAGGTGTTGGCTATCTTGACGATGACGGCATTCATTCCCTTGTCTATCACAGCCGATGCAAAGAGGCCGTCCTGTCCGGGCTGTCCGGCCACAGGCTTCTTGTCCATCGTGAGCGAGAGCACGTTCGTGCCCTTGTAGGTTGAGTAGAGCTGCTGCACGTAGTAGGAGACGGTGCGGAAAGAACGCGTGTTGTCATACCATATCATGTCGGGTCTCCACTGCCAACCCTTCACGTGGGCAAAGAGGGGGGCGTATGTGCACATGTGGACGATATCGGCATTGCGCTCAAAGCCCGTCATGAAGGCAGCCTCGTAGAGGGAGGTCTCGAAATGGTTCCACTTCTTGCCCTTGCCGTGACATGCATATTCGCCGGCAAATACCTTGGGACCCTTCCTGTCGTACTTGTCGTAGCGCAGCGCGCCGCAGGTGGGGTATTTGTTTTTGTCGGCCGTACCCAGGAACCACTGTTCGTCTCTGTAGAAGTGCTCGTCGTAGAGATCGACCTTCAGCTCCTTCATCTTGGGCTGCAACATGTTGAACTTCTCGCCCTCCGAGTCGGGACCTGTTGTGCCGATGAGCTTGAGGGCGGGATATTTGGCACGAAGCGCCGCGTTGAATTTGCGGAGGCGGTCGGTGAAGGCCGCATTGTCCTTGTAGTCCCACTGTTCGTTGCCCACACCGAGGTAGTGGAGGTTGAATGGTTCGGGATGACCCATCTCGGCACGTACTTTGCCCCAGGGGGTGGAGGGGTCTCCGTTGGCAAACTCTACAAGGTCGAGCGCGTCCTGGATGTAGGAATCAAGTTCGTCGAGAGGCACGTGGACCCCGGCTTTCTCGGGGTCGCGGTTTTGGAACTGGCAACTCAAACCCACCGAAATCACAGGCAGAGGCTCGCAGCCGAAGTCCTCGCAGAGCAGGAAGAATTCATAGAATCCCAAGCCGTAGCTCTGGTAGTAGTCGGGGAAAAGACGGTGGAGGAAGGTGTCGCGCCAGCGGTTTTCGTTCAGGGGACGGTTCTCAACGGGGCCTACCGAATTCTTCCACTGGAAACGGGTCTCGAGGTCGGTTCCTTCCACGATGCAGCCGCCGGGGAAACGGAACACGCCGGGCTTCAGGTCGGCCAGATGCTGGGCGAGGTCTTTGCGGACACCGTTCTCGCGGCCTTTCCAGGTGTCAACGGGGAAGAGCGACACGTGCTCCAGATCGGTCGTCACGTTGCGTTCGGCACCCTTGGCTCCCTCCATGAGGATGAGGCGGAGCACAGCGCCGTCGAAGCTTCTCGGAGCCGTGAAGACGGCCTGGTATTTCTTCCACTCTCTGGAATCCACCTTGACATCGGCCTTTACGATGGTCTGCGTTTCGCCCATCGAGGCCACGTTATCGACAGCCACGCGGATGTTGGATGTGCCGCCCTCGGGTGTGCGGGCCCAAAAGGAGATGCGGTATTCCTTGCCTTTGACGATTGAGATACCGAAGAATCCCTCGTTTTCGATGCCGGTATATTTGTCATTGTGGCCGCTCCAGCGGAGGCGCACATAATGAGGATTACGCTCGAATGGACCGTCATCCTTTACCTCGACCTGTCCGAAGGTCTTCCAGCCTTGAAGGCGGTTGGGGAACTCGAATGAACGGTTCTTCACCATTTCGGCATAAAGACCGCCGTCACCGGCGAAATTGATGTCCTCGTAGAAGATACCGTACATGGTCTTTTGGATGGGTGCACCGGCCTTCGACGCATTCAGCGTGAAGGTGTGGTCTGTGGCCTGTGTGCCGGCACAGCATGCCAGCGCGGCCAAGGTCAGTAAGTTTTTTTTGAGATTCATAATTGCGGATATATTATTGAGTGATTTTTCTCAGGCA